>NZ_JBSPZB010000001.1:0-312126 GCF_053851875.1 Bacillus sp. A015
TCATTCCTCACTAAAGTCTGAAACGTTCTATCTTAACAGCATTGATCGAACGACGACCACCATCGTAGAACGCACTGTCAAAGAATACATTTATTATTATAACAACATTCGCATTCAAACGAAACTAAACAACCAATCACCGATAAACTATCGGCAATTGGCTGTATAAAGGTGTTTTGATCCCTGTCTCAAAAACGGGGGTCAGTCCCACCAGGTGGGGTTTTTCGAGCTTAGTTTAATTTTTCTTTTGCAAGTTGAACTGCATCATAGAAAGTTTTTAATTGCTCTTGAGGAATTTTCTTAAGCAATTGGTTGAAAATAAGTAATTCAGTAGATTTGAATCCAAGACCTTTTGCGATTTTTGAATCAATTACAACGTTTCCTTTTTTGTCTAGAACAAGTGCATCACCAGCAAGATCAGCAATTCTGATCACTGATTTGAAAAGCTTTTCGAATTTAGTTGCTTCTTCTTTAGTAAGACCAAGTTCAATCGCTTTTTCTGCATCAAAAACTAATTTTCCTTTTTCGTTTTTAGTGATGCTTTCACTGAAAACGATTGTAAGAACAGCTGCGCGATCTAAGAATTTCTCAGCAGTCGCCGCTTCTTCTTCAGTCAGACCGAGCTCAACAGCTTTTTTCACATCAAATGTGTAGTTGTTGTCTTCCTCAACAAATGAATTGATGAGAATGTTGATGACACGCTCGTTTTTCTCCAATAATTCTTTAATAATTTGTTGCTGCTCAAAAGGAATCCCTTTGAAAGTTGCAGCGCTTGCTTGCCCAGGAGCTACTGTTGTGAAAGTAAGAATGATAGCTAAAGCGAAAAATACAACAGAGCTGAGCGATTTGCTCAAAAACTTCTTCATGCTTCTTTTCTCTCCCTTTTCTGTTAAATTTTGTTGCAAGAACAGCATACCACGAGAAAGTTTGTGGAAGAATAGGAAAAATGTAATTTTGTGTTTGATTTTGGAGAACTATAAAAGTTCTTGTCGAAAAATAGAGAGGTTCAGATTGCTTATATTTGCCAAGTCTATATGCTATTTTCAGTCTGATTACTCGGGTTTTAATAGGTGATTGGTCTTGTTTTTGCTCAAAATAAAAAACCTTCTACATGTAGAAGGTAAAAGGCTTTTGAAAAAATTTATGATTGCACGTTTAATTTTCTTTTTAATGTAAATCCTGTACCCATGAAAATCAAGGCGAACACGATACTAAGGCATGTTCCCAGTATGCTTTTTTCTGCAACAGATACCCCAATAAACGCCATACTGACGACTGCAAGTAAAGCACATAATAATAGAAGCCATTTGATTTGTTTCATTTATCTCCATCCCTTTTTTTAGAGTTAATATAAGTTTACAGAAAAACGATCGGATTTTAAAGGGGATTGTGATATAATATGAAAGTTATCTAATTATTTTAGGAGATGAAAATGTGAAACTTCGAAAAGATCTTCGCAACATCGCAATTATTGCCCACGTTGACCATGGTAAAACGACGCTTGTTGACCAATTGCTCCATCAAGCTGGTACTTTCCGTGCGAATGAAAATATCGCTGAGAGAGCCATGGATTCAAATGATTTAGAGCGAGAGCGCGGTATTACGATTTTAGCTAAAAATACTGCGATCCATTATAAAGATACACGCATTAATATTTTAGATACACCAGGACACGCCGATTTCGGTGGTGAGGTTGAGCGTATCATGAAAATGGTAGATGGTGTACTTCTCGTGGTGGACGCTTATGAAGGCTGTATGCCTCAAACACGATTTGTGCTGAAAAAAGCACTTGAGCAAAACTTAACACCAATTGTTGTTGTCAATAAAATTGACCGCGACTTTGCTCGTCCGGCTGAAGTAGTCGATGAAGTCATTGACTTGTTCATTGAATTGGATGCAACAGAAGAACAGCTTGAATTCCCAGTTGTGTATGCATCAGCAATCAATGGTACGGCAAGTAATGATCCGAGCAAGCAAGATGAAAACATGGAATCTTTGTTTGAAGCAATTGTCAACCATATTCCATGCCCAATTGATAACCATGAAGAGCCGCTTCAATTCCAAGTGGCGCTACTTGATTACAATGATTATGTTGGAAGAATTGGAATCGGCCGTGTATTCAGAGGAACAATGCAAGTAGGACAGCAAGTGGCCCTGATGAAAGTTGATGGCAGTGTGAAACAATTCCGTGTGACAAAGATTTTTGGTTTCCAAGGGTTAAAACGAGTGGAAATCAATGAAGCGAAAGCTGGAGATCTTGTCGCTGTATCTGGTATGGAAGACATCAACGTAGGTGAAACAGTTTGTCCGGTAGAACACCAAGAGGCACTGCCAATCCTTCGTATTGATGAGCCGACACTTCAAATGACGTTTGTTGTCAATAACAGCCCATTTGCAGGCCGTGAAGGAAAATACGTGACTTCACGTAAAATTGAAGAACGTTTAGAGCAGCAGCTTCAAACAGATGTAAGTCTTCGCGTGGATCCAACTGATTCACCTGATGCTTGGGTTGTATCTGGACGCGGAGAGCTTCACTTATCGATTCTGATTGAGAATATGAGACGTGAAGGGTTTGAATTACAAGTATCGAAGCCAGAAGTTATTGTAAAAGAAGTGGATGGTGTTCGATGCGAGCCTGTAGAACGCGTTCAAATTGATGTACCAGAAGAGCACACTGGCTCTATCATGGAATCAATGGGTGCAAGAAAAGGTGACATGATTGACATGATCAATAATGGTAACGGTCAAGTTCGCCTGATCTTTACAGTTCCATCACGTGGTTTAATCGGATATACAACTGAATTTCTTTCATTAACTCGTGGTTTTGGTATTCTGAACCATACGTTTGACAGCTATCAGCCGATGCAGTCTGGCCAAGTTGGCGGACGCCGTCAAGGTGTACTTGTTTCAATGGAAACAGGCAAAGCAACTTCTTACGGAATCCAAGGCGTTGAAGAGCGTGGTGTGATTTTTGTTGAGCCGGGTACTGAAGTGTATCAAGGAATGATTGTTGGTGAGCATAACCGTGAGAACGACCTTGTTGTCAACGTTAGCCGTATGAAACAACAAACGAACGTACGTTCAGCGACAAAAGATCAAACGGTTAGTATGAAAAAACCACGTATTATGTCACTTGAGGAATCTCTTGAGTACCTTAATGAAGACGAATACTGTGAGGTTACACCAGAATCCATTCGTCTAAGAAAGAAAATTTTAGATAAAAACGAACGTGAGAAAGCGGCGAAGAAGAAAAAGCTAGCAGGATTATCATAATTCCATGAAGAATTAAAAAGATAGAACCCTGAAAGATAAGGGGAGGGAATCTTTTGAATGATCAGGAAGTAAGTGAGAATCTATCCTTTTTCGCGATGCTGTTTCGTGTCGATGAAAATCCGCAAACAGGGATGTGGCTCCTATATGGCACCATCCTTGTTTTAGCGATTATTGTTTTTAAGCTCGGCTTTGCTAGACGTTTACCGATTTTAAAAGCGCTCGTGATTTATTTGTTTTTGATTTTTGGCTGTACGTTTCTCACATTTCTAGGAATCTTCTTGCCAGTAGCGGAAGGCCTGGTAGTGGCAGCTGCCATTTTGATTATTTATAAAATAAGGCTGCATCGTGCGAAAAAAGAAGGAACAGTAAATACGTAAAAAAGACCTGAACATGTGTCAGGTCTTTTTTATGTTTTTTGTTCTTTTTTTCCTTTTTTCTTCTTTTTCTCTTTCGTCGCAGGATCTTGATAAAGAGAGAATCTGCCAGTTTTGATGCGTGCTTCTGTCTTTACTTTAATTCTTTCCTGGCAGTCATCGCACATATATGTATGAATCGGTCGATTTCTTAACCGCTTAGCAACGAGTGTATCATCATCAATGGTTTCAAGCTTTTCACATAATGAGCACTTCACTCTCATCATTTTCACCTCACTTTATTGCATTCATTATAGCATGTTTTCTGGACCACTTGAAATCAGCGTAGAAAAAGGCTTATATCACAGGAGATATAAGCCGTTCTCATTATTTCTTCTGATTCATATGATGGTTTGATTGATCGTTTTGATTTTTGTCTAACTGCTTTTGATCGTTTTGTTTGAGCTGATCATTCGGATCATTTGTCGGGTCCGTTTCGCTACGATCGATTTCATTTCGCGGCATTTCTGGCATCACACGTCCGACAATGGCAGCTAGTTCATCCATAATACCACTTACAGGACGGCCTGCTTGAATTTCTTTGCCCATTTCTTTTAAACGGCTGACTGTATCTGGGTCAGCGACCACAACAGCATTCGCACCCTCTGGGTCATTTTTTAGCGCTTTTGCAACTGAATATTTAATGGTTTCTACTTTGCTTCTATCTAAATCATCTTTTACATCAATGCCAACAACAGCATAGCGGCCGATGACGATAGCCGTTGCATCATTTACATCTGCTACGTGCTCGGTCACATTGACAAGATGCTGCGCAACATCTGTTGATGGGCGGGCTTGATTGGTATTTTTCTTGGTTGAGTCTGACACCCGTACTAAATGCTGGCGTCCATCTTGCTTGTCCAAAGCCTCTGGCTTTTCCTGCTGCTGGCAAGCGCCCAACAGAAAGATGGTATGAATCATGAATAATGTAACAAATAGTCGCATGTGTATTCCCTCCTTCACAAACTGCATGATTTATTTTATTGTTGAATTAACCTTCTAACTTTATTCATGAAAACATATATTTTAACAATCGTTTTGGGAAAGACAAGGATGAATGAAACCCCGATCAGGAGGCGAAGGACCTGAGTAAAATTTATGTATTAGACACGAATGTGTTATTACAGGATCCGAATTCAATCTTTTCATTTGAAGACAATGAGGTCGTCATTCCGGCCGTTGTGTTAGAAGAAGTAGACTCTAAAAAGAGATATATGGACGAGGTTGGGCAAAATGCTCGGCGCGTTTCACGTTTAATCGACGGTTTGAGATCGAAAGGGAAACTGCATGAAAAAATTACGCTAGAGTCAAAAGGGACGCTGCGCATTGAACTGAATCACCGCTCTTTCCACGAGCTTCAAGAAATTTTCATTGAAAAAACGAACGATAATCGGATTTTGGCTGTCGCGAAGAATTTGAGCTTAGAGGAAGAAACAAAGCCTCATGGGCGGCCTGTCATTTTAGTCAGCAAGGATGTCTTAGTGCGAGTGAAGGCAGATGCTATTGGGCTGCAAGCAGAGGATTTCTTAAGTGATCGTGTGTTGCAAAATGAAGACATTGATAATGGCTATCACGAGCTCTATATTCCAACTGAGCAGTTAAATACATTTTATAAGCAAAATCAGTTATACGTAAAAGACGTCACCAATGCCTCGTTAAACCCTCATCAATTCGTCATTATGAAGGGAAATGAAGGGGGGTCTGCTATAGGAATGCTTGATCAAAAAGGAGAGCTCGTCAAGCGTCTCATTTATGATCAAGAACATATTTGGGGAATCCGCCCGAAAAATGTCCAGCAGACAATGGCGCTAGAGTTGCTTTTACGACGTGATATCCCGCTCGTGACGCTCATCGGAAAAGCGGGGACAGGCAAAACATTGCTTGCACTTGCTGCTGGATTGATGCAAACAGAGGATTTCGGCATGTTTAAAAAGCTCATCGTGGCCCGCTCAATTGTTCCTGTTGGTAAGGATTTAGGCTACTTGCCAGGAGAGAAGGAAGAGAAGCTCAGGCCGTGGATGCAGCCGATCTATGACAATTTAGAATTTTTATTTAATACAAAAAAACCTGGAGAACTTGATGCGATCTTAGCGGGTATTGGTTCTATTCAAGTGGAGGCTTTAACGTATATCCGTGGAAGAAGTATACCTGATCAATTTATCATCATTGATGAGGCGCAAAATTTAACAAAACACGAAGTGAAAACATTATTAACGCGAGTTGGAGAGGGAAGTAAAATTGTGCTGATGGGGGATCCAGAGCAGATTGATCATCCTTATTTAGATAGCTTAAATAATGGGCTTACGTATGTCATTGAGCGTTTCAAAGGGCAACAAATATCTGGACATGTCAAGCTTGTCAAAGGAGAAAGATCTGGACTTGCACAGCTTGCAGCTGATTTGTTATAGTCCAGACCCTCTATCTTATGTAATGATTAGCTCTTTTACACCTTTAATCGGCCGAGTTAAGTTGGACTGATCCTCGAAATAAACGTGGATTGGTCCTTCTTCTGTAATAGGCTTTCCATTTTGGCTGAAATGAGCAATGCTTTCCATTGCCTTAGAAAGCGGCACAGCAATTGTTTCCGTTTCTGTGACAAATTCACACGTTGCCGCCTCATCAAGCGGTTCTGCATTTTTCAGCATGTCGCCAAGCTTCATACCGAAGCTGCCTGTGACGAGTCTTTCTTTTTCGTACTTCTTCTCTGTTTTTAAAGTGGGTGGAAGTGTTTGACCTTCTCTTATGACCCGCTCTTGGTCAAGCTCCTGATCAAGCTGATTCTCTTCACTTGCTGCGCTTTTCTCAAAAAATGAATCCATTAAAAATTTGCGGTCATCAAAAATCCACACACTTGGATCAATGGTGATCTTGTACCGTACGTTCCCCTTAATTTGAATAATGCTCATGTTCAAGACAACCCCTTTCCATCATAAATTATAGAAGTTTTCGCCCGCTTTGTCACTTTCATAAACATGCTTCTCTTTGTACACACTAACCTTACATGAAAGATAGGGAGGATTTTGGGCATGGCGTGTCGTGACAATGAAGAGCTTCAGCGATTTGTAGAAGAAGCAAAAAAAGTCGCCAAAAATGGCAAAGTAGCATCCTATATTCCCGCTCTCGGTAAAGCGGATCAGACAGATTTATCTGTGGCTGTTTATCATGTGAGTAATACTTGCCACTCGGCGGGAGATGTAGATAAACGCTTTACCCTTCAAAGTATTTCAAAAGTATTAGCACTTGCGCTCGTGCTCTCAGAAGAAGGGCCAAAAAAAGTATTTCAATTTGTTGGGCAGGAACCAACAGGCGACCCGTTTAATTCGATGATTAAACTTGAAACAGCAAGCCCGAATAAGCCGCTGAATCCAATGATTAATGCAGGAGCGCTCGCAGTCACAAGTTTAATAAAAGGTGCGACGCCGCAAGATCAGCTCAACCGACTACTTGCTTTTATTAGAGAGCTTGCAAATGACACAAGCATTACATACTGCAAAGAAACAGCTGCTTCCGAATTTGAGACATCGATGATTAACCGCGCCATGTGCTATTACATGAAGCAATATCATATCATTAGAGGGAATGTAGAAGAGGTCATGGACGTCTATACGAAACAATGTGCCATCATGATGAACAGCTTGGATTTGGCGAAAATCGCTTGTGTTTTTTCATTAGACGGCAGGCATCCAGAGACGGGGAAGCAGATCCTTTCAAAAGATGTCGCTAGAATTTGTAAAACCTTTATGGTGACTTGCGGAATGTACAATGCAAGCGGAGAATTTGCCATTAATATCGGGATTCCTGCCAAAAGCGGTGTCTCCGGCGGGATTATGGGGGCAGCGCCATATGATTTTGGGATTGGCATCTTTGGGCCTGCGCTGGATGAGAAAGGGAATAGTATTGCTGGTATTAAGCTGCTTGAGCTCATGAGTGAAAAATATGAAATGAGTATCTTTTAACAACTTGTGCCTTCTTTTTATTTTTACAAAGCGAACTGTACAAATCTGCTTGCAATTTTGGGCGTTTCGCTTTATGATAAATAGAAGAATTAGGTACTCGCCTGGGGAACGGAGGGATACTTTTGGCGTCAGAAATTTTAGTCGATCATCGGCAAAAAGCACTGTCTTTATTAAAATTGGATGCAGATAAAATTTTAAAATTGATCCAAGTGCAAATGGACAACTTAACGATGCCGCAATGTCCTCTTTATGAAGAGGTTTTAGATACTCAAATGTTCGGATTATCGAGAGAAATTGATTTTGCTGTCCGACTTGGATTAGTTGATCAACATGAAGGCAAGAAACTACTCGATAAACTTGAGAGAGAGCTTTCCGCACTTCATGATGCGTTCACAAAAAAATAATGATTGAAAACTCAAACTTCCACAACATAAGTTTGAGTTTTTTTGTCCTCCATTTTCTTTTGATTGTTTGAGAACAAACGGACTTGATTCTTTCATGAATGACGAACAATATAAAAGAGGTAAAACGGGATCAAACGGAGAAAATGTAGTAGAATAAGAACAGCTAAGAGGATATCGAGCAGAAGAAACAGACGTTAGGAAGAGGATTATATGTTAAAGAGAATGCTAAAATCGTATGACTACTCATTATTGTTCGCCATTATATTAATTAGCGCATTCGGTTTGGTGATGGTGTATAGCTCAAGTATGATTACATCTGTCATCAGATATGATGCCGCGCCAGATAATTTTTTTAAGAAACAGCTTTTATTTATGATTGTTGGGGCGGTCATCTTGATCTTTACAGCTCTGGCTCCATATCAGCTGTTTTCAAATAAAAAATTCCAGATCGGTATGCTGCTGCTTTCTGTTGTTTCACTCATCTATGTGTACTTTGGCGGTCACATTGCAGGGAATGCTAGAAGCTGGATCAAAATAGGACCTTTTAGTCTTCAGCCAGCAGAATTTGTGAAGATTGTCGTCATTATCTATCTTGCTGCTGTGTATGCAAAAAAGCAGCACTATATTGATCATATTTTAAGAGGGGTCACACCTCCAATCGTGATTGTCTCCATCTTATGCGGCTTCATCATTTTGCAGCCAGACTATGGGACAGCCTTTATCATTGGCATGATTGCCTTTGCGATGATTTTATGCTCCGGCTTTAGCGGTAAAACGCTTGCGAAGCTGTTAGCGTTATTTAGTGCAGTGATGGTCGTTGTAACACCGTTTATTATGCTGTTTTGGGATAAAATTTTCACACAAAATCGTCTCGGACGTTTTGAAAGTTTCCAAGACCCATTTAAAGATGCAGGCGCCACTGGGCATCAATTGATTAATTCATATTATGCGATTGGATCAGGTGGTTTTTTTGGTCTTGGACTTGGAGAGAGTGTCCAAAAGTATGGGTATCTTCCAGAGCCGCATACAGATTTTATCATGGCGATCATCTCAGAAGAGCTTGGCTTTTTCGGTGTATTTTTTGTTCTAGCTCTACTTGGCTTCATCGTCGTGAAAGGTTTTTATATTGCGAGAAAGTGTGAGGATCCGTTTGGAAGTTTGCTTGCAATAGGAATTTCTTCGATGATTGCGATCCAAACATGTATCAATTTGGGTGGTGTTTCAGGTCTTATTCCAATCACTGGGGTGACACTTCCATTTATCAGCTACGGGGGATCGTCCATCATTTTATTAAGCGGATGTATGGGAATACTGCTGAATATCAGCATGTTCACTGAATATAAAGAGCGTTATAAAAAGAAAAGATCAATCAGCAAACCATCGCTTCAAAAAAATGGATTGCAGAAAACTTTGAATCTTTAGAAAACAAAAGTGTACAGTTTTCATTTCTTCCTTTATTATAGAGTACATATAAAATTTTAAGGGATATGGAGGAGTGAGAATGTCACAGAGAACAATTCAAAAGGTTCTAGTTGCAAACAGAGGGGAAATAGCTATCAGAGTCTTCAGGGCCTGTACGGAGCTTAATTTACGTACAGTGGCCATTTACTCCAAAGAAGACTCGGGCTCTTATCATCGCTATAAAGCAGATGAAGCATATCTAGTTGGAGAAGGGAAAAAACCGATTGATGCCTACCTTGATATCGAGGGGATCATCGAAATTGCAAAACGAAATGACGTGGATGCGATTCATCCAGGGTACGGATTTTTATCCGAAAACATTCATTTTGCAAGACGATGCGAAGAGGAAGGCATTCAATTTATCGGTCCAACTTCTCAGCATTTAGATATGTTTGGAGATAAAGTAAAGGCGAGAGATGAAGCGAAAAAAGCTGGAATTCCAGTTATTCCAGGAAGTGACGGGCCAGTTGATTCGGTCAAAGAAGTCGAAAAATTCGGTGAAGAATACGGTTACCCGTTTATTATTAAAGCGTCACTTGGCGGCGGCGGCCGAGGTATGCGGATTGTCAGATCAAAAGAGGAGCTGAATGAAGCCTATGACCGTGCAAAGTCAGAGGCGAAAGCTGCTTTTGGAAATGACGAAGTATACGTTGAGAAGCTGATTGAAAATCCGAAACATATTGAAGTGCAGGTGATTGGTGACAATCACGGCAATATCATTCATTTATATGAACGTGACTGCTCTGTCCAAAGGCGTCATCAAAAGGTCATTGAAGTTGCGCCAAGTGTGTCTCTTACAGATCAATTACGTGAAGACATCTGCGAAGCGGCTGTTAAGCTGGCTCGAAATGTGTCATATATTAACGCTGGGACTGTAGAATTCCTAGTGGCAAATGGTGAGTTTTATTTTATTGAAGTCAATCCTAGGGTACAGGTGGAACACACGATCACAGAAATGATCACAGGTGTCGATATCGTACAAACCCAAATTCTTGTCGCAAAGGGTCATGATCTCCATAGCAAGGAAGTCGGTATACCAAAGCAAGAAGATATCTTCACACATGGATTTGCCATTCAATCAAGGGTCACAACAGAGGATCCTTTGAATGACTTTATGCCGGACACAGGAAAAATTATGGCCTACCGTTCAGGCGGGGGATTTGGTGTACGCTTAGATACTGGGAACAGCTTCCAAGGTGCGGTCATTACACCTTATTACGATTCATTATTGGTCAAGCTGTCTACATGGGCGCTCACATTTGATCAGGCTGCTGCTAAAATGGTCCGTAATTTACAAGAATTCAGGATTCGCGGCATTAAAACGAATATCCCATTTCTTGAAAACGTGGCAAAGCATGAGAAGTTTCTAAAAGGGGAATACGATACGTCGTTTATCGATTCAACGCCAGAGCTATTTAATTTCCCTAAACAAAAAGACCGCGGAACAAAGATGTTGACTTATATTGGTAACGTGACCATTAATGGGTTCCCCGGTATCGCCGAGAAAAAGAAGCCTCATTTTGATAGACCAAATGTACCGAAGCTTCCTGTCCATGAAGAGGTTCCGTCTGGGACAAAACAGTTGTTAGATACGCATGGACCTGAGGGGCTCGCCAATTGGGTAAAAGAACAAAGCGATGTTCTTTTAACAGATACAACCTTTAGAGATGCGCATCAGTCTCTGCTTGCGACACGCTTTAGAACGCATGACTTAAAGAAAATTGCCCAGCCAACAGCGGGGTTATGGCCAGAGCTATTCAGTATGGAAATGTGGGGCGGTGCTACATTTGATGTTGCGTATCGTTTCTTAAAAGAAGATCCTTGGGAAAGACTGAAAGAGCTTCGTCAAGAAGTTCCAAACACGTTGTTCCAAATGCTTTTAAGATCATCAAACGCTGTCGGGTATACAAACTATGCGGACAATGTGATTAAAGCATTTGTCAAGGAATCGGCTGAGGCGGGCATTGATGTGTTCCGTATTTTTGACAGCTTAAACTGGGTCAAAGGCATGACGCTTGCCATTGATTCTGTTCGTGAATCAGGCAAAGTGGCTGAGGCAGCCATTTGTTATACGGGGGATATTCTTGATCCATCTCGTCCGAAATATGACCTTAAATACTATGTATCTCTTGCGAAGGAACTTGAATCCGCAGGCGCTCATATTTTAGGCATTAAAGATATGGCGGGATTATTAAAACCGCAGGCAGCTTACGAGCTTGTATCTGCTTTAAAAGATGAGCTGACCATCCCAATTCATCTTCATACGCATGACACGAGTGGAAATGGACTGTTCACCTATGCAAGAGCGATCGATGCAGGTGTTGATATTGTTGATGTTGCTGTCAGCTCTATGGCGGGGCTTACATCGCAGCCAAGTGCGAGCTCATTATACTATGCTTTAGATGGTCATGAAAGAAAGCCAGAAATGAATGTCAAAGCTGTAGAACGTCTTTCTCAATACTGGGATTCCGTCAGAAAATACTATCATGAGTTCGAAAGCGGCATGAATTCGCCGCATACAGAAATTTATGAGCATGAAATGCCTGGCGGTCAGTATAGTAACTTGCAGCAGCAGGCGAAAGGTGTAGGTCTTGACGACCGCTGGAATGAAGTAAAGGAAATGTACAGACGTGTGAATGACATGTTTGGTGATATTGTAAAGGTGACACCATCCTCTAAAGTGGTCGGAGATATGGCACTTTATATGGTGCAAAATGATCTAACAGAAGAGGATGTCTATGAAAAAGGAGCAACACTGGACTTCCCGGATTCTGTTGTTGAATTATTTAAAGGCTACTTAGGTCAGCCGCATGGCGGATTCCCAGAAAAACTGCAAAAGCTGATTTTAAAAGGGGAAGAGCCGCTGACTGTCAGACCAGGTGAGAAGTTAGAGCCAGTGGACTTTGAAGAAATTAAAAAGCAATTCAAAGAATCACATGACCTGACGTTGACAGAACAAGATGCGATTGCGTATGCCTTATACCCGAAAGTCTTTTCTGAATTTGTCCAAACAGCAGAAAGCTATGGTGACATCTCTGTTCTTGACACACCGACGTTTTTCTATGGGATGAGACTTGGTGAAGAGATTGAGGTGGAAATTGAAAAAGGAAAAACCCTCATTGTCAAACTCGTGTCAATTGGAGAACCGAATCCAGATGCCACAAGAGTTCTTTACTTTGAGCTAAATGGTCAGCCGCGTGAAGTGGTGATTAAGGATGAAAGCATCAAATCCTCCGTTCAAGAAAAAATGAAGGCGGATCGCTCAAATCCAAATCACATTGCCGCATCGATGCCAGGCACCGTAATCAAAGTGCTTGTTGAAAAAGGGCAGAAAATCTCGCAAGGTGAGCATTTGATGATCAATGAAGCCATGAAAATGGAAACAACCGTTCAAGCACCATTTTCTGCGGTCGTAGATGAAATTCATGTTACGAATGGAGAACCGATTCAAACCGGTGATCTGTTGATTGTATTAAAGCCTGAATAATGAGTGAGACACATCCGTAGCGATGTGTCTTTTTTTGAGCGTGCAGCGGCCTGAAAGAGTGATTACACTATAGAATGAGGTGAAGAAAGTTGAAAATCGTCGTGATTTGGTTTCGCCGAGATATGCGATTGAATGATCATATCGCCTTATCAAAAGCGATCACATATGCAAAAAAACACGAGTACAAATTATTTGCTTTTTATCATCTAGATCCTTTTTTTACTGAAATGGAGCTGGATTTAAACCATGAACATTTCTTTCAAAGCTTGGCTTATTTCGTCAAGGAAGCGAGAGAATCTCAAGTTTATGTTCACCTTCTCCATGATGATGTCTTGTCTGCCTTTCAGCAGGTCATGAATGTTTATGACATCAAAGCCGTCTTTTTTAATGAAGACCAAGTTGGAATCGGCCAAACACGTGACGATCAAGTATCCGATTTTTTAGAAGGAAAGGGCATTCATGTATTAAAGTGGCAAGATACACACCTTCATGGGGCGAGAGACATTTTAAAAGCGGATGGGTCTCATTATCAAGTGTTCACTCCATACTATCAATCATTGCGGAAGCAAGAGAAGCAGCCTGTGATAAAAATTGACAAATCATCTTTCAGTAGTGAGCACACGATTTGTGACGAGTCACTTTCGCAAAAAGGGGATAAAAAGCTACGAGGCATCATCAAGGGATGCTCAAGGAAATTTGATCAAATTGGTTCAGACAAAGCGATAAACACTCTGCACACCTTTATCCAAAAAAGACTGACGCGTTATCATGAGAAACGGGATATTCCGTCTGTCTTTGGAACGAGTAAACTGTCCCGGTTCTTAAAAACAGGAACCATTTCTATCCGGACGATCTTTCATGCTATCAATGAAGAAGCACTTTATGAAGACGAGGGCCGGGAAACCTTTATCAAAGAGCTGGCGTGGCGTGATTTTTATCATATGATTTTTGCGCACTATCCAGAGATGAAAGAAAAGGAAATCAATTCTTCATTTCAAGGGATGAAATGGAATGAAGATGAGACGCTTTTTGAAGCTTGGTGTAAAGGTGAGACAGGGTTTCCGCTCGTTGATGCAGGGATGAGGCAATTAAATGAAGAAGGCTGGATGCATAACCGCTTGCGAATGGTGACTGCTTCATTTTTAACAAAGGATTATTTGATTGATTGGAGAAAAGGCGAAGCGTATTTTGCGAAAAAACTCGTGGATTATGATGAGGCTTCAAATATCGGGGGATTTCAGTGGGCAGCCTCTGTCGGAACGGATGCTGTTCCTTACTTTCGCATTTTTAATCCAACGACCCAATCGAAACGGTTTGATCCAACCGGGGAATTTATCAGAAGATATGTACCTGAACTAAAACATGTCGAAGAAAAATGGATTCATGAACCAAGTAAAATGCCGATTGATGAACAAATGAAATCGGGATGTGTGCTAGGGGATGCATATCCACTGCCAACAGTCGATCATCAAGAAAGACGCAAAAAAGCCATTTCGCTATTTGAAAAAGCAAAACAACAATAAAAGAAATCCCCTTTCCGCATGGAAGGGGGATACAAACTTTTATCTAAATGGCTCTTTGCTTTCATATTTAAACCGGGCAATGAGTAAGCAGAAGTAGCATAGTACCCCAAACAAACAAGAAATAAAGAATGAATGAGCAAGCGCATAACCAAGTGCAAGGTGAGAATAAACAGACATCACACCTGAAATCGCTTGAAGTGTAATCAGAATGGCTGAAATGATCCATCCATAATACAACTGCTTCTGATCTTTATAATGTTTAATGGCATGGAACATAGCGACAAATATCCATACGAATAAAAGAAGTGCTGCTGCTCGGTGAGACATTTGGACCCACTGATTAAAGTACGCCGGAAGTGCGCCGTCTTTTGAACAAAATGGGAAGACAGAACAAGCAAGGCTTGATTTTGTGTGTCTCACATAAGCACCCGTATACACCACGATATACGTATATGTGATCAAGCCATAAATATGGAACTGCATTCTTTTTCCGATATGAAGCGGCTTCACAAGCTTTGTTTCAGATCTGGTTGCCTCAAACACAAGAAGGGCAAGCAGTAAGATTGAAGCAAAAGAAATCAGTGAAATACCGAAGTGCAGTGCCATGACAAGTGCGTTAGAACCAAACACAACAGCGAGTGCCCCTAACAGCGCTTGAAGCAGTAAGAATATAATGGACATGATGACCAAGAATTTGGTTTCACGGAATACTGGACTAATTTTTTTCCAGCATAAGATCGCCAGTGCCAGTACAAGAATGGTGGAAACCCCTGTTGACATGCGGTGACTCCATTCGATGATGGAAGCAGGGTTCATTTCAGGAAAGAAACGACCGTGGCAAAGGGGCCACTGCCGGCCGCAGCCAAGACCCGAGCCGGTTTTTGTAACAAGCGCACCGCCAATCAGAACGATCAGCATCACAAACGTTGTGACAACGCTCAATAGCCTTAAAGTAAATTTCATCAAATTATTTCACCTTCTCTAAAAAACTTCTGATACAAATAAAAACCTCACATGCTCTCAAGTTTAAGCCAAATGCGTGTTCTGTTGCAATTCATAATCACCAAAGTTCACAAAAAAATGATATGTTAGTTCACAAAGTTTACAGATTTAGAGTGCTTGATCTTTCTTTGACAGTCTGATAGAAATAGAGGAGAGAATATTTCATTTTGCACCGCCTTCTGAAACACACATCTATCCTAATAAATTCACGAAAAGTTCACAAATAACTTCAAGTTTGTCGTTTATTATTTAATAGGATGTTTTTTTACAGCTCTTTATCTTGTATGATAGAGTTGTAACGATTTTACGTTTCATTTGTTCGTTTGAAGGTTTGGGCAAGGGAGGTTATACACATTGGCAAATTCCAAAACAGCCGCGGAAGCAGCTATTCATGGACAAATAGAAGAAACAACAGCTTGGAAAGATTTTCTTGCTCTTATTAAAATGGGCATCGTCAATTCCAACTTCATTACAACATTTACTGGAATGTGGCTTGCTTTTTATTTTACAGATATGAGTTTCCTTGGGAATCTTGATATTGTTCTGTTAACAATGATTGGTTCTTCTCTTATTATTGCCGGTTCATGCGCCATTAATAATGCGTTTGACCGTGATATTGATATATTAATGGAAAGAACAAAAACAAGACCGACGGTTACAGGAAAAATTCAGCCGGGGCAAGCGTATGCATTTGGCATATTGCTTGTTGTACTTGGACTCATTATGCTTCTGATGACAACTATTACATCAGCAGTGATTGGATTTATCGGTGTCTTTACTTATGCCGTCCTTTACACTATGTGGTCTAAACGCCATTACACCATCAATACAGTCATTGGGAGTGTATCTGGTGCGGTTCCGCCATTAATCGGCTGGACAGCTGTCACAGGCACAATTGACACAACGGCTTGGGTTTTGTTTATGATTATGTTCATTTGGCAAATCCCGCACTTCCTGTCACTTGCGATTAAGAAAACGGAAGATTACCGCAAGGCAGGCATTCCAATGCTTCCAGTTGTCTATGGCTTTGAAGTTACAAAACGGCAAATTATCATTTGGACAGCATGTCTTCTTCCACTTCCATTTTTCTTAGGTGGATTAGGATGGCCGATTGTTGCTCTTGGCACATTACTAAACATTGGATGGCTCGTCATTGGCCTCATGGGCTTTAAAATGAAAGACATCATGAAGTGGTCTACACTGATGTTCGTTTATTCATTAAACTACTTAACCATCTTTTTCGTTGCGATGATTATTATTACACTATTCTAGAGTGGAATACACTTTGATCACATCAAAACAATGGCTATATCTTATAACACAACATTTTCTTACAACTATGAAAGCCGCCTGATATTCAGTTCTATTTAGGCGGCTTTCTGTTTATACATAGATGGTATTTTGAGTAAAAACATCATTTTTTTATGAAAAGAGGAAATGTAAGTGCTTTTATAAGGGCGGGGGTTATTGATGGGTGAAAAGTGATTTTATAAATAAGAGGTAAAAAGCGAAAGGCAAAGGAGATCAAGCAAAAGGGGTTGGGACAAATTATGATAAGAAAATGGCGTGTTTATTCACTGTTTCTCTTACTGACGCTCGTTTTGGCGGGCTGCGGTGAACCATACTTATCAACACTCAAGCCAGTTGGGGAAGTAGCAGATAAACAGTTTTTCCTAACGGTACTGAGTACACTCATTATGGTTCTTGTCGTCATTGTTGTATCGATCATTTTCTTTTACGTCATCATTAAATTCAAACGTTCTAAAGTGGGAGAAGATACGATTCCAAAACAGGTGGAAGGGAACCGTAACCTAGAAATTACGTGGACAGCGATTCCAATTCTTCTACTCATTATTCTCGTTGTACCTGTTGTGGCATACACGCTTGAGCTAGGGGATACAAGCGCTATGGATAAGAAAAAACGAGATCCTGAAAAGACACTTGTAGTGAATGTTAGAGCCAGCTTATATTGGTGGGAATTTGAATACCCTGATTATGGGATTGTCACAAGTCAGGAATTGATTGTACCGACAGATCAAAAGGTGTACTTTAAGCTGAAAGCATCCGATGTTAAGCACTCTTTCTGGATTCCATCGGCTGGCGGTAAAATCGATACTAATACTGACAATGAGAACAAATTTTATTTGAAATTTGATTCGAAACGAACGAAAGATGCAGGAGAATATTTCTACGGGAAATGTGCGGAGCTTTGTGGTCCATCACATGCTTTAATGGACTTTAAAGTTAAAACGCTTTCTCAAGATGAGTTTTTAGGGTGGGCCAAAAAAATGGCAGATTACAAGAAGCCTACATCCACGTCAGACCTAGCCCTAGAGGGTGAAAAACTATTTAAAGAGAAAAACTGCTTGAGCTGTCACGCAGTAGAGCCTGGGGACGAACGGCCTGAAGCGGCAAGGACTGCTCCAAACCTTGCGACCTTCGGAGAGAGAACGAAAGTAGCTGGAATTAAAGACATGAACAAAGAAAATGTGAAAGCATGGCTGAAAGATCCAGAAAGCTTTAAACCAGGTAATAAGATGACAGGGACGTATCCTAAATTAAATGACTCAGAAGCAGATGCACTCTACGAGTATTTAAAAGGTCTTAAAATAGAGTAATATCTAGAGCGTATGTTCAAATGGGTATGTGATCTATGTGAAGTTTTTGTTAAGAGCTCCCGAATATGTCTCTACAACCGAGAAGTAGTCATCTGTCAGACGCAGTCTGTTTTAAAGATCGTTAAGATAGACATCTATATGAAAAGGGGCAAATGGGAGATAAGAGGGGGATTTCATGGTGAGTACAATAGCTAAAAAGCGGGGGTTTGGCGCTGTCTTATGGGATTACTTGACGACGGTTGACCACAAAAAAATTGCCATACTATATTTAGTGGCAGGGGGATTTTTCTTTTTGGTTGGCGGCCTAGAAGCGATGTTTATCCGTATTCAGCTAGCCATCCCTGAAAATGATTTTGTTAGTGCAGGGGTTTACAATGAAATCATGACGATGCATGGAACGACAATGATTTTCCTTGCAGCAATGCCGCTTTTATTTGCATTAATGAATGCGGTTGTACCAATTCAAATTGGTGCACGTGACGTAGCATTTCCGTTTGTGAATTCACTTGGTTTTTGGCTATTCTTTTTCGGAGGAATTTTCTTAAACCTTGGCTGGTTCTTAGGCGGATCACCTGATGCAGGCTGGACTGCATACGCTTCGCTCACGCTGAATTCAGAAGGGCATGGCATGGATTTCTATATTTTAGGTTTGCAGATAGCGGGGATTGGTACGCTGATTGCTGGTATCAACTTTCTTGTGACGATCATTAATATGAGAGCGCCTGGTATGACGTATATGAGAATGCCGCTCTTCACTTGGACGACATTTGTCGCATCTGCACTCATTTTATTCGCATTCCCGCCGCTCACAGCAGGGCTTGCGATGCTGATGCTTGATAGAATGTTTGATACGAGCTTTTTCAATCCAGAGCTTGGAGGGAATACGATCATCTGGGAGCATTTGTTCTGGATTTTCGGACACCCGGAAGTATATATCTTGATCCTGCCAGCATTCGGAATTTTCTCTGAGATCATTCCAGTGTTTGCAAGAAAAAGATTGTTCGGCTACTCGTCAATGGTGTTCGCCACTGTATTGATTGGTTTCCTAGGGTTCATGGTGTGGGCGCATCACATGTTCACAACGGGGCTTGGACCTATTGCAAATGCGATCTTTGCCGTAGCCACTATGGCGATTGCGGTGCCAACAGGGATTAAAGTATTTAACTGGCTGCTCACCATATGGGGCGGTAACGTGAAGTTTACGACAGCGATGCTGTATTCCGTTGCATTCATTCCGTCATTCTTACTTGGCGGGGTAACCGGTGTCATGCTTGCAGCAGCTGCAGCTGATTATCAGTTCCATGATACGTACTTTGTTGTGGCGCATTTCCACTACGTGATTATCGGTGGTGTGGTATTCGGTATATTAGCAGGTGTGCATTACTGGTGGCCTAAAATGTTTGGAAAAATACTCAATGAGAAGCTTGGGAAAATTGGCTTTGTGCTCTTTTTCATCGGTTTCCATTTAACCTTCTTTATCCAGCATTTCTTGGGGTTATGGGGCATGCCGCGCCGTGTCTTTACGTTCCTGCCAGGTCAGGGCCTTGAGCTTGGGAACTTGATCAGTACAATAGGTGCTTTGTTTATGTTTGTAGCAGTTGTCATCATGCTGATTAACGTCATCTGGACAACAGCAAAAGGGGAGCGTGTATCGAGCGATCCTTGGGGAGATGGAAGAACGCTTGAATGGGCAGTGTCTTCACCTCCGCCAGAATATAACTTTAAACAGCTTCCACTAGTAAGAGGACTTGATCCATTATGGATTGAGAAAATGGATGGGAAAAAAGGAATGACAGCATCTGAACCGCTCGATGATATTCACATGCCGAATAATTCCATCTTACCTGTCATTATCTCATTCGGTCTATTTGTGTCAGCGTTTGGCTTCATGTATCGTCAAGAGCACAGCTGGGGGCTTCCGGTGATCTTCATTGGTCTTGGCATTACGTTTGCGACCATGCTGGTCAGGTCTCTTAAAGATGATCATGGATACCATATTCACAAAGAAGATTTGACCGATGACGATGATAAAGGGGTGAAAGCATAATGGAACCACAAAAAATGACAGCGGAAACCTTTCCGGCTTCGCCTGAGAAAGCCACGTTAGAAGGAAAGAATAAGTTCGTCGGATTCTGGTTGTTTCTTGGGGGAGAAACTGTTCTGTTTGCATCTTTGTTTGCCACTTACTTGGCGCTGAAAAACTCAAATGCAGGCGGAGCAAAAACCACTGATATGTTTGACATCACAATTGTCTTTATCGCCACAATGCTCCTGTTAACGAGCAGTTTAACGAGTGTGTATGCGATGTATCATATGAAAAACTTTGCCTTTAAAAAAATGCAGCTTTGGCTCGGCGTGACCGTTCTATTAGGTGCTGGATTTTTAGGGGTTGAGATTTATGAGTTTTATCACTATGTGCATGCGTATGAATTTACGATTACCAGCTCTGCACTTGGCTCTGCCTTCTATACACTTGTAGGAACTCACGGAGCTCACGTCGCCTTCGGACTATGCTGGATTACCGCTCTTATGATTCGGAATATGAGACGCGGGCTAGATTTATACAATGCGCCAAAATATTATGTGGCAAGTCTTTATTGGCACTTCATTGATGTTGTGTGGGTCTTCATCTTTACCGTTGTATATTTAATGGGAATGGTGGGATAAGAATGGGAAATAAAAACACAAATCAGTCCAAAGTTGATCTTGTATACCGTAAAAAGAAAAATGCCGAAGAAATGAAGCATCAGCTCATTTCTTTCGGCTTGATGATTGGATTAACATTTGTTGCATTTTTAACGATCGCCTCTGAAGACGTCGGGAATTGGTTCGCAGTACCATTTATTTTACTGCTTGCAGGCATTCAGGTGGCCTTTCAGCTTTATTATTTTATGCACATGAACCAAAAAGGGCATGAAACACCCGCGTTGTTTCTTTACTCAGGTGTATTTGTCGCGTTTATTACCGTTTTAGCCTTTTTGACCATTATTTGGTGGTAAGCCCGCTTTGCCCTTGAAGGAGGCGCAGCAATGGAGAACTTAGAGATATTCGGATTTCGAGCATTATGGAGTCCCTACTATTTGATTTGTATTGTATTAGCAGCTGCTTTTTATCTACTTCTCGTTACAAAGGGAAAGCACCGTGCGACGGTGAAAGAGAAAACGCTATTTCTGACTGGGCTTGTACTGTTATATGCCGTGAAAGGCAGCCCAATTGATTTAATGGGGCATATTATGTTCAGCGCACATATGGCGCAAATGGCGGTACTATATTTAGTCATCCCGCCACTCCTGATCACAGGTTTACCTGCGGCCATTTGGGAGCGGATCATTCAAACACCAGGCATTCAGGCTATTTTCCGTTTGTTTTCCAAGCCTTTGATTGCTCTGCTTGGGTTTAACGGGTTGTTTTCGCTTTATCACATCCCGCTTGTGTTTGATTTTGTGAAGACAGATCCGTTTTATCATGCGTTGATGACGGTTGTTATTTTTATCGCTGCCTTTTTCATGTGGTGGCCGCTTGTCCATAAAGTCCAAAGTCAGCCGCAGATCACAGGCATTTTAAAGCTTGGTTATATCATGGCAGACGGTATATTGATGACACCTGCCTGCGCACTCATCATGTTTAGTGATGCACCGATCTATGCGACCTATTCAGATGCCGGCGCGTGGATACAAGCTCTGCATCTATGTGTGCCAAGCGATATGCTTGCAGGTCTTGCACTAACTGGCCCTGATATGTTTCATACCTTGCCGCTGCTGGAGGATCAGCAGCTAGGCGCTATTTTGATGAAAATTATTCAGGAGATCGTTTATGGATCTATTCTTGCTGTTGTGTTCTTTGATTGGGCAAGAAAAGAAAGAGCGAAAGATGCCGTGCCAGATGCGCTCATTCCGAAATATGAATAAATTTAAAGCACAGCCGCTTGGGCTGTGCTTTGTTTTATGCTTCAGCAGTCATTGATTCTAGTTTTTCTTTCAGTCGGTCAAGCGTTTGTTTGCTTGATTGGATAAGAGGTTTAGGGAAATCTTCGTCTTCGCCGTATTCTACACCATGCGGATAATAATGTTTTCCAAGTAAAGGTGTCAGAAGCTGAATGTGTGCCTTTTTGGAACCGACATCTCCTTCAGTGGCGTAGCCAGAGATCCGTAAATAAAATGTCCCTTCAACCATACTATACTTTCTGTCATACGTCACACGCTCATAATCCCATTGATCGGCTCGTACAAATCCTTCACTTTCCATGATGAAATCTAATTTATTTAAGTCAGCTGATACCTTTTCAATCCCCGTACTTTCAAACTTCACCCAAAACCCCTCCTTATAAAAATTCCCTTTACTGACAATCATAGTATGAAAGCGTTAAACTTTCAACTGTGAAAGGTATGTTCTTTTATAAGCTGGTTACAGTAATAAAGAAAATAATAGATGGAGGAATCAACGTGAAAACGAAAAAAATCAAAGATATTATGACAAAAAAAGTAGTGACGTGCCAAAAGGACGACAATTCTTATGAAGCGGCAGTAAAAATGAGAGATGCTGACATCGGTGCCATTCCAGTGGTTGACGGAGATCAGCTTGTTGGAATTGTGACAGACCGTGACCTTGTACTCAGAGGCATTGCTGAGAAAAAGCCAAACTCACAGGAAGTTGGCGCACTCATGACGAAGGAAGTTCTGACAGCCGAAGAAGATGCGACGCTTGAAGAAATTGTCCGGTTGATGTCAGAGCACCAGCTCCGCCGCATTCCCGTCGTTAAAAGCGGAGCATTAACGGGGATTGTAGCTCTTGGAGATTTATCAGTTGAAGATTTGTCAAATGATCGTGCGGGAGATGCACTCACTGAAATCTCTCAACAAGATCAAGATCACAGGCAAGGATTTTTTCATTAACAGGGGCATATTTTAAATTCGTGTTAAATAGGCTGTATTGTCGTTGATAAATGGAGCAAGTTTTGTTTAAATGACAGTAGAAGGTACTTTTTGTACCTTGCCAATTTAACGGAGGTGTTTATTTGAAAACTGTGCTCAAAACACTCTTCATCCTCCTGATTATATCCGGAACGTACGTTCTGTTTATTCAATATGGATCTTCACCAGAAAAAGAAAGCAGCAATGAACCGAAGGTGTCTAATGAAGAAACATCTAGCGATAAGCCGATCAACATCCCAAAAAAGGGCCTCATGTCCTTTATGGGAAAATCATCAAACGAAGTGCTTAAACAGCTGGGAGAACCAGATCGCATTGATCCTTCCGCATATGATTATGACTGGTGGATATACAACCAATCGAAGAAGCACTATATTCAAGTAGGGGTAAAGGATAGTAAAGTGGTGACTTTGTTTGCAACAGGAGACGGGCTGAATGTTGAACCATTTAAAATCGGTCAAGCCACAAGTGAAGTGTTTAAAAAAACACAAATCGCGCCTTACATTCATGTAGAGGATGATCAAAATTCATACCGCTTTGAATTCTCAGAAAATGATATGAATACAAGGCCAACAGTGAAAGTGGGAGATGATGTCTATGTCCAGCTTTACATGGATAAGTTTGAAAGCATCCTTTCGAGTATCAGAGCCTTTAACGCAGATACATTTGTGAAACAAAAGCCGTATGAGGTTGTTTATCGAGGTCAATTGATAGAACCTGAGGCGATATCAGGCGAAAAGTGGAAGGATATCGAAGCTTCCAGTCAAAAACAAATTTTTGATATGACCAATATTATCCGCCATAAGTACAACCTGCCGACCTTAAAGTGGGACGATGAAACCTCCGAAGTGGCATTCATGCATAGTGAGGACATGAAAGAGAATCATTATTTCTCCCATGAGTCTAAAAAATACGGTACGCTAAAAGACCGATTAGAAAGAGGCGAGGTCGCATTTCAGCTCGCAGGTGAAAACATTGCATATAACTATGTAGATGGACCAGCAGCTGTAGAAGGCTGGCTCAATAGCGAAGGTCACCGGAAGGCGTTATTAAATGGAGATTACACACACCTTGGCGTAGGTGTGAAAGAAAAATACTATACTCAAAACTTCATCAAGAAAACATCTTAAAACAAAGCAGCTGCACAACCGCAGCTGTTTTTTTATATGAAAAAAGAGGCTCACCAAAACAGATGCTGGTGTATATAGTATAGTAGGCATTTGTATGGGGGGTGAGGATATGACAAATAAGCAAAAACAAACATCCATTGATGAATTTAAACAATTCGTCAGACGCCATCCGAAGTTAATTCAAGAAGTGCAAGCGCAAGAAAAAAGCTGGCAAAGTTTATACGAAAATTGGGTCATGTTTGGTGAGGAAGATGAGATGTGGTCTCCTTATCGGCAAACGCAATCTAAAGAAGCAAAAGACGAAAAAGGCTCTAAGACAAGTGAACCGGGAAAAGCAGATTTTATGTCTAAAATGGTTTCTGCTGTGAAAAAAATGGACGCTGATCAAATGAATGAACAGATTAACAAAATGAGCCAGTCTATTTCCTCTTTACAAAGCTTACTCGGTCAATTTTCATCAAATAGCTCAAAAAAAGGTTCATCTGGAGGCAGTCAGCACCCATTCTCCTTCAGGAAAGATTAATTGAAAGGGGATGTTTTTGGTGCGGAAAGAAGTACAGGAGTTTGTCATGGCCGAGGAGGATCGAATCAAATTCATTAGACAGCGTCCTCTTTGGTACAGACAGCTGACTCGACATCCTGAAAATCTATCTTCCTTTGAATTAGATAAAATGAACTTTTACGAAAAAACCATTCCTCATCGTGTGAGTCAGTTGAGCAATAGTGTCCAAATGGCTGAAATGATGATTCAAATGTTCCAAGCAATGCGCAATCAAAATGGAGCCGGGTGAGGCTTTTTTGAGTTGATTAAGATGTCTATTTCATGAGCATCCTATGAAAGTAGACGAAAGGAGAATCAGATGATGAAATGGATGCTGTCAATATGCGCATTGCTTTTTCTTGTCACCGGGTGTCAAAGTCAACATGAAGAAGAGCAAGTGATCAAGCAAGATCCAGCTGTACCAGTGATGCAGCAAGCTCAAAGTGAAATGAAGCAGCAAGGCTTTTTAAAATACAAAGTGCAGGGATCGGCTGTCTATATAGAAAGTACACTTCAAGATTTCCATCTTGAGCCTTCACTTGGGAAGAAGGATGAGAAGGCGGGGTATTTTACAGTGTATGTAGATGGGAAACGTGCGGGCAATGAGTATACTGCTGCGTTTGTGGTCAAGCACCTTTCAAAAGGAAAGCATAAAATGACCGTTGTGCTGAATTCCCGTCATCCAGATTATAAACAAAAAAGGGAAACGTGGGATGTATTTGTCACGTAAAAGCATTTTCTGATCCATAGGTTTCGTGGTAAACTATGAATTGGAGGTGCAACATTTATGTATGCGACAATCGAATCTGTGGAACTCCAAGAGGAAGCAAATCAATTGGCTGCCATGATTCTTCAGTCGGAGGAGGCTGAACATTACCGCAACTGCTTTAAGCGTCTCCAGCAAGACGAAGAAGCCCAACAAATTATTGCCCACTTTACAAAAGTAAAAGAGCAATATGAGGATGTGCAGCGGTTCGGCAAATACCATCCGGACTATAGAACGATCTCAAAGGAAATGCGTGAGGTCAAAAGAAAGCTAGATCTTCACGATACAGTGGTTGATTTCAAAAAAGCAGAAACAGCGGTTCAATCCATCTTAGATGAGATTAGTATTGAAATCGGTCAAGCTGTATCAGCATATATTAAAGTTCCAACAGGGAACCCATATTTTGATGGTCTATCATCATGCGGCGGTGGCTGTGGATCAGGAGGCAGCTGTGGCTGTAAAGTATCTTGACGAGACTTGAACGTCTCGTCTTTTACATAATGAATGGAAAGAATTGAAAAGCGGCAGGTGAAAAGATGGAAACCAAACGTCAAGGGATGGTCGTTTGGCTGCATTCGTTAAAGCAGTCAAAAGCGCTAAGAAAATTTGGGAATGTTCACTATATTTCAAGGAAAATGAAATATGCAGTGATTTATTGTGATATGGATGATCTCGAGCGCCATATGGCAAAGCTGAGCTCATTGCCATTTGTAAAACGTGTTGAGCCTTCATATAAACCTTTTATTAAATTAGAGTACGAATCCAAATTGGACAAAGCAAAAGAATATGATTATAAGGTGGGCTTTTAAAGACACAAAAAAACCCCCGCGGCATCACCCGCGGGGTCCTTCTATTCTTAATGATTCATTAAGGAGAAGGCAAAGGGAGAGGAGAAACCGGAGGAAGAACTTATGGGGAAACGTAAGTCTTCTCCGCGGTTGGCAACAGCACCACATCAGATGCTGTTACAAGTAGTATGGCCCCGCTTCCCGTCATCTATACATAGAAAATGAATGAAATTACGCGCATTGTCCCATGCCGAGTGGATGTGGTAAGATAATGTTGAATTTTTTGTCATAAGACAGTGACCAATAGAAGCAAGCAGAAAAAGTGGTGGGAAAATGAGAGTCATCTCTGGAACGAGAAAAGGCCGCACGCTTAAAGCGGTACCAGGTCAATCAACAAGACCGACGACAGATAAAGTGAAAGAATCCATTTTTAATATGATTGGCCCGTATTTTGATGGCGGGAGGGCCCTTGATTTATTTGCGGGAAGCGGTGGTTTAGGAATTGAAGCGCTCTCTAGAGGATTCGATCATTGCATTTTTGTTGATCGAGATATGAAGGCGATTCAGACAATTAAAGAAAACCTGAATCAATTGTCGCTGAAGGATCAAAGTGAAGTATTTCGAAATGATGCAAAGCGTGCTCTCACAGCCGTTGTAAAACGAGAGGAATCCTTTCAAGCTATCTTTCTTGATCCGCCGTATAAGGATCAAAAGCTGAAGGCACTTCTTGAAATGATTGATGAGCACTCCTTATTAACAGATGATGGCGTGATCGTATGTGAGCATGATAAAGACGTCACGCTGCCTGAGGAAGCTGGACAGCTCCACATATCAAGGCGGGAACTGTACGGAATGACTGGCATTACGATCTATAGAAAGCGGGGAAATTAAAGCATGGGGAACATAGCCGTTTGTCCGGGTAGCTTCGATCCAGTCACATTGGGCCATTTGGATATTATTAAAAGAGGAGCAAATATCTTTGATGAAGTGTATGTATGTGTATTAAATAACTCATCAAAAAAACCGTTGTTTACAGTTGAAGAACGGTGTGAGCTCATTAGGCAAGCGACAAAGGATTTGCCAAATATCAAAGTTGAATCCTTTCATGGCTTGCTTGTTGATTATGCGAAACAAAAAGAGGCCAAAGTCATTTTGCGTGGGCTAAGAGCCGTGACGGACTTTGAATATGAGATGCAAGGCACATCGATGAATAAAGTCTTAGATGATGAAATTGAAACGTTTTTCATGATGACCAATAATCAATACTCCTTCTTAAGCTCAAGCATTGTCAAAGAAGTAGCGAAATACAATGGATCTGTCAAAGAGCTTGTTCCAAAAGAAGTAGAAGCAGCGCTGAAAGAAAAATTTAATGGATGAGTGCCTCGTGCACTCATCCATTTTTTACTTTCTGGTAATATAGAGCAATATACACGATCAGGCTGAACAAAGTGATCAAAGGGCCAGCTGTCACAAGCTGATTCCAGAGCACACTGCTAAACATGACGACTTGCTCGCTTGCTTCAAAGGCTCCTGCTGGAAGAGCCATGTCTGATCGAGATACATAAAGAGGTTTGAATAATAAAAAGGCAAAGACAGCTGCATAAATCCCGTGGAGCAAACGGGCGAAGAAAAACGGTTTAAAGCGTATATCGGTTGCCGCCAAAATGCCGGCTACCTGGGCTTGAACAGAGAACCCGCTGAATCCTAAAATAAAGCTGACCACAATGGTTTTAGCGAGCAGGGTAACCTCTTGTGACCCCGTTAGCTGACTTCCTAATGTGATTTCAAATAAACCGGCAATCATGGCTAGATCTAATTCTGGCGGAAGGTGCATCGTTTGCAGCATATATCCGATTCCTATGGAGAGCAGGTCTGTCACATGAACAACTGCCAGCATTTTGCTAAAGACAGAAAATAAGATAATAAAGCCGCCAATCATAAAAAGTGTTTGAATGGACGACATGACAGCATCGCTTAAAATTTGGCCGAGCGGTCTTTTCTCTTCGAGTCTTGCTGTATGAAGGGCGCTGAGTGCCTCTTTAAACGGTGGAAATAAAAATCCCTTCCGGCTTCTAAGATGCGCATCATGCCGCGCTTTATACCCCCGCATCGTCACACCAACAGCGAGATTCCCTAAATAATGTGCGCAGGCTAAAACAATCCCTAAAGCTGGGTGATGAAAAAAACCAACAGCCACCGCTCCGAAAATAAACAATGGATTCGATGAATTTGTAAATGAAACAAGGCGCTCTGCTTCGATTCTCGTCAGCTGTCCTTCCTGTCTGAGTCTTGTCGTTAATTTAGCGCCAGAAGGAAAGCCTGAGGCCATTCCCATAGCTAGTACAAATCCGCCTACACCAGGTACTCGAAAGATGGGGCGCATAAATGGCTCTAATAACACCCCGACAAATCTGACAATCCCGAAACTAATTAATAGCTCGGACAAAATAAAAAAAGGAAGCAATGATGGAAATACAACCTCCCACCACATTGCAAGTCCATTTTTCGACGCTTGCAAAGAGGCTTGTGGATGTGTAATCACAGTGGCTGTTAAAAAGATAAAAAAAGCAGCGATGAACAGAGTGTTCCATTTTTTCATGGAGATTTCGCCCCTTGCCGTTATGATCTATTGGCGAGCTCGTGATCAAAGAAAAAGAAAAAAACTAGCCGAGCCTGTCTTCTATTACTATACGAGCAGAAGGGGCATGTTTAGACCTATAGATTCGTATATATGCATAGAAAGAGGAGGTGGATTTTCATGAAGCGACCGGTCATCGGGCTTGCGCTAGGCTCTGGAGGTGCTAGGGGAATGGCACATATCGGAGTTTTATCTAGTCTTGAGAAACAAGGAATTCAGGTGGATATGATTGCTGGAAGCAGTATTGGCGCACTTGTTGGGAGCTTTTATGCGGCAGGACAAGACGTAGAAAAAATGAAAAAACTTGCACTTGTCTTCAGAAGAAAGTATTATGCTGACTATACACTGCCAAAAATCGGTCTTTTAAAAGGAAATCGAATTTTGCAGCTGATCCACACGTTTACATATGGGAAAAAAATCGAGGAATTGCGAATGCCTCTTGCGATTGTCGCCTGTGACCTCGAGACAGGGGAGAAGGTTGTGTTCAAAGAAGGGTCTGTCTCACAAGCAGTCAGAGCGAGTATTAGCATTCCGGGTGTGTTTGTTCCGCACGAAATGGGCGGTAGACAATTAGTAGATGGAGCGGTTGTTGACCGCATTCCTGTTTCTGTTTTAAAAGAAATGGGTGCAGACCTCATTATCGCCTCTGATGTATCAAGGGTGAAAAAAACAGAAAAGGCGACGAGATTATCGGATGTGATTATGCAAAGTTTGGACATCCTTCAAAATGAATTGGTTCGTCATCAAACCATTCACGCAGATCTCATGATCCGGCCGAGGCTTGAAACATATAGCTCTAGTGCGTTTACACAGGTTCAAGAGATGATTGAAGCAGGTGAGCTCGCCGCAGACCAACTAAAAGGGAAACTGAAAGATGTCATTGATAAATGGGAGTGTTAATCGAATGAAAAAATTGAATATTCGCTGGCTCAGCTTTTTTGTGGTTGTCCTTGTATTATTTGGCTTAACCTTTGTGAAACTGCCGTATTACGTGACAAAGCCGGGTGATGCAACAGAGATTGCTCCGCACATTAAAGTAGACGGAGCATATGGCGAGAAGGGCAGCTTCTCTCTTATGACCATTAAAGTAGGTCCAGCAAACCCATATACGTATTTGCTTGCAAAAATGAACAAGTATGACGAGATCGTCCCGGAAGAAAACATTAAAGCGGACGGAGAATCGGATGAAGATTATATGAAACGACAGCTTCAACTGATGAAAAGCTCTCAAGAAAATGCCATGATTGCAGCATATACAAAAGCAGGAAAAAAAGTAGATTATACGTTTAACGGGGTATATGCGAGCTACGTGATGAAAGGAATGCCTGCTTACGGAAAAATTGAAGTTGGCGACCGGATCAAAAGCGTTGATGGCAAGACCTATGATTCAGCTGATAAAATGGTTTCATATATCAGCAGTAAAAAATCAGGCACATCTGTCCGCTTTGTCCTTGAACGAGACGGCAAAGAAATCACACAGCAAGTGACATTAAAACCATTTAAAGAAGAGCCAAAACAAGTCGGAATAGGTGTGTCATTGTTTACAGACCGTCATGTGAAAGTGTCACCTGCGATTAAAGTGGATATTGAAAATATTGGCGGCCCATCAGCAGGCTTAATGATGTCGCTTGAAATTTATAACCAGCTGACAAAAGAAGACGAAACACATGGCTATGCGATTGCGGGGACTGGAACGATTGACGCCGATGGAACGGTCGGCCCAATTGGCGGAATCGATCAAAAGGTCGTGGCGGCAGATAAAGCCGGAAAAGACATATTCTTTGCGCCAAACGATAAAGGCGATCCAAACTCAGACTACCAAAATGCAGTCAAAACAGTGAAAGATATTAAAAGTGATATGAAAATTGTCCCTGTAGATACAATGCAAGATGCACTGAACTATTTAAACAAATTAAAAGAGAAAGCATCATGATAAAAGAGCAGCCCACACCAAGGCTGCTCTTTTTTATGGAGAGAGAAAGAGATCAGTCTCTTCATCATATCGGATCGGTGAGGTTTTAAACTCTGCTTCCGTTAAGTTCGTTTGCATTGGCTCACAGATGGGAAGGCTGAAGACGCGGGAAGCGCGAATATCAAGATCAAGTGCGGGATGTGAAAAGGAAGACAGCTTGCTCACAAGCGGTACGTCCAATTCTTTTTTCACAAGAGATAAGTATTGCTGCCCTTTCTTTGACATACCGAGTAAACGAATATAGGGTGCTTTTTTCTCTTCAAGCAGTTCATGCATTGTCTTTTTCTTCACTCTCATTAAGAGATGCGTATTCATCCGCTGTAACCTAGTCCACGTATATCGTTTTGTTTTCACAAGTGATAGATATTCCTCATAGGAGGACGCGTGTGTGATCGCCTTTTGCATGCGGTGTTCGATGCCTTCTTCGATTTCATAGATGTCTTCTAGTTCAGCCGTATTCATTGTGTGAAAGACATGTTTTAAGAAGCTAAAATAGGCTTCTTGTGTATGTAAAAGACCATATGAAGAATGATAGTTGTGTAATTGCTTTAAAGTAGCGTCCGGGAGATAGGGTGTGACCGCTTCAAATGAGCCGTGCTCTTTTAAGGCTTTTCGAATACTTGTTGCGCTTGCGATTTGCTGATTTACAGGAAGTTCTTCATCATGATAATCAGACGCAATTCTCACAGAGGTAAAAGGCTGTATGTGAGGGGATCGCTCTAAGATGGCCTTTACATAATGGAAGCCTAAAATGTTATTCGGTTTAGACAAATCCAGTAAGTGCTCAAGGGAAATGGCCTCTTGAAACGCTGTGGCTGTAGCTGCCGGATAACTAAGACCTTTTTTGACCTTCTCTTTTGTTAAAAGGTCAATCTCTGCCTTTTTCTCATGCCAAGCATGAGCTGTGCGCTCAAATACGTTGATGTCCCCATCCTCACTTCCGAAAAAAAGAGTGCGGCATTTTAAAGCGTCTAGGATCGACACAGCGCCATTTGCAAAGGTTTCTGCCTTTTGCACAGCGTATATGTATGGAAGCTCACATACAATGTCTACACCGTTTTGCAGTGCCATTTTTGTACGTGCCCATTTTGAGACGATTGCAGGCTCTCCGCGCTGGAGGAAGGAACCGCTCATGACGGCAATGGCAACATCTGAGGAGGTTTGTTTTTTCGCCTGACGAACATGATAGGCATGTCCATAATGAAATGGATTGTACTCTACAACGACTCCCACTGATTTCAATAGATGTTCCGCCTTTCTTGCTATGGTTAAATGGTCTATGCTACAGTAGCATAAGGGAAAAATGAAGCCCATTTTTTTCAGTGTAGGCATTCAAGGAACTGATGTCAAACAACCCTCTGACATCACAAAGGACTGTAAAGAAAAAATATTGACAAATAGCATGATGAAAGCTATAATCATGTTTGTTGCTCTTAGAGGTGATACAATTGAAATGGACAGTTTATCAGTTACATCAAAAAGCTAAAAACAGCTTCGATTTTCATGAGACGGTTGACTTAAATGAACTTACTAGCCTTCATTCAGATATACGTCGCATTTCACCAGTAGAGGTGAAAGGGACTGGAGTGATCGAATCAAAGCAAGTCGCATTTGATTTAACCATCACAGGTGAAATGACACTGCCTTGTTCAAGAACGCTTGTTGATGTAAATTATCCATTTGCGATTTCAACGAAAGAACTATTTGTACTTCATAAGACAGACGATATAGAAGATGAAGACGTTTCCGTTGTAGAAGACGATATCATCGACTTAACGCCTATCGTCAAGGAAGAAATACTTCTTGAAGTGCCGATGCAAATCTTTTGCGACCAAACAGACGTAAAAGGTGCTGCACCACAAGAAGGTCATGACTGGGCGGTCATTTCGGAAGATGCACATCAAAACCGAATTGATCCGCGTCTGGAAGGCTTGAAGAAGCTCTTAGAAGAAAATAATGAATCTTAACTCTTTAAGGAGGTGGGAATAATGGCTGTACCTTTTAGAAGAACTTCTAAAATGAAAAAAAGATTGCGTCGTACGCATTTCAAACTACAAGTACCTGGTATGGTAGCTTGCCCAGAATGCGGTGAAATGAAAATTTCTCATCGTGTCTGCAAATCTTGCGGAACATACAAAGGCAAAGACGTAAAAAGCAACTAATTTATAAAAAAGCGTGAGGGAATCTTCCCTTGCGTTTTTTTATTTGTCTATTTTTTAGGTTTCTCTCCTGCAAATAGTCTATCTACTCTAGTAGGCGCATATGATGTGGTATTCAGATTCAGGGGGGATGATTAATTGACGATTACAAGGCAGGACGCATGGACACAAGATGAAGATTTACTTTTAGCAGAAGTCGTCTTAAGACATATTCGAGATGGAGGGACCCAGCTTTCCGCATTTGAGGAAGTCGGGAAAGCACTGTCGAGAACGGCTGCAGCATGTGGATTCAGGTGGAATTCTTACGTCAGAAAACAGTATCAAGCAGGAATTGAACTGGCGAAAAAACAGCGGAAAGAACTGCGTAAAAAGATCGGTATTCATTCCTCAGGTTTACCACAGCATGCGTTAACAATAGAGGAGAAGACATCTTCAGATCATGCTGAATTGACCCTTCGAGAAGTGATTCAGTTTTTAGAGCAGCTTGAGAAAGAGCCTTCTGGTCCCGCTTATTTACGCGAGGAGCTAAAGGATGCACATCATCAATTAAAGGCGCTCACAGAAGAAAATGAACACTTGAAGCGCCAATTGAAAATGACAGAAGAAGATTACCGGGCGCTCATTGGTATTGTTGAAAGAGTCAAACAGAATATCAGCTTAAAAGACTACGCTAAATAAGTAAACGCCCCTCACAGATGAAAGGAGGGGCGTTTTGTTATCAACCATTAAGCTGATTCACCTGTATTCTTTTTGATATGTGCGGGCTCCCAAATGAGTGGATTTTCACCTTTATCGCGTTCCATATCATATTTCACCGCTTCAAAGCCCATTTTATCCCAAAAACCAGCAGATTTGACGCGTGGATTCGTTCGAATCGGCAATCCGAAAGATTTGGCGAATTCGACAAGTGCTTCGCCGTACCCTTTTCGCTGATACCCAGGAAGCACTTCTAGCTTCCACAGCTCTAAATAATCATGGTTGTGGTCAAAATACGTAGTCGTCGAGCCATCCACTTGATATAGGCTCATACGTGCCACAAGCTTATCTCCAAAATAAATCCCGTAAAATGGAGAGTTGCTGTCATTTTCAATCATATTGCTTTCAAGGTCTTCAAGCATTGAAAGTTCTTGTATGCCGTATTCCTTAAATTGTTTAAATTCCTCTAATGTTTTGTAATTAATTAGAAGACGTTTTACTTGTGTCATGTGATCTTCCCCCTTACACACATAATGTCGACAGTGATGTCTTTGAAGGCGTTTTCATCCCATCCGCCTAAAAAAGTTTTTACACTTATTATTATAGTTTTTAAATTAAAAAAATTCAATCATAGCGCGTCATCTGCTTTTTGCATCATGACATGAAACTGTTAAAATAGTGGATATGATGAAGTAAACAGAAAAAGGGAAGTGCGGCAGTTGAAAATTGGAATCATTGGCGGAGGTGCGATTGGTCTGCTTTGTGCCAGTTATTTATCACAGCATCATGACATTACCGTATTCACAAGAAGAAACGAACAGGCAGAAGAGATTCGAGCGTCAGGAATTGAACGAATGGTGAGAGGAGAAACGTTTCGGACAGTTGCCCATGCACAGACAGGGGTAAAAGGGGTATTTGATCTACTCATTGTGACAGTGAAATATCATCATTTGCAAGATGTACTGGACGAACTATCGACATTACCTCGTCAGCGGATCTTATTTTTGCAGAACGGAATGGCCCACCTATTAGACTTAGAGAACTGGAAAACGGCACATGAATTATATATAGGTGTGGTAGAGCATGGCGCAATGAAGGTGTCAGATCATGCAGTCGCCCATACAGGTATTGGTGTCATAAAGTGGGGGGCATTTCATCATGAGGAAGCGGCAGATGTGAAGAATGAATTGAATGAGGCATCAGCCCATTTTCAGATGGTCTATACAGATGAATGGAAAATGGTGCTGGAGGAAAAACTGCTTGTCAATGTCTGTATTAATCCGCTGACGGCTTTATTACATGTGAAAAATGGGGAGTTGATCGCAAATTCCTCATATGAGTACATGATGAAATGTGCATTTGAAGAAGCTGTTTCCATTTTGGGCTTGTCTGAAAAGGAGCGGCTCTGGTCCCATGTGGTCTCTATTTGTGATAAAACGGCCGCTAATCAATCGTCGATGCTACAAGATATCGTAAAAGGCCGCCAAACCGAAAGAAAAGCCATCGTTGGCTATCTTTTAAAACAGGCTCAGGCTCAAGAGATTCTGACGCCATATCTTGCTTTCTTCAATAGAAGCTTGGAAGTATTGGAAAAAAAGCAAACAAAATCTTTTGAGTGAGCTCATTTACGTGCTATACTTTTTTCGGGAAACTAACTATTTATTGAAGAAAGGAAGTTCTAAACATGCAATTGACTGAACTTTCCATCCGAAGTCAGAATTTATTCATACGTGATTATATAGAAGAAAAAAAAGACATGACTGCTTTTTTTGATTATGATATACATTCTGAGCACACATGGAAAAAGAGATACGACGATCTCATGGAAAGGAGCTTCCCGCGCGAGGCTTTAGCGGATTATATGAGCGCATATCACGCAAAGTTTGAATCAGCAGCGATGCGTCAGAACATTGAGAAGATCCGTGATGAACGGAGTGTCATGGTGATTGGAGGGCAGCAGGCAGGCCTGTTAACAGGTCCGCTTTATACTATACATAAAATCATATCCATTATTCAGTTTGCAAAAGAAAAAGAATCAGAGCTTGGCGTTCCTGTGATTCCAGTCTTTTGGGTAGCTGGTGAGGATCATGACGTAGATGAAATTAATTTTGTGTACACGTCTGGCGAAAAAGGTCCAGTCAAACAAAAGCTGCCATTACATAGTATCAAAAAAGCTGCTGCGAAAAGAACACCGCTGCATCAGGAGAAAACAGAGAAATGGCTTCGTGATGTGTTTTCAACCTATGAAGAATCTGCTTACACAAATGATTTGCTTGATCAGCTTCTTCGATGTTTACGCAAATCACAAACGTTTACTGATTTCTTTGAATGGATTGTGTGCGATCTCTTTAAAGAAGATGGGCTTCTGCTATTTAATTCAGGAGACTTAGGTGTCAAACCACTTGAGCGTACGTTATTTAAGCACATTGTCGAGACAAATGATACGATCACAGCTCGCCTGGATGAAACGCAGGCTGCCATGAAGCGAGCGGGATATCAGCCGATCATTGAAGCTGGTGACCACCAGGCAAACCTGTTTTACGAATATGATGAGGAGCGTTTCCTCATTGAAAAAGAGCAGCATCAGTTTTCTGTATCAGAAGTGGGGCTTACGTGGACAAAGGAAGAGCTTTTGCAGGAAGTCGAGGAGCACCCAGAAAGGTTTAGCAACAATGTGGTGACGCGCCCCTTGATGCAAGAGACCCTTCTCCCAACACTTGCTTTTATGGCAGGACACGGTGAAGTCAACTATTGGGGAGAACTGAAAGGAATTTTTGAACACTTTGAATTAAAGATGTCACCTGTTCTTCCAAGACTGCACGTCACCATTCTTGAAAGGCATATTGACAAGAAGCTGCCGGTCAGAGAACTGTCGGTAGAAGAAGTGCTGACAAACGGAGTAAAAGAAAAGAAAGATGCGCACTTTCAGCAAAGCCTTCCAGACAGTTTCGTTCAAGCGGTTCAACATGCCAAACGTGAATTAGCAAATGTTCATGGTGCGATGAGACAAGAAGCGCTGGAGATTGAACCGAGCTTTGAGCAGCTTCTAGATAAAAATGCCAAATTTATTGAAGACCAACTTCAATTTGTTTATCAAAAGGTGGCTCAGCGTGTGGAAGAGAAGGAAGGATATATCCTTCGCGACTTTGAACGGATTGAAAATAGTTTAAAACCACTTGATGCCGCGCAAGAAAGAATTTGGAATATCATGTATTTTTTAAACAAATATGGTCCAGAATTCTTCAAAACATTCAAAAATATGCCATTTTCATTTCAAAACAAGCAACAAATTGTCAAACTTTGAAATAAAGTTTTAATGAACCCTGACTAGTTCAGGGTTTTTTTTTATGTAGAAACAGTGTAAAATAAGTTTTGTGGAGAGAAGTGGTGGATAGTGGAGAGTAAGGGTGAGAAAGTGGGGCTCTGATTATCATGTTCATGGGTGAATACCAACATACGATTGATACAAAAGGGCGCATGATCATCCCTGCTAAATTTAGAGACGGTCTCGGAGAACAGTTTGTGCTGACGAGAGGGCTTGATCAATGTTTATTTGGCTACCCTATGAGTGAGTGGAAACTAATCGAAGAGAAACTCAAAGCACTTCCGCTAACGAAAAAAGATGCACGTGCGTTTACCCGGTTCTTCTTTTCTGGCGCAGTCGAATGCGATCTGGACAAGCAGGGGCGCATTAACATCGCATCAAACCTACTCCAATATGCAAAACTCGAAAAAGAATGTGTCGTCATCGGCGTTTCAAATCGAATTGAGTTGTGGAGTAAGTCGATCTGGGAACAATATACAGAAGAGCAAGAAGATTCTTTTGCTGAAATTGCTGAAAACATGATTGGATTTGATATATAATAATCCCTTGTGCAGCAAGCTTTCTACACATTCATTTCTATTTGAAAAAGGTGGGACCATAACATCATGTTTCAACATGAGACAGTATTATTAAAAGAAACAGTTGACGGTTTAAACGTCAAAGAAGACGGTACATATGTGGACTGCACGCTAGGCGGCGCAGGTCATAGCTCATATTTACTATCTCAATTATCAGAAAAAGGTACATTGATTGGATTTGACCAAGACGATGCTGCACTGGATCATGCACGAGAGAAGCTCGCAGATTCAAAAGCGAACATTCTTTTCATAAAAAGCAACTTCCGATATTTAAAAGAACGTCTGAATGAACAAGGCATTACAAGCGTAGACGGTGTGATCTTTGACCTTGGTGTGTCGTCTCCTCAGCTCGACACACCAGAGAGAGGCTTTAGTTATCATCATGATGCACCTCTTGACATGCGAATGGATCAATCAGCCGTATTGTCGGCAAAACAAGTGGTGAATGAATGGCCATTTGAAGATCTAGTTCGGATTTTCTACAAATATGGGGAAGAGAAATTCAGCAAGCAAATCGCACGCAAAATTGAAGAAGCTAGAAAAAAAGCGCCAATTGAAACAACGGGTCAACTTGTAGACATTATCAAAGAAGGAATTCCCGCACCTGCAAGACGAACTGGCGGACATCCAGCGAAAAGAGTGTTTCAAGCGATCCGAATTGCTGTAAATGACGAATTGAAAGTATTTGAAGAAGCACTAGAACAAGCAATAGAGTTACTCAATCCGAAGGGGAGAATTTCTGTCATTACATTCCATTCACTTGAAGATCGGATTTGTAAAAGTACATTTAAAGAGATGTCTTCTCTTCCAGAACTTCCGCACGGATTACCAGTGATTCCAGAAGGACTTGAACCAAAACTGAAGCTGATCACGAGAAAACCGATCGTCGCATCAGAACAAGAGCTGGAACATAACAACCGTGCCCGTTCAGCGAAGCTCCGAATTGCAGAAAAAAAGTAAACGACACCATAGATGATGAGAAAAAGGAGGTTTCTTATGAGTAATTTGGCTTACCAAAGAGAAGTAAAGCAACATCAAACAGAGCAGCAAGGCCAATCGGTTGTCATTAGAAGAAGAGGTTCTATTACACTTGGTGAAAAAATCTTACTTGTCATGTTTGTCATGGCTCTTATGTGCAGCTCCATTCTCATCGTTTCTAAAGCCTTTGCTGTGTATCACGCAAATATCGAAGTGCAGAAATTAGAACAGCAAGTATCTTTAGAATCGAAAAAGATCACTGAGCTGCAAAAGGAAAAAGACTTGCTGAGTGAACCAGAGAGAATCATCGATGCCGCTAAAAAAGCAGGCTTAAGCATATCGAAAGATGTTAAGAAGGTCGATTAACATGGCGATGCCTAAAAAGAATAAAATGATGAACAGAGGCGCGGCAATTGCGAGTATTTGCTTCGCCCTGTTTTTCTTTATCATCCTGGCACGTTTTATTTATATTCAGATTACAGGAACGGTTGATGGACAAGTTCTAGCCGCCAAGGCAAATGAGCAATATCAATCGAAGAAAACACTTGAAGCCAAAAGAGGATCAATTTTAGACCGAAATGGAAATGTGATTGCAGAGGATACCTCTGTGTATAAACTCATTGCCATTATGAGCAAGAAAATGACGGTCGATCCAAAGCATCCGATGCATGTCGTCGACAAAGAAAAGACGGCTAAAGAGCTGTCAAAAGTCATTGATATGAGCGAAAGCGAAATTTTAAAGCGTTTGAATACAAAGGGTGCGTTCCAAGTCGAGTTTGGTAAAGCTGGGAGGGATATTAGTTTTTCAACAAAGGAAAAAATTGAAAAGCTAAAGCTTCCTGGGATCGCATTTGAAAAAGACACGAAGCGGTATTATCCAAACGGCATGTTTGCTTCTAATTTAATTGGTTATGCAAGATTAGATGAGGCAACCAAGGACATGTCAGGTGCAATGGGGCTTGAGAAGGCGCTAAATAAATTCTTAAAAGAAAAAGATGGCTATGTGACGTATAATAGTGACAGAAGCGGGTGGGCTCTTCCGAATAGTAAAGAAGACATTGTCGCCCCGAAGGATGGGAAAAATGTCACGCTGACCATTGATCAAAAAATTCAGGCGTTTCTTGAAGAAAGTATGACGCAGGTCGCCAAAAAATATAAGCCAAAGAAAATCATTGCGACAGTCGTTGATCCGAAAACAGGAAAAGTTCTTGCGATGGGACAGCGCCCAAGCTTTAATTTAAATGAACTCGACATTACGAACTATAACAATGATGTCATTTCATATGCGTTTGAACCTGGTTCAACGATGAAGATCTTTACACTCGCTGCAGCGATCCAAGAAGGGGTATATCAAGGCAGTGCCAAGTATCAATCTGGAACTTATAAAGTAGGCGGCGGCCTTGTAAGAGACCATAACAACGGAAATGGCTGGGGGAAAATTGATTTTCATGAGGGTGTTCTCCGTTCTTCAAATGTGGCCTTTGCAAAGCTGGCAAAGGAAAAGCTAGGCTTCACGCGATACGAACAATATTTGCAAAAATTCCATTTCTATGACAAAACGGGAATAGACGTGCCGAACGAAGCGTCTAGTAAAATCAATTTCAGATACGAATATGACAAAGCATCGACGGCTTATGGTCAAGCGTCTGCCATTACACCAATTCAACAAATCGAGGCAGCGACAGCGATTGCAAACGGCGGAACGATGATGAAGCCATATGTCATTGACCATATTACAGACCCGAACACAAACAAAACGATTTTGCAGCACGAACCAACAGTAGCTGGAAAGCCGATTTCATCTGATACAGCGAAGCAAGTCCGTGATATTTTAGGTGAGGTTGTTTCCTCGAAAATTGGTACAGGTCAGCCTTATCAAATCAAAGGCTTTGACGTCGCTGGGAAAACAGGGACAGGACAAATTGGCGGTGCCGGCGGTTACCTCCAGGGAAGAAACGATTACGTCTTTTCATTTATGGGGATGGCGCCAAAAGATGATCCGAAGCTGCTCGTTTATGTGGCAGTACAGCAGCCGCAGTTGTCTGAAACAGAAACAGGCTCTGCCCCAGTTTCACAAATCTTTAACCCTGTCATGAAAAATAGTCTGCTATATTTAAATATCGCACCAACAAAAACAGACGATAAAAAATCAGGCGAACAAAAGGTGAAACAAGAAACAATGCCTTCATTCCTTGATTTAGAAGTGAAGCAGGCAGAAACGGAAGCCAAAAACAAAAACGTAACACCTGTTGTCATCGGCGACGGTCTATCCATTAAACGCCAGTGGCCGAGTGCGGGCTCTGAATTCACTGAAAGCCAGAAAGTCTTCTTGAAAACAGCAGGAAAAACCATTAAGATGCCTGATATGACAGGCTGGTCCAGAAGGGAAGTACTTCAATATGCATCCATTTCCGGTGTGCACATTGAAACAAATGGACAAGGATATGCTGTCAAACAAAGCGTCAAAAGTGGAGCAGAGATTTCAGATAAAGTCGTCACTGTGACATTTAAAAGTCCGAATTAACTTTAAAACCTAGCAAACCATTTGCTAGGTTTTTTCTTTTATTTTAAAGGGATGGACTAGACCGTTCTACAAAAGGACGGGCCTGCATATGATGGAAACAAGCCATATGTAAGGAGTGAACCAGGCGTGCGAGTGTCAAGTGTAACAGTGAGAAAACGATTGCTTTTCGTGCTGCTGTTTGGAGTGGTCATTTTTTTCATCATAGATACTAGATTAGGATATGTGCAGTTTATTATGGGCGAAAAGCTGACAAGCTTAGCAAAAGATTCATGGAGCCGTAACCTCCCGTTCGAACCGGAACGGGGAGATATTCTGGACCGGAATGGGGTAGAGCTGGCGACGAACAAAAGTGCTCCATCCATTTTGGTCGTCCCGCGGCAAATTAAAGATCCCGCAGAAACAAGCAAGAAACTCGCGGCAGTGCTGAATATGTCTGAGGAGAAAGCGTACAAGCACGTCACGAAGAAAACATCAATTGAGCGAATTTCTCCTGAGGGCAGAAAAGTATCTCATGAAAAAGCAAAAGAAGTAAGAGAGCTTGATTTAGATGGAGTTTATGTAGCAGAAGACAGCATCAGACATTATCCGTTTGGCAGTTTCCTGTCCCATGTACTGGGCTTTGCTGGAATTGATAATCAAGGTTTACTTGGGCTGGAAGCCTACTATGATGATGACCTAAAAGGTGAAAAAGGCTCTGTGAAATTCTATTCCGATGCAAAAGGACAGAAAATGCCAGATGAAGCAGATGATTATACACCGCCTAAAGATGGTCTTGATATGAAATTAACGGTCGATTCGAAAGTACAAACCATCATTGAACGAGAATTAGACAATGCGCAGACAAAATATAATCCAGATGGCATGATCGCCATTGCCATGAACCCAAAAAATGGTGAAGTGCTTGGGATGTCAAGCAGACCAGACTTTGATCCAGCTGACTATCAATCAGTTGATCCAAAAGTATTTAACCGAAATTTACCGGTGTGGAGCACATATGAGCCGGGATCGACGTTTAAAATTATTACACTTGCAGCAGCATTAGAAGAAAAGAAAGTGAATTTAAAGCGAGATCAATTTTTTGACAGCGGATCTGTGACGGTCGATGGAGCAAGGCTCAGATGCTGGAAAAAAGGCGGGCATGGATCACAGTCATTTTTAGAAGTGGTGCAAAACTCCTGTAACCCAGGCTTTGTAGAGCTAGGCGACCGTCTTGGAAAAGATCAATTATTTTCCTATATTAAAAATTTCGGTTTTGGCCAGAAAACAGGAATCGATCTTCAAGGGGAAGGGAGAGGAATTTTGTTCCCGCTTGATCGAGTAGGTCCAGTAGAGCAGGCAACAACTGCCTTTGGTCAAGGTGTCTCCGTTACGCCGATTCAACAAGTAGCCGCAGTGGCTGCCGCGGTAAATGGCGGGACGCTTTACACGCCCTATATTGCGAAAGAATGGATAGATCCGGTCACAAAAGAGGTCGTGAAAAAGCAATCACCGATTGCCAAGAAGAAAGTGATTTCAGCTGAAACATCAAAAGAAATCAGATATGCACTTGAAAGCGTAGTCGCTCAAGGAACTGGCCGAAATGCATTTGTTGAAGGGTATCGGGTTGGCGGAAAAACCGGAACAGCACAGAAGGTAAAGGACGGAAAATACATGGAAAATAACCATATTGTGTCGTTTATCGGATTTGCGCCTGCTGATGACCCAAGCATCGTTGTATATGTAGCCGTTGATAACCCAAAAGGCACCATTCAATTTGGTGGTACAGTAGCGGCACCAATTGTTGGTCATATTATGCGAGACAGCCTGCCTGAGATGGGTGTGAAAAAAAGAAAAGGACAAATTGAAAAGAAGTACCAGTGGCTGGACACAAAAACCATTGAGGTACCGAATCTTGTAGGGGGATCTGTTTCTGACCTTGAATCACTCCTCATTAACCTGAAGATCGATGCCTCAGGCACTGGCAGTAAAGTGGTGAAGCAGTCTCCTGCTGCTGGGACAAAAGTGAAAGAGGGCTCAACGATCAGATTATACTTAAACGATGAATAATAAAGAATGAACAGAGGGTAGCCGCACTCATTCGGCTGCCTCTTTTTGTTGAAAGAGAAGGGCAGTTTTAAAAAAAGAGCGCAAAGTGTGTTTTTTTCCAAGAGAAACTTAAGGAATACGCTGGATGTATCCTTTTTTTTACGATAAAATATAGACTGTGTGTTTTTTTCACAAGACATGCACGTGAACGAATTTGAGAGGTTTGATATGATAATGAAATTACAAGAACTCCTTACATACTTTAAAAGTGAAAACAACGAATTGATAAACGAAAATCCCGATATCACTTCCATTGAAATGGATTCAAGAGAGGTGAGAAAAGGGAGCCTTTTTGTCTGCATAAAAGGCTATACAGTAGATGGACATGATTACGCTGAAAAAGCGGTGAAAAGCGGGGCTGCAGCGATTGTAGCAGAACACCCTCTTAACATAACAGATGTACCAGTCATTATTGTGAAACACTCTCAAAGAGCACTTGCAAGAATCGCTGATGCGTTTTACAGGCAGCCAACCCATAAGCTAAATCTTATCGGTATCACAGGAACAAACGGAAAAACATCAACAACACACATGATCGAACAAATGATGAGAAAAGCCGAGAAGAAAACAGGCTTAATCGGTACGATGTATATGAAGGTGAATGATGAAATTCTCGACGTGAAAAACACAACACCTGAGAGTGTCACACTTCAAAAAACCTTTAAACAGATGCTTGATCAAGATGTAGACACGGCAATTATGGAAGTATCATCACATGCATTGCATCTTGGCCGGGTTCATGGATGTGATTATGATATGGCCGTTTTCACAAATCTTACGCAAGATCACCTTGACTACCACAACACAATGGAAGAATATAAACACGCGAAAAGCTTGCTATTCTCCCAGCTTGGAAGTGCCTTTCATCACGATAAGCCGAAGCACGCGATTTTAAATGCAGATGATGAAGCTTCTAGTTATTTTGAAAAAGTCACAGCTGCTGAAATCATGACGTATGGCTTAGAGCAAAAAGCAGATGTAATGGCAAAGAATATTCAAATCAAGCCTAAGGGAACTCAATTTGATTTGATCACTCCAATCGGCACAAAAAATGTGACGGTGGCCCTCATCGGAAAGTTCAATGTGTATAACATCCTGGCTGCTGTATCAGTAGGGATCGTATCCGGCTTATCGTTTGATACGATCGTCAGTGCAATGGAAGAGCTCGAGGGAGTCAAAGGAAGATTTGAACTTGTGAACTGTGATCAGGACTTCCCTGTCATCATTGATTACGCGCATACACCTGACAGCTTAGAAAATGTCCTCACAACGTGTAGAGAATTAACTGAGGGCAAAATTTTCTGTGTGATAGGCTGCGGCGGAGACCGTGATAAAACAAAGCGTCCTCAAATGGCCCAAATCGCTGTGAAATATGCAGATGAGCCTGTTTTTACATCAGACAACCCAAGAAGTGAAGATCCATCAGCTATTTTAAAAGATATGGAAAATGGTGTGCCTAAGGCATATTATCATAGCTTTGTGAATCGCAAACAAGCCATCTTTTTTGCGATTGCCAATGCGAAAAAAGGCGATACCGTCTTAATAGCGGGAAAAGGCCACGAGACGTACCAAATCATTGGCGATCAAGTCTACGACTTTGATGATGCAAAGATTGCAGTGGACGCTATTTTAGATCTAAACAAATCTTAAAAATGATGAAAAGAGTGTAATGAAATGAAGCATTTTGTACAAAAACAACATATGAAAGACTTGAATGAATATCATAATAATGAATGCTATTTTCTGATGGAAAACGGCTTTGGAAATTCGGAAGGAGTAAAGAACGATGCTTGAACAGGTGATATTGTTTACAATCATAATGGGATTTTTAATCAGTGTTCTTTTATCCCCGATTTTTATTCCGTTTTTAAGAAGACTTAAATTTGGTCAGAGTATTAGAGAAGAAGGCCCGCAGTCTCACCAAAAGAAATCAGGTACTCCGACAATGGGCGGCATTATGATGATCTTTTCTATCACAATTACAACAATTGTGATGATCAACAAATTCTCTGAGATTAGTCCAGAAATGTTTTTACTGTTATTTGTCACACTTGGCTACGGTTTATTAGGATTTTTAGATGATTATATTAAAGTAGCGATGAAACGAAATCTTGGATTAACATCGAAACAGAAATTGATCGGTCAAATTGTGATCGCAGTGATTTTTTATGCAGTCTTCCATTATTATCAGTTTGCAACGACGATTCGCATTCCAGGAACGGATGTCAGCTTTGATTTAGGATGGGCTTACTTTATCCTCGTCATTTTCATGCTTGTCGGTGGTTCTAATGCGGTGAACTTAACAGATGGACTTGATGGTTTATTATCTGGAACAGCTGCCATTGCTTTCGGAGCTTTTGCCATACTTGCTTGGAATCAATCTCAGTATGATGTGGCCATCTTTTCAGTAGCTGTTGCTGGAGCCGTCCTTGGTTTCCTTGTGTTTAATGCGCACCCTGCAAAAGTATTTATGGGTGATACAGGGTCACTAGCTTTAGGCGGAGCCATTGTAGCGATTGCAATTTTAACGAAGCTTGAAATTTTACTCGTGATTATTGGAGGAGTATTTGTTGTTGAAACGTTATCGGTTATCCTTCAAGTCATCTCCTTTAAAACAACTGGAAAAAGAATCTTTAAAATGAGCCCGCTTCACCACCACTATGAGTTAGTTGGCTGGTCTGAGTGGAGAGTGGTTGTCACCTTCTGGACAGCTGGTTTATTACTTGCTGTTTTAGGAATTTACATCGAGGTGTGGTTATAATTGAATAAGATGCAAATGTTAAAAAACGAACATGTACTAGTATTAGGTCTTGCAAAAAGCGGATATGCGGCCGCCTCAATTCTTCTCGAACACGGAGTAAACGTGACAGTAAATGATCAAAAACCGTTTGAAGAAAATGAGCCGGCTCAGCTACTTTCTGAAAAGGGGATTGATGTCATTTGTGGCAGTCATCCTCTTCGTATGTTCGATGATAAAGAAATTACGATTTTAATTAAAAACCCTGGAATTCCATATGAGAATGTGATGGTTCAAGAGGCGCTTCGACGCCAAATTCCAGTTTGGACTGAAATAGAATTAGCTTATCATTTGACCTCATCTCCTTTTATTGGGATTACCGGATCGAATGGGAAAACCACTACCACTACATTGATTTATGAAATGCTGAAAAAAGACAGTCAAAAAACTTTAGTGGCAGGTAATATTGGAACAGTTGCCAGCGAAGTCGCTGCAAATGCAGCTGGCGATGAATGGATTGTAACTGAGCTCTCTTCTTTTCAGTTAATGGGAACAGTTGAATTCAGGCCCAAAATCAGCTTAATTTTAAATATTTTTGACGCACATTTAGACTATCACCACACTCGTGAAGAATACGAAAAAGCAAAACAGAAAGTATACGCACATCAACATGAAAATGACATAGCCGTGATCAACCTAGATGATCCATCTGTCGTTAAGCTAGCAGAAGGATCAAAAGCGAAAAAGGTGTTTTTCTCCGTGAAAGAGCCAGTAGAGCATGGAGCCTTTATTAAAAATGGCGCTATCTACTATATGAATGAACGTGTCATTGATCTAAAGGATGTTGTTCTTCCTGGTGAGCATAACCAAGAAAATATTCTAGCAGCCATTTGTGTTGTGAAAAATGCAGGCTGTTCAAATGAAGCGATCACACACGTACTCACAACATTCAGTGGAGTGAAGCATCGTTTGCAGTTTGTGGATACGATTCAAAGTAGAAAATTTTATAACGATAGCAAAGCGACCAATATACTGGCAACAAGTAAAGCTTTGTCAGCCTTCGAACATCCGACCATTTTACTAGCAGGCGGACTAGATCGGGGCAATGAATTTGATGAATTGAAACCTTTCATGAAAAATGTGAAAGGAATTATCACATTTGGTGAGACTGCACCTAAGTTTGTGAAGCTTGGTGAAGAGCTGGGAATACATCACGTAAAACATGTCGATAATGTTGAACAAGCAGTACCTGCGGCGTTTAGCATATCTGAAGAAGAAGACGTGATTTTATTATCTCCGGCTTGTGCAAGCTGGGATCAACATAAAACATTTGAAGAACGTGGAGACATGTTTGTAAACGCCGTGCATATGCTTAAATAAGGGCTTGTCTCTCATATGACTGACAGCCCAAATGAAATTATGCTTGGGGTGTCGGTCTCTTGACGAATAAGAAAACTTCTCCGGATTTTTTGCTTGTTGTCATTACGTTACTTTTATTGACGATTGGTTTAATTATGGTGTACAGCGCAAGTGCTGTGTGGGCATCGTATAAATTTGATGATTCGTTTTATTTTGCAAAAAGACAGCTTTTGTTTGCTGGAATCGGAGTTATCGCGATGTTTTTCATTATGCGAGTCGATTATTGGACGTGGCGGACTTGGTCAAAGATATTGATTGCTGTTTGTTTTCTCCTCTTGCTGCTTGTACTGATTCCTGGTATCGGTATGGAGAGAAATGGATCAAGAAGCTGGATCGGTGTCGGTGCGTTTAGTATTCAGCCCTCTGAATTCATGAAGCTTGCGATGATTGCGTTTCTCGCAAAATTCTTATCTGAAAAGCAAAAAAATATCACGTCCTTCCGTAAAGGTTTCGCGCCAGCGTTGGGTATTGTGTTTTCGGCATTTGCCATCATTATGCTGCAGCCGGACCTGGGGACAGGAACGGTTATGGTTGGAACTTGTATTATTATGATTTTTGTTTCAGGTGCGAGAATTGCTCACTTTATATTTCTCGGTCTTATAGGGCTAAGCGGTTTTGCTGCACTTGTCTTATCAGCACCCTATCGAATAAAACGAATTACGTCTTATTTAAACCCTTGGGAGGATCCACTAGGCAGCGGGTTTCAAATTATTCAATCCTTATACGCTGTTGGCCCAGGCGGTCTGTTCGGAATGGGTCTAGGTCAAAGTAGACAAAAATTCTTCTATTTACCTGAGCCTCAAACGGACTTTATCTTTGCCATATTGTCTGAAGAGCTCGGCTTTATAGGCGGTTCACTCATTTTATTGCTCTTTAGTGTTCTGTTATGGAGAGGCATACGAATAGCACTTGGGGCACCAGATTTATACGGAAGTTTCTTAGCAGTTGGCATCATTTCAATGGTTGCCATTCAAGTGATGATTAATATCGCAGTTGTCACTGGACTTATCCCTGTGACAGGTATCACGCTCCCATTCCTAAGTTATGGCGGCTCATCACTGACACTAATGCTCATGGCAATTGGCGTACTTTTGAATGTAAGCAGGTACGCTAGATATTAATGTGCTGCTAGTTCATGAAACCATGTCGACTTTTATTTTGCAAAAGTACAAAAAAATGATTTGAAGAGTGAAAATGACAGTTTTTGTTTCGAAAACATGATTTTTGACTCTTCTTTACAGGTTTTAACGGAGCCCTGTTGTTTAAAACAGGGTTTATACTTTGTTCAGAGCAAGAAAAAAATTGAGGGGAAATGGTATAATGCGTATAGCAATCAGTGGAGGCGGAACAGGTGGACATATTTATCCAGCCTTAGCTTTTATTAAAGAAGTAAAAAGACTGCATCCTGATGTGGAATTTTTATATATTGGTACTGAAAATGGACTTGAAAAGAAAATTGTAGAAAGAGAAAATATCCCTTTCAAGTCAATAGAGATTTCAGGTTTTAAAAGAAAGCTTTCCTTTGATAATGTAAAAACGGTGATGAAATTTCTAAAAGGCGTTCAAAAAAGCAAATCTTATTTAAAAGAATTTAAGCCAGATGCTGTCATTGGAACAGGCGGTTATGTGTGTGGCCCTGTCGTTTATGCGGCTTCTAAGCTGAAAATCCCGACCATTATTCACGAACAAAACAGCCTGCCTGGTATCACAAATAAGTTCCTTGCGAGATATGTTAATAAGGTAGCCATCTGCTTTGAAGAAGCAAAGGCACATTTTCCTTCTGAAAAGGTTGTTTTTACGGGAAACCCAAGAGCCTCTGAAGTCGTCTCTATAAAAGAGGGGAAATCTCTTAAAGAGTTTGGTCTAGATGAAAAGAAAAAAGCGGTTCTTATTTTTGGCGGGAGCAGAGGTGCAGCTCCGATCAATAGAGCAGTCATTGACATGCAAGATGAATTAAAGGCAAAGAACTACCAGCTTTTATATATTACTGGTGAGGTTCATTATGAAAAAGTGCTGAACGAACTAAAGGACAAAGGTGCAGCACCAAATATGATCACAAAGCCTTTCCTGCATCAAATGCCGGAGTATCTGAAATCGATTGATGTGATTGTGGCAAGAGCGGGAGCAACAACGATTGCTGAAGTGACAGCTCTTGGAATTCCAACAATTTTCATTCCGAGCCCATACGTGACGGCAAATCATCAGGAAATCAATGCTAGATCACTTGAAAAGCATGATGCTGCTATCGTTTTAAGAGAATCAGAGCTTTCTGGAGATCGCTTGCTGCATGCAATTGATGAAATTGCCGGTAATGAAGAGAAATTAAATCAAATGAGCCGTTTAACGAAAGAACTCGGAGTACCAGATGCGGCTACACGTTTATATAATGTGTTAAAAGAAATTACGACTACATGATTGAATGATATTAGGTAAGGCGGAGGGTAATATGGAGAACTTGAAGAATGAATTATTAGAAGCGCAAGTTGGTAAAGTGCTTGAAAATGAGCCGCTTGCAAATCATACGACAATGAAAATAGGCGGACCAGCAGATCTATTGATCATTCCAAAAGATGTCGACGCAGTCAAAACGATCATGGATCAGGTAAAAAAACATCATACTGATTGGACGGTCATTGGAAGAGGGTCTAATTTACTTGTACTTGATAAAGGAATACGTGGTGTAGTTCTAAAGTTAGGCGCTGGACTTGATCATTTAAATGTGAATGATGAAGAAATTACAGTTGGCGGCGGCTACTCTGTTGTACGTCTCGCAACGTCTCTTAGTAAGAAGGGCCTTTCAGGATTGGAATTCGCAGCTGGTATTCCAGGGTCTATCGGTGGCGCTGTTTATATGAACGCAGGGGCACATGGATCAGATATCAGCAACATTCTTGTGAAAGCTAGAATCTTATTTGAAGATGGAAGCATCGAGTGGGTAGCAAATGAGCAAATGAACTTTAGCTATCGAACCTCTGTACTTCAAAAAGAACGTCCGGGCATTGTCCTCGAAGCCGTGTTTAAGCTCAAACAGGATGATCGCGAGAAAATCACAAAGAAAATGCAGCAAAATAAAGACTATCGTAAGGAAACGCAACCTTATAATCGACCGTGTGCAGGCAGTATTTTTCGAAATCCGCTACCTGAATATGCAGGACAGCTTGTAGAAAAGGCGAATTTAAAAGGATACCAGATTGGCGGGGCAAGAATTTCTGATATGCATGGAAACTTTATTGTCAATGCTGGTGGCGCTACTGCTCAAGATGTGCTGGACTTAATTCAGTACATCCAAAAGAAAATTAAAGAAGACTACAATGTAGGTATGCATACAGAAGTAGAAATTATCGGTGAAGCAAATTAAAGCTAGTTTTTATGAATGATGGCATCGCAGGAAAACAAACGGCATTCTTTCATGCCGTTTGTTTTCTAATCAAAATGATGACCTAAAGGTGTGGACAAGCAGCTTTGAATGAGGTGAAGAGTATATATGCGGCCTGATCATGAAAATGAAAAGATCGTCAATATAGAAGAGCGAATTCCTAAAATTAAAGAACAAAGAAAGCAGAAAGCAAATCGGAGACTGATCTCTTTTATTCTGCTGTTTTTTATCATGGTTTTAATTGTTATTTATTTGCAAACACCAATCAGTAAAATTTCTTCTTTAACCATCACGGGTAACGAGCATGTATCAACAAAACAGCTTGTTAAACTTTCACAAATTAAAGAAGGCGAGACAGAGTTTTGGAACTTAAATAAAGATATGACAGCAGACCATATTAAACAAAATAAACTGATTAAAAGTGTCAGTATTAAAAAACATTTCCCGAATAAGGTCAGTATTGCTGTAAAAGAATATGCAAATATTGCTTATCTTCAAAAGGGAAATCTATATTATGAGCTTCTTGAAAATGGGACAGCTTTACCAGATGAAGTAACGCCGAATCATGCAGGACCTATTTTTGTCGATTGGGACAATAAAGAGAAACTGAAGCAAACAGTTAAATCTTTAAATCAGCTCCCAGCCTCTATTCAGGAACTCATCTCAGAAGTATATTATGTGCCGACAAGTTCAAACCAGTGGCTCGTTAAATTTTATATGAATGACGGGAACACCGTGATCGCATCAATTAAAACATTCGCCGATAAAATGAAAACCTATCCGGCTATTGTAAAAGAACTTTCGTCATCTGAGAAAGGCACGATTCATATGGAAGTCGCAACGTATTTTGAAGCTTTCAAATCTAAGAAAAAGGAAGATGAACGTTGAGAGGCAAAACAGTTATATTCTCAATTGTGATGCTTGTTCTTGGGTTTCTGATTTCTTTTTCATACCAATATACAAAGCAGCATCAGGCAGATGTCAATCGAACCGAACAATGGAAAAAAGAATACTCTTTGAAAAGTCAGCTGACAAAGCAAGAAAAGGCGAATCAGAAACTTGAAAAAGAACTATACAGCCTTCAATCAAAGGTTCAAGCGACAGAGTCCAGTTTGAAAAATGAAAAAGAGCAGTATTTTAATGTGTTGGAAGATGTTGAGAAATACAGAATGTTTACAGGGGAGATAGGTGTAAAGGGGAAAGGGGTAAAAGTATCTCTTGAAGATGCATCTTATATCCCGAGTGGACAAAATGTCAATAATTACATTGTTCATGAGAGCCACATTTTTCATGTGATAAACGAACTATTTATATCAGGGGCATCTGCTGTATCTATTAACGGACAAAGAATCACACACCAATCATACATACATTGTAATGGCCCAGTCGTCACAGTTGACGGAGTTCAGCATCCAGCGCCATTTGTCATTTCTGCTATTGGGGATCCTGCTGTGTTAATACCTGCTTTAAATATTGCTGGCGGGGTGGTTGATCAGCTGACAAGTGATCACATTTCAATGACGATTGAAAAAAAGGATATTCGTATGAATCCTCTTTTAAGAAACAAAGATTAAAAGTGAAAAGGTGAGTGGTGTTGAGGAAAAAGAAGCCTTTACTTAGTTTGACAGTCTTGATGGTGATATTTGGCATCATGGTCTCCATCCAATTTAACTCTTTACAAAAACCTAAAATTCGTGATACTCGCGATGTTTGGGAATTAAGAGAGGATTTATCTGCATCTAAAAGTAAAGAATTGGATTTACTAAAAGAAATTGATAAATATGATGAGATGCTGAAAAAGTATGATAATCAAGGAGATCAATCAAAAGAAGCACAATTAACAAAAACGCTAAAAGATTTAAAAGAAAAGGCTGGTTTTACAGAGGTAACGGGGGAAGGGATTGAAGTTGAAATTTCTCAGCTCTTTTCGAAGGAACTTACCGGAGAAGAAGTGAAAAATATCCCGCCTGATCTTTTGAAAAAGTTAATCAACGAAGCCAACATGTTTGGGGCAAAATATATTTCCATTAATGACCATCGGGTGATTAATACAAGTGTCATTCGAGATATTAATGGGACGACGAAAATGGATGGCTACAGCTTAGATAGTGATGCAGTTACCATTAAGATGATCAGCCAGCAGGCAGACAAATTATACAGCCGTTTAAATGTATCAGATATTGGCGATTTGTTCGCTCAGGAAAATTTCAGCTTGAGTATTAGCCAGCCGAAGAAAAAAATTCATTTAAAAGCATATGACGGTGCAATTCATTTAAACGAATTGAAGCCTCTTGAAGATGTAAAGGAGGGAAAATCTTAATGTGGCTTCCTGTACTTGGCTTAATCATAGGAGTTGCAATCGGTTTTTTAACAAATTTTACGATACCGAATGAGTATTCTAACTATCTTTCCCTCGCTGTACTTGCTGCTCTTGATACATTGATTGGTGGAATACGAGCACATCTGCAAGGGGCATACGATGAACTGGTGTTTGTATCAGGCTTCTTCTTTAATATTATACTCGCAATAAGTTTAGCTTTTCTGGGCGTCCATCTTGGTGTAGACTTGTATTTAGTCGGAATGTTTGCGTTCGGCGTTAGATTGTTTCAAAATATAGCAGTTATTCGAAGAATTTTACTAACAAAATGGACAATTTCTAGAGAAAAAAAGAAAAAAAGTGAGTCATAAAAAAGGATATACATATGATGTAACGAATATTTTCAGTAATCCTAATAAAAAATGTTGATTTTTTAAGTTTTGTTACACACTTGTAAAAACACATTCATTGTATTGTTGTTCAGCAAATAATAGAATAGAAAGTATTGATATGTGAGGAGGTGCCATAGAATGAACAACAATGAAATTTACGTCAGCCTTGACATCGGTACATCCAATATAAAAGTCATCGTCGGAGAAATGGCGGATGATTCGCTTAACATTATAGGTGTTGGAAATGTCCCTTCAGAGGGGTTAAAAAAAGGATCGATTGTTGATATAGATGAGACAGTTCATTCTATTAGACAAGCATTTGAACAGGCTGAGAGAATGGTAGGTTTTCCTTTACAAAAGGCGATTGTCGGAATGAACGGAAACCACATTCATATTCAGAATACGAGCGGCGTGGTCGCAGTATCTAGTGAAAACAAAGAAATACATGCTGAAGATGTGAGACGTGTCTTAGATGCTGCACAGGTAGTATCTATTCCTCAAGAACATCTCGTCGTAGACGTGATTCCGAGACAATTTATCGTCGACGGAAGGGATGAGATCACAGATCCGAAAAAAATGCTTGGTGTTCGGTTAGAGGTGGAAGGATCGTTAATTACAGGCTCTAAAACGATTCTACATAACTGGCTCCGATGTGTAGAGCGAGCTGGGATTGAAATTATGGATATTTGTTTGCAGCCACTCGCATCGGGCTCAGCAGCATTATCGAAAGATGAAAAAAATCTAGGAGTAGCTCTTGTCGATATTGGCGGCGGATCTACTACGATATCCGTATTTGAAAACGGGCATCTCTATTCTACTCACAGTATCCCTTTGGGCGGAGAGAACATTACAAAAGATTTGTCTATAGGATTGAGAACTTCCACTGAAGAAGCTGAACGAATCAAAAAACAATTTGGACATGCGTTCTATGATGAGGCATCGTCTGAGGAAACATTTGAAGTTTCCGTCATCGGTACCGATCAAAAACAGACGTATACACAACTTGAAGCGGCCAATATCATCGAAGCACGACTGGAAGAAATCCTGTTGTTTGTGGCAGAGGAATTAAGAAATATGGGTGTCCATGATTTGCCTGGCGGATTCGTTCTAACAGGTGGACAGGCAGCCATACCAGGTATCCTTTCTCTTGCACAAACGGTCTTACAAAACAATGTAAGAATTGCAAGTCCTAATTATATCGGGGTGAGAGAGCCCCAATATATGACAGGAGTGGGTCTGATCCATTTTGCTTATCGCAATGCAAAGATCCAGGGCAGACAGGTTGGGTTCCAAATGCCGGATGAGGCGTTTCATGAAGTAGGCGCGTCCATGGAGCCGGTTTCTGCTACATCACAAGTGAAAGAAGCTCAGCCAAGACCGAAAGTAAAACAAAAAGCACAACAAGAGACAAATAAAAAACCGGGCAAAATGAAAAAACTATTTAATATGTTCTGGGAATAGAATTAGATTTTCGACGGATTAGGAGGATTCAGCATGTTGGAGTTTGAAACAAATATAGACGGCCTAGCATCAATTAAAGTAATCGGAGTAGGTGGAGGCGGAAATAACGCTGTCAACCGAATGATCGAAAATGACGTACAAGGTGTCGATTTTATTGCAGTTAATACAGATGCACAGGCGTTAAATCTATCAAAAGCAGAAACAAAAATGCAAATCGGCGCTAAGCTGACAAGAGGGCTTGGAGCAGGTGCGAATCCTGAAGTCGGTAAAAAGGCAGCTGAGGAAAGCAAAGAACAAATTGAAGAAGTATTAAAAGGCGCTGACATGGTCTTTGTTACAGCTGGTATGGGCGGTGGAACTGGAACTGGTGCTGCACCTGTCATTGCAAAAATTGCAAAAGATTCTGGGGCATTGACAGTTGGTGTCGTCACTCGTCCTTTCACATTCGAAGGAAGAAAGCGTCAGCTTCAAGCAGTTGAAGGAATTGCTTCTATGAAAGAAGCAGTTGATACATTAATCGTGATTCCAAACGATCGATTGCTTGAAATTGTTGATAAAAACACGCCAATGCTTGAAGCATTCCGTGCAGCGGATAACGTGTTAAGACAAGGTGTTCAAGGAATTTCAGATTTAATTGCAACACCAGGTTTGATTAACCTTGACTTTGCTGACGTGAAAACAATCATGTCCAATAAAGGTTCAGCCCTTATGGGAATCGGTGTCGCAACAGGTGAAAACCGTGCCGCTGAAGCAGCGAAGAAAGCCATTTCTTCACCACTTCTTGAAACGGCGATTGACGGTGCACAAGGCGTCATCATGAATATTACGGGTGGTACAAACCTAAGTCTTTATGAGGTGCAAGAAGCAGCTGATATTGTTGCATCAGCATCTGATGAAGATGTAAACATGATTTTCGGATCTGTTATTAATGATAACTTGAAGGATGAAATTGTGGTGACAGTGATCGCAACTGGATTTATTGAGCAGGAGCCAGAAGTGACAAAATCACAAAGAAATCCATTAGGTCAAGGATTAAAGCAAAATCAATCCATTCCACAAAAGCGTGAAGTAAAACGCGAGGAACATCAGCAAACATCATCTCAGCCAAGGCAAAATACACAACAATCGAGCGATGATACGCTCGATATCCCAACGTTCTTGCGCAACCGCAACAAACGCTAATTGAGCATGGCTCATCCCCTTCCATTGGAAGGGGATTTTTTAATGCCTAAAAAGGATAAAGGGACCTGTTGTTCTTCTAATAAAAAAGTCTTGAACATGTAAGAAACACTCAATCCAACATATGTATTTTGACTTATGTGAATTAAGACAAAAGAATCATTTTTGATACCTGTTACAAAAAACGACAAAATGATGAACTTTATTTGACTACATTAAATAGAACACCATGTATCTTGTCATAAACAAAAAGGAAGGGGGAAGTGAGGACTACACGCTGCTTGACCATTTGAGGAGGAGGGATTTGATTGAAAGTGAAGTTTCACAAAACCGCCGGCTATCGTTTTATGAGTCTATTAGTGATGGGTACTTTAGCGATGACAAGCTTTGGGATGGTTCAGGCAAAATCGACTTCTACCTCATATCAGGAGGAAGCTGTTTCCTCTAAGACAACAAAAGCAAAGATTTCATCTAGATTAATGAAGCAGTTTCAACAGGAAGACAAGGTGACCTTTTTAGTCAAAATGAAGGAACAAACAAACGCGCAAAAAGTAGCGAAGGAAGCTGTGTCGAAAGCCAAAAAGCAGAAACTAACAGCTGCTAAAACGCAGTACACAAAAAGATCGGCTGTTGTATCTGAGCTAAGAGCAACGTCTGATGAGACACAACAAGCACTGCTTGCGTATTTACAAAAGGAAAAAAAGAAAAAGCTAGTGAAGGATATTCGTTCGTACTATATTGTGAATGGTCTAGCTGTGACGGGAACGAAAGAAGTCATGGAAAAGGTGGCTTCCTTTCCAGAAGTAGATCAAGTGCTGCCGAATGAAACACGTCAAATTCATCGTCCTGTTGATTTGAAGCGTTCTCAGCAGAAAAAACAAATCAAAGCAGTAGATGGAATCGAGTGGAATATTTCTCAGGTTCATGCCCCAGAAGCGTGGGCTTTAGGCTATGACGGTACTGGTACAGTTGTTGCAAGTATTGATACAGGTGTGGAATGGGATCACCCTGCTTTAAAAGAAAAATATCGCGGGTTTGATCCGGCTCGTCCGAATGAACCATCTCATGCATTCAATTGGTATGATGCAACGACAGGATCTGATTCACCTTACGATGACTTAGAGCATGGTACACATGTGACTGGAACAATGGTTGGTTCTGAGCCAGATGGAACGAATCAAATCGGGGTCGCACCAGGTGCAAAATGGATCGCAGTGAAAGCTTTCTCAGAAGATGGAGGAACAGATGCTGATCTGCTAGATGCAGGTGAGTGGATTTTGGCACCGAAGGATGAGAACGGAAACCCGCATCCAGAAAAAGCACCAGATGTCGTCAATAATTCTTGGGGAGGTGGGCCTGGGCTTGATGATTGGTATAAAGATGTGGTCAATGCTTGGAGAGCAGCAGACATCTTTCCAGAGTTTTCAGCTGGCAATACCGATTTATTTAATCCTGGGGGTGAGGGATCGATTGCAAATCCCGCAAACTACCAAGAAGCCTTTGCTACGGGTGCAACGGATCAAGACAATAAATTAGGATCTTTCTCACTGCAAGGTCCGTCTCCATATGGCGTTATGAAACCAGATATTGCTGCTCCAGGGGTAAACATTCGCTCTTCCATCCCAGGGAAAGGGTATGAGGATGGGTGGAATGGCACGTCGATGGCAGGTCCGCATGTTTCAGCCGTTGTTGCTCTTCTTCGCCAAGTACAATCAGATCTTTCTGTTGAAGAGATTGAGCAAATTCTCATTGATACAGCGAAGCCGCTGACAGACGAGCAATTTCCTGAATCGCCTAACAATGGCTATGGGGCAGGTTTAGTTGATGCGAGAGAGGCGATCACGGCATTAACCGACGGAATTGGCACGATTGAAGGCCAGGTCACCACAGAAGGGGAAGATACAGAACCGCCTGTTTTTTCTCATAAAGGACCGAACGAAATCTTTGCATCTACGCCAACGCCTCTGACCATCACAGCGGAAGATGAAGTAGCTGTGACAAATGTATCCTTGACTTACCAAGTGGATCACGGTGAATGGGAGACGCTGCAAGCAAGTCGTACGAATGGAAATCATTTAAAAGGAACCTATGTTGTCCAGCTTCCTGAACTTGAGGGCGAGAACGTCACGTATCGATGGATTGTGAAAGATTTTGGAGAAAATGAAACGGCATCAGAGCCGTACACCCTACCGGTTAAGACATCCGTCACCACGGGCTACTCGCAAGATTTTGAAGCATGGCCAAGTGGATGGTTCAGTGGTGGAATAAAAGATCCGTGGCAGTGGGGAAAACCGTCCACAGGTCCGAAACAAGCCTTTACTGGAGAACGTGTCTATGCCACAAACTTAGACAGTCCTTATGAAAATCAAATGGATGCCAATTTATCAATGCCGATGATTGCGGTACCAGAGTCAGGCTCCTCCTTTTTGCAATATCAATACTGGCATGATCTCGAAGCAAACTATGACTATGTGCATGTACATGTGCAGCCTGAGGGCGAAGATGCTGTTCAAGTGGCAGCCTATACAGGAAAAACAAATGCATGGACAGCAGGTGAAGTCGATTTATCTGCCTATAAAGGTCAAAAGGTGAGAGTGGTTTTTCAGCTGAGAACAGATGGCAGTGTCACAAAAGACGGCTTTTATTTAGATGATGTGAAAATAACAGATCAAGCATTGCCTCAAAAAGCAAAAAAACAACTTGGCGTGATCAAAAAGGAAAAGTCTACAACGCGAAATAAGAAATCAGTCAATCCGAAAAGTGCAACACCTGCTAAAGTAAAAGAAAAACATGTGCAGATGAAAAAGGAAAAAGGTCGAGATGTCCCGTCCATTCAAGCCCTTCCTATGAAGGCACAAATCAGTGTCCTTGAAAGCGGAAAATCAACGTACACTGATGAAGCGATAGGAAGATATCAGCTTTCTCATGGAGCAGGAGAATTCACAGTGAAAGCTGAAGCGTACGGCTTTGAATCACGCACCCAAAAAGTCAATATTTCCTCAAATGAAAAGGCAGAAGCGAATTTCTCCTTACAGCCACTTGAGAAACGAACGATATCCGGCACAGTTGTCAATGAAACAACGGGTGAAAAAGTAAAGGATGCCACTGTTTATCTTGTAGAGGATGCCAACATTGAGCCGGTGAAAACAGATGAATCCGGCGAGTTTTCTTTAGAGGCATTGAGCGGCGTTTATACAGTCAAAGTATTTGCGAAAGGTTTTAAAGGCTATTCTTTTACGGCGGATGTCACAGAAAAGCCGCTGGCAAAAGCGATCAAGCTTGAGCCTTTTATCGGCTTTGCTGGTGAAATTGGCTACGATGACGGGACAGCTGAAAATGCGCGGGCTTTCTATGATCCTGGCAATGGCTGGGCTGTGAAGTTTTCACTAGAAAAGGGAAAGAAACAAGCACAAGTCACAGGCGGACTTTTCCGTTTCTGGACATCAGAATGGCCAACTCCTGGCGGCAATGAATTTGCGGTTGAAGTGTATGACGCTTCCGGGAAAGACGGAGCACCAGGTGAGAAAATCGCAGGACCTTTGAAAGCGAATGCACTGCGTAATGGTGAATGGACAAAAGTAGATTTAGAAGATCAAGCAATCACTGTGGAGGGAGATTTTTATCTCGTCTACATTCAAACGAAAAAGAATACGGAATCTCCGGGGCTTGCAACAGATGAAGATGGGCCAAATACTGAAAGAAGCTGGCAGCTGACGAGCGGTGCCTTTTCTCCTTCTCCGAAAGAAGAGGGGAATTATATGATTCGTGCGCTTGTTAACTATGAAGCAGATGTGCCAGAAATTACATCTCCAAAGGCAGGAACCATCACAAATAAAGGTGAATTGGAGATTGAAGGCACAGCCTCTCCTGGGCTTGATGTAGCGATCTATCAAAACGACAAAGAGATCGCCAAAGTCAAAGCAGATCAGTCGGGCACCTTCAAAGAGAAGATCACTGTTTCAAGCGGAGAGCATATCATCACGGCAGCGACTGTCACGGATAAAGGCGCAACGAAACCATCCAAGCCGGTAAAGGTGATCATTGATCAAACAGCACCAACTTTGACCATTGATACACCGAAAAAAGGCGAAAAATCAAATAGAGAATCGCTCACTGTGGAAGGAAAAGTAACGGACGATCATCTTGATCAAGTCACAGTGAATGGAAAGAAAGCGACAGTAAAAGATGGGAAGTATTCCGCCAGAGTGCTGCTTGAGAACGGGAAGAATACGATAAAAGTGACAGCAAAGGATGCAGCAGGAAACAAAACGACTAGAACAGTCGACATTGATGTTCAATACGAGGCACCTGACATTTCTGAGCTGACTCCAGCAGAGGATGTCCATTTATCATCGGGAGAATCTGTTAAAATTTCATTTAAAAGCAGGGAAAAGCTAGAGGCAACCTTTGTCATTCACATGCCGCTGACAAACGCTGGATCAAAGCTTCAAAATATAGCAGAGCTGCCGATTCGCGAAGTAGCCAAGGGAACATATGAAGGCTACTGGACGGCTACATCTACCGCAAAAGCAAAAGGCGCGGTCATTGAAGTCATTGTGCGAGATGATTATGGAAATGTCACAAGACAAAAGGCTTCTGGCACATTAAACATCAACGAGAAGTAATCCTCAGCAAAAGACACGACTCTTTGGAGCGTGTCTTTTTTGTATCGAACAAGCGCTTGAAAACTTGTCCAAGACACCGCTCTCTTGTCCCGCCCTCTCATTCCTCGACAAAAACAATAACAATCCACCAAAAGTTCTCTATCATCCCCAACAAGAATTGACAGACTTCCATCTCATGACTGTTTTATACTGGTACAAACAAGTGCAAGTACTGCTTTTGATTCTTTGTTTCAGATGAAAGGAGCAGAAGGTGGTCATTTATTTAGATGTGATTTGGCTGTTAAACTTTTGTTTTGATCTATTGCTTCTCTTACTCACTGCATTTATTCTCAAACGACAAGTGAAAAAAAGGCGATATATGTTAGGAGCTCTGATTGGATCGAGCATTGTTCTCTTGCTCTTTACACCATTTGCAATGTTTGTGTCACACCCTTTAGGCAAACTACTTTTTTCTGTCTTGATCGTGCTTGCAACCTTTGGTTTTCAAAGATTTCGTTCCTTTTTTCAAAACCTGTTTGCTTTTTACTTTGTCACATTTTTGATGGGAGGAGGCATGATCGGGGTTCATTCGTTTTTGCAAACAAATACAGTCATTCAAGATGGACTGCTTATTTCACAAAACGATGGCTTTGGCGATCCCATTAGCTGGCTTTTCGTTTTAACCGGCTTTCCTGCCATTTGGCTGTTTTCAAAGAAAAGATTAGGAGAGGTTGGTGCGAAAAAAAGACAGTTTGATGAACAAGTGCTTGTGGAGATACACATTCATGGAGAGACCATCCGCTTAAATGGACTCGTTGATTCTGGCAACCAGCTGTATGATCCTATGACGAAAACACCTGTTATGATCGTCCAGCTTGATCAGTTAACGTCTATTTGCGGAGAGCCATTTATAGAACTAATGAAACAGTCTCATCCTGTTGAAGTGATGCAAAAGCTTGATGATCGGTTTCCACTGCTTGATCGTTTAAGACTTGTTCCATATCGTGCCGTCGGTCATGATCATGGGTTTCTACTATGCTTGAAACCAGATACGGTCGTCATTTATTCAAAAACGCATATGATCCAGCCAGCCAAGTGTTTTGTTGGAATGAGCCTAAGCGGTTTATCAGCAGATCAGGAATTTCAATCCATCATTCATCCAGATATGTTAGACGGGAAAATTATACAAGGGGTGTCGTAGTTTTTTGGTCATGTCTTTTATCTTACGAGGTCAACTTGACATTTAGAAGGGAGAAGAAGATGAAAAAATTAAAATTTAAACTCACTTACTACTGGTATAAACTCCTCATGAAGCTAGGTCTAAAGAGTGATGAAATTTATTATATTGGTGGAAGTGAAGCGCTGCCGCCTCCATTATCCAAGGATGAAGAACAGGAACTACTTGTCAAATTACCGAAGGGTGATCAAACCGCAAGAGCCATCCTTATCGAAAGAAACTTGCGATTAGTGGTTTATATCGCAAGGAAATTTGAGAACACAGGCATTAATATTGAGGATTTAATTAGTATTGGAACCATTGGTCTGATCAAGGCAGTCAATACATTTAATCCAGAAAAAAAGATCAAGCTTGCGACATATGCTTCAAGATGTATTGAAAATGAGATTTTGATGTACCTGCGCCGAAATAATAAAATCCGTTCAGAAGTATCGTTTGACGAGCCGCTCAACATTGATTGGGACGGAAATGAACTGCTTTTATCAGATGTCCTTGGAACAGATGATGATATTATCACCCGAGATATTGAAGCAAATGTAGATAAAAAATTACTGAAAAAAGCGCTAGAACAATTAAACGATCGTGAAAAACAGATTATGGAACTCAGATTCGGCTTAGTCGGCGGTGAGGAAAAAACCCAGAAAGATGTCGCTGATATGCTGGGGATTTCCCAGTCATATATTTCAAGGCTGGAAAAAAGAATTATTAAACGATTACAAAAAGAATTTAACAAAATGGTCTAAAAATTTTTTTTGAAAGCTCTGTCCTTACGCTGCCAAAGGAATTAACCTATTTTTACATGTTTCTCGTCATAGCTCGTGCATATTTTTCCATCCCAAGGAGATACTGAACTTTGTACAACAGCTCCTGTAGGGAGGGAAAAAAGTGTCCAGAAATAAAGTGGAAATCTGCGGAGTCGACACCTCCAAACTGCCAGTTCTGAAAAACGAAGAGATGAGGAAATTGTTCAGACAGTTGCAAGATGAGGGTGACGATACAGCAAGAGAAAAGCTAGTCAATGGCAATTTGCGGTTGGTTTTAAGTGTGATTCAGCGTTTTAACAACAGAGGCGAGTATGTGGATGATCTCTTCCAAGTAGGCTGTATCGGATTAATGAAATCGATTGATAATTTTGATTTAAGCCACAATGTCAGATTTTCAACTTATGCGGTCCCTATGATCATAGGAGAAATCCGTCGATACTTGCGTGATAACAATCCGATTCGGGTGTCTCGTTCACTAAGAGATATTGCTTACAAGGCACTTCAGGTCCGTGAGAGGCTAATTAGTGAGACAAGCAAGGAACCAACGGCAGAAGACATTGCCAAAGTGCTAGAAGTTCCTCATGAGGAAATTGTCTTTGCCCTAGATGCGATTCAAGATCCTGTTTCTTTGTTTGAACCGATCTATAATGACGGAGGAGATCCGATTTATGTCATGGATCAAATTAGTGATGATCGGAACAAAGACACACAATGGGTGGAAGAATTGGCCTTAAAAGAGGGAATGCGTAGATTGAATGATCGAGAAAAAATGATTCTTCGCAAACGCTTCTTCCAAGGTAAAACGCAAATGGAAGTCGCTGAAGAAATCGGGATTTCTCAAGCACAAGTATCAAGGCTTGAAAAAGCAGCCATCAAACAAATGAATAAGAACATTTTTTAAAGCCGCCACTTGATGTGCGGCTTTATTCATTCTTCTTAGAGAACACGCCTTTAGTATTGACTCGGTTATTCTTTTCATTTAATCTGTTTTTAACAAATGTTATTTCATATATCATTTGTTAGGGAACACAGAAGCGGAAAGAAGGGTTATTATGACATTCCATGATGAAAGAAGGCTGCTCATTAAGGTTGCGCATATGTATTATGAAGAAGGCGCCACCCAATCTAAAATTGCAGAAGCTGTTGGGGTTAGCCGTTCGCTCATATCGAAATATTTGGCAAAAGCACGTGAAGCAGGAATCGTGGAAATCATTATTCATGATGAAGTCAATCAACAATACGGGTCGTTAGAAAGAAAAATAGAGCGAAAATACGGGCTGCGAGAAGTCGTATGTGTTGAATCTCTCAGTCAAGAGACAACAAAAAGCCGAATCGGCGCTGCGGCTGCGGGTTTTTTATTAAAAGTGATGAAGGATGGACAAGTCATCGGTTTTTCCTCAGGGACAACTTTGCATGAAATGGCGAAAGTGCTTACGTCTGTTCAGCACTATCCATCCGTGACATTTGTTCCGCTTGTCGGAGGTGTTGGGAATGAGGATGTTGATATCCATGCCAACTATATTATTGCGAGATGTACAGAGGCACTCAAATCAAAATGTGAGTTTTTACATGTCCCTGTCATGCTTGATACGAAAGAAGCGAAGGAAGTGCTGATTAGACAGCCGTCGATCAAAAAAGTCATTGAATTAGGAGAATCATCAAATATTGCTGTTGTAGGGATTGGCGGGGTTCCGCAGCATTCAACGATGGTGAAATCTTACATGACAAGCGGCGAGGAGGATATACTTCAAGCGAAGGATGTAGCGGGTGACATTTGTTATAACTTTATTGATCGTAAAGGAGAAGTGTATCCTCATCCATGGAACGACCGGGTGATGGGAATAAGCCCGCAAAAGTTGAAAGAAATCCCGCTGGTCATAGGTGTCGCTGGAGGAGAAGAAAAGATTGAAGCGATAAGGGCAGCATTAGAAGGTGGATTAATTCATGTATTAATTACGGATGAACGAACAGGAGATGCCTTATTAAAGTAACTACCTAATATGATTAGGTAGTTTCAGCGTGTAGACAAACCCTCACATTCGTTGTCAGGTCTGCGTGCCGGTGCTCACGAATGTCAAATTCGCTCCGCTCCGGTACTCGTTCTTCCTAGACTTCAAAGGTTTTCTATCACGCTGAAAAGAAGACAAAGGGCTAAAATAAATATCATTTTAGCCCTTTGTCAACAATCTGTAACTACCTAATATGATTAGGTAGTTTTTTTTGAGTCTTTAGACTCAAAAAGATTGAAAATTTTATCGATTTTAGCTTGACACAAAGTTGACACATCATATAAACTAAGTTCATAACAAATGATAAATAAAATAACAAATGTTACAATAATAAGATTTTTGTTAATTTTTATAACATTTGTTAAAAGTTTCAGATTATTTTTCTAGCAATCTATTGTGAAGCAAGAAAACCTGAAAGGATGATTTAGATGTCAATTTATCAACAGTTATTAGCACGAGAACGCAGTGGAGATCCGATCAAAGTAGGAATTATTGGAGCTGGTCAAATGGGTTTTGGACTCATTTCACAAATTTCTAACATTCCAGGGATGATTGTAGCAGGTGTTTGTGATATTCACCTTGATGCAGCAGAGAAGGCAGCAAATTTTTACAAGCAGCATGCGAAGTCTCATCAAATGGTTGTCACAAATGATTATAGAGAAGTGATTCAATCAGATTTCGTGGAAGTTGTTGTGGATGCAACAGGAGTTCCAGAGGTCGGAGCAAACATTTCTTTGGAAGCGCTTAATTCAAAAAAACATCTTGTTCTTTTAAATGTAGAAGTCGATATTACAATCGGTTTGGTCATGCATAAATTATTCACGAACGCAGGGCTTGTTTACTCAGGATCAGCTGGAGACGAACCAGCAGCAACACTAGAATTATATGAATTTGCGAAAACAATGGGGCTTGAGGTGCTGGTTGCTGGGAAAGGCAAAAACAACCCGTTCTTCCCAGAAGCAAATCCAGATACGTGTAAAGCAGAAGCAGATAGTAAACATATGAGTGCACATATGCTGGCGGCGTTCCAGGACGGAACAAAAACAATGGCAGAAATGAACTTATTGAGTAATGCGACAGGTCTTTTGCCAGATAAAGTGGGCATGCACGGAGTCGAAGCGAATTTAGACAATGTAGCAGATAAATTGAATCAAAAACAGCAAGGCGGCGTGCTGGATAACTTCGGAGTTGTTGAATATGTAAATGGACTTGCACCAGGCGTATTTGTCATCGTCAAGAGTGAGCTTGAGCCAGTAGATGAAGAGCTTCGCTACTTAAAAGTTGGAAAAGGCCCACACTATACGCTTTATCGTCCTTTCCACTTAGCGAGTCTTGAAACACCAGTCACCATCGCAAAAGCAGTCTTACAGCATGATTCATCCATCCACCCAATTGGTGTACCAGTGTCAGAAACAGTGGCTGTTGCGAAGAGAGATATTAAAGCAGGAGAAACACTTGACGGAATTGGTGGATACTCCGTAAGAGGTGTCCTTGAAACGCATCAAGACATGAAAACGAATGGTCACATTCCAATTGGCTTAATCAGCGGAAAAGTAGTAGCGAAAAAAGACATCAAATTAGGACAATTCCTATCTCATGATGATGTAGAACTTGATTCAAACACAACGGTCTGGAAGCTGCGTTCATTACAAGATCACTTATTTCAATCATAAGGGCGTGAGGCTATGGAAAAATTAGCAATCGTACTTTGTATCATTCTCATTGTGCAGTATGGTTTATCGTTTATTCAAATCAAGTACTACCGCAAAAGCATGGACTCACTTATTGATGACTACAAAGGGAAACAAGGCTATCACTTGTTTTCAGGAATGGAGCGGCGCAAAGTTGGTCCTGGGGCCATTGCGCTCATCATTGTCGATGAATCATATATCATTCAAAAATGTCATGTGCTTGGCGGAGTCTCGATCTTATCTAAATTTAAGGAATGTCCTTCATTTGAAGGAAAACATGTAGGGGCTGTGCTAGACGAGCACCATATGATGAAACAAACATTGAAAAAACGCAAAAAAGGACCAGCTGTCATGCAAGCACTCTCTATGGCAGCTGAACAGGCACTTGTCTCGATTTCGAAGAAAAATATAACAAATGTGAACTAAAGAAAGGGGAGATGAAACATGGAATGGATTCAATGGTTTGGAGAGCACTTTATCGGAATGTTTGAAGCCGGCGGAAAGCAATTCATGGGTCTTGTTACAGGTATCGTTCCAACGCTTGTTGTGCTACTTACTTTCACATATGCTGTTATGAAGTTTATTGGAGAAGAGAGAGTGAATAGAGCGATCCAATTTGCAGCAAAATATACCATTTTGCGCTACACGTTAATGCCGATTTTATCCGTTCTTATTTTGACAAACCCAATGGCTTATACGTTTGGCCGCTTCTTACCTGAAAAACAAAAACCAGCATTCTATGATTCAGCTGTTTCATTTGTTCATCCGGTGACATCACTATTCCCGTATGCCAATGCAGGAGAACTATTTGTCTACTTAGGAATTGCGAACGGGATTAAAGAAGCTGGATATTCAATGTCAGAGCTTGCTGTTCGTTACTTCTTAGTCGGGATTGTGGTCATTTTACTTCGCGGAATCATTACTGAATGGATCACAAAATACTTAGCAGGAAAAATGAAAGCGAATTCACAATAGGGGAGGGTTAGACATGACAAACCACAAAGTATTTGTAGCAAAAGGTGCTGGCGGATGGGGAAAAGGCTTAGAGCTTGAACCAACTGGTAAAAGAAGAAAGGTTGTTTCCATTACAGGGGGAGGCATTCACCCAGTTGCACGTAAAATTGCAGAAATGACAGGGACAGAAGCATGTGATGGCTTTAAAAACTCGATACCAGAAGATGAAATGATGTGTGTTGTCATTGACTGCGGAGGAACCGCGCGAATCGGACTTTACCCAATGAAGCGCATTCCAACTGTAGACGTTTTGGCATCCTCTCCTTCTGGACCGCTTGCAAAACATATTACAGAGGATATCTTCGTATCAGGCGTAACGGAAAAAGATATTTCCTTTGCGGAAGCATCTGATGGTGAAGCGAAAGCAGAAGGTCAAGAAAGCAGTGAGTCGATTGACAAAGAGAATTTCAAAGAAACCTATTCAAAGCTAAAAGAAGAAAATATCGAGCGTCAGGAAAAAGGCAATTTCCTTATGAGATTCTCAAGAGGAATCGGGAAAGTAACCGGCACGTTCTACCAGGCTGGCCGTGATTCTGTTGATATGCTTTTGAAAAACATTATTCCATTCATGGCATTTGTCAGTATGTTAATTGGAATTATCAATTATACAAAAATCGGTGATCTGATTGCCCATTTTCTATCACCTTTGGCAGGATCTCTATGGGGGCTCTTACTGCTCGTTGTGGTCTGTACACTGCCATTCCTATCACCTGTCTTAGGACCGGGTGCAGTTATTGCACAAGTCATCGGTGTTCTGATTGGTAGTCAAATTGCACTAGGTAACATTCCGCCTCAATTTGCACTTCCTGCACTATTTGCCATCAACGGTCAAGTAGGGTGTGACTTCATCCCAGTTGGGCTATCGCTTGGTGAAGCGAAGCCGGAAACGGTACAATATGGGGTGCCAGCTGTTTTGTACAGCCGTCTCATTACAGGGGTTTTATCTGTTGTGATCGCATACGTTGCCAGCTTCGGTATGTATTAAACGTATTAAAGGAGGAATCGAGATACATGGTAACACAATCTGTCGTAAAAGAAATTGGGATCTTAGTCCCGCAGTTTAAAGAAGATAAGCTGATTGTTTTATTTGGACCCGCAGCGCCGCAGGAATTAAGAGATATGTCTGTCATTCACGAGTTCGAACATTTAGAAGAAGAGCCGCTGAAACTAGGCGGAACCATTCAAGTGGGCGATCAAACTTATACGATCACAGCACTCGGCAATAAAGCAAATGACAACTTTAAAGAGCTCGGCCATATTTCGATCTACTTCCAAGAGCCGTTTGATGATGTATTACCGGGAGCTGTCTTTGCATCCCCGCACACGTTTCCTGATATAAAAGAAGGCGTCCGAATTGAAATTTCGTAACCATGCAGAAAAGCTGTTCCTAAAAAGGAGCGGCTTTTTTATGTGAGGTTTACCGAAAGGAGCATTTACGATATGCTGTAAACATTCATTATTTGTATATTCAGAATTTTTACTCAGGAGGAATTGATGGTGTCGCTTGACTTGAAGGATGTTTCTTTAAAACGAAATGGAAAATGGCTGCTGCGTTCTGTTGACTGGCAGGTGAAAAAGCAGGAACACTGGGTGCTTTATGGATTAAATGGTGCGGGGAAAACCGCTTTATTAAATATGCTGTGCTCGTATTATTTTCCAACGTCAGGTGAGATGACGGTATTAGGGCATGTCTTTGGCAAGGAGGCTCTTGGTGAAAAGCTACGGAAGAAAATTGGACTCATCTCTGCAGGTCTTGAAAAGAAGCTGCACAGAGAGGACAATGCATTTGAAATTGTCCTTAGCGGAGCATTTGCTTCTATCGGGCTTTATGAAACACCAACAGATGATATGAGAGAGAAAGCGATTGACCTATTAAAAGCGTTCGGATCATTCAAATATGCCAATCGCACATATGAAACCCTCTCACAAGGAGAGAAACAAAAAGTACTGATTGCAAGGGCTTTAATGAATGATCCGAAGCTGCTGATTTTAGATGAACCTGTGACGGGCCTTGATTTTTTAGCAAGAGAACAAGTGCTGGAGACGATCTCATTCATTGCATCGAAGCCTGATGCGCCCACTTTGCTTTATACGACCCATCATGCAGAAGAGATTCTGCCGGTTTTTCACCACACCCTATTATTAAAAGAAGGGGCAGTTTTTCATAAAGGGGAGACAAAGCAAATGATGACAACCGACTTGCTATCTTCCTTCTTTGAATGTGCGGTGGATGTCATGTGGAGAAATGGCCGTCCGCACTTAAGTAAATTGTAGATAAAAGAAACTATTGGTCTGCGTCCCTGCTTTTCCATCATACATATTATAGTAGAAAACGAAAGGCGGGGAAGGAAAGATGATCAGTATTTCTGAATTCCAAATCAAGGATGTCGTCGATGTATCCAGCGGGAAAAAACTAGGCACCATTGGGGACATTGATATTAATGTCACGAGCGGTAAAATACAAGCGATTATCATTGGCGGCACAGGTAAAATGATGGGATTTTTCGGAAAAGAAGAGGAAATGATCGTTCCATGGCGAAATATAGTAAAAATTGGCGAAGATGTAATACTTGTCCGATTGTCTTCTTAATTCGTATATCTCCTCAATGAATATCTCAATTTTTCCTTAAAACGAGCTCTCCATTCTCAGCAAACAATGTCTTTTTCGGGTAAAAAGATTACGTTTTCATATCAATTTGAAAAAAAACCTGTAGAAAGGGCACATTTGAGTGTAATATTTAATGAATCCCACTAACTGTCTATGCATGTCTTGTGGTAAAATAGGAGCGATATAAAGAGAGATGAATGAAAGGTGGGAGGCAGCTTTGACACACAAATATGGCCCCTTTCAGCAGAAATCACCTTATGCAATGACCATTCATGATTGGACGAACATGACATGTTCTGGTAAAGAGGTATTGGCCGGATTTACAACAAAAAATGGCGGCTTCAGTCTTTCTCCATATCAATCACTGAACACTGGACTCCATGTAGGAGATGATGCTTCTAGTGTCCAAATGAATCGTCAAGTCATAGCAGATGCTACTGCTGTGCCGCTCTCTGAATGGGTGTTTGCTGACCAAACACACGAGGATCGCATAATGAAAGTCACTAAGGAGCAAAGAGGAAGAGGAAGTCTTCATTATCATGAGGCACTGCCTGGAACAGATGGCTTATATACCTCTGAATCTAACACGATGCTCGCTCTTTGTTTCGCTGACTGTGTTCCGCTTTATTTTCTAGCTCCGCAAAATGAACTGATTGGAACGGCTCATGCCGGCTGGAAAGGAACCGTCAAACAAATTGGCGCAAAGATGGTTGATGTATGGGTTAGCCAAGAAGGTGCCGAGGCTGATCAAATACAAGTCGTCATTGGACCATCAATTGGCAGCTGCTGCTACATAGTAGATGATGTTGTCATGGATCAAGTGAAAAAGCTTCCTTTTTCAACAGAGGATGTGTATTCCGAGATTTCACAAGGACAATATAAAATTGACTTGAAAATATTAAACAAAAACGTATTGCTTCATGCAGGAATAAAAGAAGAAAATATACATGTCAGTTCGATGTGCACAAGCTGCAGCGATCAGCTTTTCTTCTCACACCGGCGTGATCAAGGGAAAACAGGACGTATGATGTCTTTTGTCGGGTTTAAGGAGGCATAAGTGCAATTGAATGTACGAGAGAATCTCAGACAAATAAATGAACAAATCAACGAAGCATGTAAAAGAGCCGGTCGAAACCCAGCGGATGTATCGGTCGTCGCTGTCACAAAATATGTCTCGATTGAACGAGCACAAGAAGCCAAGGAAGCTGGAATTTTGCACTTTGGTGAAAATCGTGACCAAGGGTTACTTGAAAAACAGGCGGCCATAACCGATGAACACATTAGCTGGCACTTCATCGGCAGTTTACAGACACGAAAAGTGAAATCTGTCATTCAGACAATTGACTACTTACATTCGCTCGACAGAATGTCCCTTGCGAATGAAATTGAAAAAAGAGCGGATCACACCGTTCTCTGTTTTGTACAGGTGAACACATCTCTTGAGGAGTCAAAACACGGCTTACAAAGCGAAGACGTGATTCCATTTGTGAAACAGCTTGCTGATTTCAAACACATTGAAATTGCTGGACTGATGACGATGGCTCCATTTACAGATGATCAGACTGTGATTCGAAACTGTTTTAAAACATTAAAAAGCCTTCAAGAAGAGGTAAAGCTTCTTAACCAAGTAAATGCACCTTGTCAGCATTTATCGATGGGCATGTCAAATGATTTTGAAATCGCAATTGAAGAAGGTGCGACATTCGTTCGGATTGGCTCTTCACTTGTTGGAAATGAAACAGGAGGTGCGTGACATGAGCATAAAAAATAAGTTTAAAAGCTTTTTCACACTCGACGATGAAGAGTATGAGTACGAATATATTGATGAAGAAAGAGAACCAGTTCAAGAAGAAAAAGGAACAAAAGACAAAGCAGCATTTCAAGAGCACCCGCAGACAGGAAAACAAAATGTCGTCAGCTTGCAAAGCGTGCAGAAATCCTCTAAAGTGGTGTTAAGTGAGCCGCGTGTTTATGCAGAGGCGCAAGAGATTGCAGACCACATTAAAAACAGACGTGCAGTCGTCGTGAATTTGCAGCGTATTCAGCACGATCAAGCAAAGCGAATCATCGACTTCTTAAGCGGAACGGTTTATGCAATCGGTGGAGACATTCAGCGTATAGGCTCGAATATATTCCTCTGCACACCTGATAATGTGGATGTATCTGGCACAATATCAGAGCTTTTGGCAGAGGAAGAACCTCAGAGGTGGTAAATCAAAGTGATTCTATATTCCATTTTTAAGATTTTAGAGACTGCATTAACGATTTACTCATTCGCGATTATTATTTACATCTTTATGTCATGGGTGCCTTCTGCAAGAGAAACAACAGTTGGCCGTTTTTTGACATCCATTTGCGAACCATATTTAGAACCATTTCGTAAAATGATTCCGCCAATTGGCATGATTGACATCTCGCCAATTGTGGCATTGCTTGTGATTCGTTTTGCTTCATCGTATGGACTGAGAGGTCTTTATCAAATGATTGCCGGAATCATGTAACAGGCTGCCGGGCTTGGCATCTGCCAGGCTCTTTTACATAAAGGGGAACAAAATGAGCGATATTTATCAACATTTTAGAAAAGACGAACAGCCATTTGTCGACCAAGTGTTAGGCTGGAAAAAAATCGCACTCGACCAGTATCGAATGAAATTAACAGACTTTCTTGATCCGCGTGAGCAGTTTATTACCAAGTCCGTCATCCAGCATTCTGATGAACTTGGGATTATGTTTTTTGGCGGATATGAAGGAGCGGAGCGCAAAAGAGCCCTGATCTATCCTGATTATTTAGCACCGTCTATTCGGGATTTTGAGCTGTCTTATTTTCAGGTGAACTATCCGAAAAAGTTTATTTCGATAGAACACCCGAAGCTTCTTGGCTCACTCATTGGGACAGGCTTGAAGCGTCAAAAATTCGGTGATCTGTTATTTTCTGAGGAAGATGTGCAGTTTATTTGTACAAGTGATGTCGCCGATTTTGTTCGGGCGCAGCTGACACATGTCGGCAGAGCATCCGTTTCATTAGAGGAAATCAGTGAGGCAGATATAAAGCCAGTCATCAGCAAAACAGACATCAAAGAAGATACCATTTCCTCTTTACGGCTTGATGCTGTATGCGCCGCTGTCAGCCGTCAGTCTCGGCAAAAAGCACAGCTTTTAGTCAAAAATGGACGTGTCAAAGTAAACTGGAAAATCACTGAGGACCCTTCCTTCACAATCGGCGAAGGCGATCAGCTCTCTGTGCGGGGATTTGGCCGCTTTAGCTTAAAAACGATTGATGGGAAGACAAAAAAAGATAAATTTAAAGTAACATTTGAGCTTCTGACATAACGAACTTGAATCTGGAGGTGGCGAGGTTGCCATTAACACCTAATGATATTCATAATAAAACGTTCACAAAAAGTTTTCGCGGCTATGACGAAGATGAAGTAAACGAGTTTTTAAGCCAAGTACGTAAAGATTACGAAATCGTGCTTCGTAAAAAGAATGAGCTTGAAGACAAAGTCAACGAGCTTGACGAAAGACTAGGTCATTTTGCGACAATTGAAGAAACATTAAACAAATCGATTCTTGTGGCGCAGGAAGCAGCAGAAGACGTAAAACGTCACTCTGATAAAGAAGCGAAATTGATTATTCGTGAAGCTGAAAAAAATGCAGACCGCATTATCAACGAAGCGCTATCAAAATCAAGAAAAATTGCGATGGAAATTGAAGAGCTGAAGAAACAGTCGAAGGTCTTTAGAACTCGTTTCCAAATGCTCATCGAAGCTCAGCTTGATCTTCTGAAAAATGATGATTGGGATCATTTGCTGGAATATGAAGTTGACGCTGTCTTTGACGAAAAAGAATAAGCGCATCATCTTGACATGACGTGCACATGTTGCATATAATACCATCATAAATTAACAAGAGATAAACGTTTGAAAGGGACACTCGCAGCTGTTATATGCGTAATAAAGCGAATCAGGGATGGTGGAAGCCTGACATTACGAAGCGCTGCAATGAGATCACCCCTTTAGTTCCTTTTCTGAAATGAAACCAGTAAGAAAAGGCGTCTGATCACGTTACGATTTTAGAGTGGATAAGCGGCTGTTTCATAGCGCTTGTCTAAAAGGGTGGTACCGCGAGACAAGCCTTCTCGTCCCTTATGGGATGAGAGGGCTTTTTTTATTGTTTTTTAATAAGAATTTGCATGTGGAGGAATGGGTATGAACTACAAAGACACCTTATTAATGCCGAAAACAGAATTCCCAATGAGAGGGAACTTACCAAACAAAGAGCCTGAAATCCAAGAGGAGTGGGCAGAAAAAGACATCTATCAAATGGTCTTAGAGCGGACAAAAGGACGTCCGACCTTTATTTTGCATGATGGACCTCCATATGCGAATGGTGACATTCATATGGGGCACGCACTCAATAAAATCCTAAAAGATTTTATTGTCCGTTTTAAATCGATGAATGGGTTCCATGCACCGTACGTACCGGGCTGGGATACACACGGCTTACCAATTGAAACAGCCCTCACGAAAAATAAAAAAGTGAAACGAAAAGAAATGTCTACAGCAGAATTCCGCAAACTATGCGAGGAGTATGCTTGGAAGCAAATCGAGGGTCAGCGCAATCAGTTCAAACGATTAGGCGTAAGAGCAGACTGGGACAATCCATATGTGACATTAAAGCCTGAATACGAAGCGCAGCAAATTCTTGTCTTTGGTGAAATGGCGAAAAGAGGCTATATTTACAAAGGGCTGAAGCCTGTTAACTGGTCTCCTTCAAGTGAATCAGCACTCGCTGAAGCGGAAATTGAATATAAAGACAAACGTTCACCATCTATTTACGTATCATTTAAAGTCAAAGATGGCAAAGGCGTATTTGGAAACGATGAACAATTCATCATCTGGACGACAACACCTTGGACGCTTCCTGCAAACCTTGGTATTTGCGTTCATCCAAACCTAGAGTACAGTGTGCTCCAAGTTGGTACTGAGCGATATGTCGTCGCATCTGAGCTAGCTGAACAAGTGGCAAAAACACTTGGCTTTGAAGAATACGAAGTCGTAAAAACACTGAAAGGAAAAGAATTAGACAACATCGTTGCAGAGCATCCGATTTACGGCAGAGATTCTCTCGTGATGCTTGGCGATCACGTAACAACGGATGCAGGAACAGGCTGTGTTCACACAGCACCAGGCCACGGGGAAGATGACTTTATCGTTAGCATGAAGTACGGTCTTGATGTGCTATGTCCAGTAGATGGAAAAGGCGTGATGACAGAAGAAGCGCCTGGTTTTGAAGGACTATTCTACGAGGATGCCAATAAAGCCATCACAGAACAGCTTGAAGCAAAAGGTGCGCTGAAAAAGCTCGACTTTATCACGCACTCCTACCCGCATGACTGGAGAACGAAAAAGCCAACGATTTATCGTGTGACAGCTCAGTGGTTTGCTTCGATTAAAGATTTCAGAGAAGCGCTATTAGACAATATTAAAGAAACAAAATGGGTTCCAGCATGGGGTGAAACACGCCTATTCAATATGGTGCGTGACAGAGGTGACTGGTGCATTTCAAGACAGCGTGTATGGGGCGTTCCAATTCCGGTCTTTTATGCGGAAAATGGTGAGCCGATCATCACGGACGAAACGATTCAGCACGTATCTCAATTATTTAGAGAACATGGCTCGAATATTTGGTTTGAAAAAGAAGCGAAGGAATTATTGCCAGAAGGCTTTACACATCCAGGCAGTCCAAATGGTGAATTTACAAAAGAGCAGGACATCATGGATGTATGGTTTGATTCTGGTTCTTCTCACCAAGCCGTTTTAGAAGAAAGAGATGACCTTGTCCGTCCGGCAGACCTTTACCTTGAAGGCTCTGACCAATATCGCGGCTGGTTTAACTCTTCCTTATCAACAGCGGTGGCTGTCACTGGAAAAGCGCCATATAAAGGTGTCCTAAGCCACGGCTTCACGCTTGATAAAGAAGGACGCAAGATGAGTAAATCATTAGGCAATACGATTGATCCAACGAAGGTGGCGAAGCAGCTTGGTGCGGAGATTCTTAGGCTTTGGGTTTCTTCTGTCAACTATCAAGCCGATCACCCAGTGTCTGATGATATTTTGAAACAAGTAGCAGAAGTATATCGTAAAATCCGTAACACCTTCCGCTTCCTGCACGGTAACCTCTTTGACTTTGAGCCAGCAGTTCATGCAGTGCCAGTAGAAGAGCTTCGTGAAGTGGACCAATATATCTTGATCAAATTAAACAAATTAATTGATAAAGTGAAAAAAGCATATGATGATTACGAATTTGCTGTCGTATATCATGCGATTCACAATTTCTGTACGATTGAGCTAAGCTCTTTCTATCTCGATTTTGCAAAAGATGTGGTGTACATTGAGCATGCAGATCATCCGGACCGCCGCAGCATGCAGACCGTCTTCTACGAAACATTAATGGCGTTAGTGAAGCTGACTGCACCAATTCTTCCGCATACAGCAGATGAACTATGGAGCCACTTAAGCTTTGTTGAAGAGCCAAGTGTTCAGTTAACAGATATGCCAGAAGGTGTGGCTGTTCCTCAAGCAGAAGCGACAGAAGCGAAGTTCGACCGCTTTATGGAAGTGCGTGACGATGTCCTTAAAGCGCTAGAAATTGCACGTAACGAAAAAGTCATCGGACGTTCACTTGAAGCAAGTGTGACTCTTTATGCGACAGATGAAGTGAAAGACCTTCTTGCATCCATTAAAGAAGATGTGAAGCAGCTCTTTATCATCTCTGAACTAACGGTAGAAGATAAGCAGAATGAAGATACATCAGCGCCTGAATACACATCAGGACGTATTGTGGTTCAAAAAGCAGAAGGAGAACTGTGCGAACGTTCTCGCATTATTTCAAAAGATGTTGGTGCAAATCCGAAATACCCAACATTGTCGCTTAAAAATGCTGAAATCGTGGAGAAATATTACCAAAATTAACAGTGCGACATCACCAGCTAGCGCCCCGCCATATGCGGGGCGTTTTCTATTCTGAGAAAATGACAGCGTTTAGAACGAAAGGAAAAATCTTATGGCTTTAAAGTGAACAGGCGGGGCAACAATATGATTATCACGACAGGGCAGGAGTTGAAATAGCGACATGAATGGCGATCTAGAGACGATTTACATGGAACTCCTTCAAATGAAAGAAGAACTGCAATCTAAACTGTTTGAATATGCATCATTTCGTTCACCCGATGAACATGTCACATTGAATGAGGCCAAAACGACAACGCTTCTTTATCACATCAAAGAAGAGCTGCAAGATGTGTCGCTCGCTATTGCAAAAATTGAGCAAGGAACCTATGGCATATGTGAGGCAACAGGTCTTGCAATCCCGCTTGAACAAATGAGTATTCTTCCTACAGCCCGCACGACTGACGACTTTTTATATCATAAGCAATACGAGAAAAAAGCATTCACTCCTTATCCTCACGATTCAAACGATTCTCATTTTGAAGCCTTCCACATGTAGGGAGGTTTTTGTCTGTCAACTAAAGTTTCTTTACTCCTTCCTGTTTTCTTGATAAAATGCTTAAAGATCAAAGTATGAAGATGGAGGAACGTGTGTGTTCTATTACATAATCGCATTCGTTATGATTTGTTTAGATCAATTAACAAAATGGCTCATTGTCAAACATATGATGCTCGGAGATTCTATTCCAGTGATTGATGGCTTCTTTTATATCACGTCTCACCGAAATTCAGGAGCCGCATGGGGTATTCTCCAAGGACAAATGTGGTTTTTCTATGTGATCACACTCGTTGTTATTGCGGGAATTATTTATTACTTGCAAAAGCATGGACAAAAGGACAAGCTGCTTGGAGTAGCGCTGGCCTTAATGCTTGGCGGAGCGATTGGAAACTTTATCGACCGCATTTTCCGTAAGGAAGTGGTTGATTTTGCTCATTTCGTATTTGGGGATTATCATTATCCAATCTTTAACATTGCAGATTCTTCTCTATGTGTAGGGGTTATTCTGCTCTTCATTCAAATGCTTTTAGATGGAAAGAAAAATAAGGAGTCAACTACATGAATCAAGTAAACATTGCCGTTGCAGAAGAACAAACGAGTGAACGGCTTGATAAATTTTTAAGCACGACAGAACCAGAATGGTCAAGAACCCAAGTCCAGCAGTGGGTAAAGGATGGGCTCATCGAAGTAAACGGGAAACAAGTGAAAGCGAATTACAAAGTCCAAGCTGGAGATCAAATCAAAGTGGAGATTCCAGATCCAGAAGCACTTGATGTAGAAGCAGAACCAATGGATCTTGATATTTATTATGAGGATGAAGATGTGCTAGTGGTGAATAAACCACGTGGAATGGTCGTTCATCCAGCACCAGGCCATGTGTCAGGAACACTTGTGAATGGCCTTATGGCACATTGCAATGACTTATCAGGCATTAATGGCGTGATGAGACCTGGAATTGTCCACCGGATTGATAAAGATACGTCTGGACTGTTAATGGTCGCTAAAAATGATATGGCGCACGAATCACTCGTCAATCAGCTAGTTGCCAAGACCGTCACAAGAAAATATACCGCCGTTGTCCATGGCATCATCCAGCATGATACAGGAACAATTGATGCACCAATTGGCAGAGACAAAAAAGACCGCCAAAGCATGACGGTCACAAAAGAAAACGCAAAGCAGGCAGTCACTCACTTTGATGTGATTGAACGCTTTCAAGATTTCACCCTTGTCGAATGCCGTCTTGAAACAGGAAGAACACACCAAATTCGTGTTCATATGAAATATATTGGCTATCCTCTTGCGGGAGACCCGAAATATGGCCCGAGAAAAACAGTCGATTTCAATGGACAGCTGCTGCATGCAGGTGTTTTAGGATTTGATCATCCTAGAACAGGAGAATACATCGAATTCACAGCACCAATTCCAGCTGATATGCAAGCTTTTATCGATTCATTAAGAAATAACGATTGACAGGCCGTTCTTTTTCTGAAATAATAAACAAAGAAATTGAGATTCTTTAAAACAGTCCAGAGAGGCTGAGAAGGATAACGGATCCATTTGTGCACGTGTATGCACAAATGAACGCCCCTCTCTGCCCTTTGCAGAAGGGGCTTTTTATTTGTCAAAAAGAGGTGTAGAAGATGGAACAAAAAGCAGTCATTCTTGATGAACAAGCGATAAGACGAGCGCTTACCCGAATTGCACATGAAATGATTGAGCGCAACAAAGGGATGAAGGATGTCATCCTTGCCGGGATCAAGACAAGAGGCATTCATCTTGCAAAGCGCCTTGCAGAGCGCATCGAGCAAATTGAAGGAAATCCAGTCACTGTGGGTGAACTTGATATTACGCTATACCGTGATGACCTGACAAAAAAGACAGACAACCAAGACCCGCTTGTAAAGGGTGCAGACATTCCAGCTGACATTAATGACAAAACACTCATCGTCGTTGACGATGTCCTGTTTACAGGCAGAACCGTAAGAGCGGCCATGGATGCTCTTGTGGATGTAGGCAGACCGTCTTCTATCCAGCTTGCTGTTCTAGTCGACCGGGGACACCGGGAGCTGCCTATTCGAGCGGATTATATCGGGAAAAACATCCCGACATCAAAAGCAGAAACAGTCATGGTTCAGCTCAATGAAGTAGATCAAAACGACCTTGTCGCTATATATGAAAAATAACCTTTTTAAATGCATTCCAGAGAGTTTGCAAAGAGGGCAATAACAGAGAAACCGAACACACGCTACATGACGTGTACGGTTTTTCTAGGCCTCTTTGCGCATACTCGCAAAGAGGCTTTTTTAATGAAAAAGGACACATCTAGGAGGAAAATCATGAGTCAGCAAAAAGCCAATTTAGGCATTCGAGATATCCCAAAACCGTTCACATGGCTATCACTTAGCCTCCAGCATTTGTTTGCCATGTTTGGTGCGACCATTCTTGTACCAAAAATCATTGACATGAGTCCAGCAGTCGCGCTCATCTCAAGCGGTGTTGGAACCATTGTTTACTTAATCATCACAAGAGGACAAATTCCGGCGTATCTTGGATCATCCTTTGCCTTTATCGCCCCCATATTGAATGTCAAAGCAACAGGCGGACCTGGAGCCGCAATGGTTGGCGCCTTCATGGCGGGTGTGGCTTATGCGCTCATTGCACTATTCATTAAATGGCTAGGCACAGGCTGGCTGATGAAGCTTCTGCCGCCTGTCGTCGTAGGACCAGTCATTATGGTGATCGGACTTGGACTCGCTGGAACAGCTGTCAACATGGCGATGTATGCTGATCCGAATGCAACCGAGCTTGTGTACAGCTTAAAGCATTTAATGGTCGCTGGCTTTACACTAGCTGTCACGATTATCAGCATGATCTTTTTAAGAGGATTCCTTAGCCTGATTCCAGTATTAATCGGTATTATCAGCGGCTATCTCTTTGCCTTAACACAGGGCATCGTGAACTTCCAGCCGGTCATTGACGCAAAATGGTTTGCTGTACCAGACTTCGTCGTACCATTTGTCGACTATACACCTGCTGTGACGTTAAGCATTCTCACAGTGATGGTGCCGGTTGCCTTTGTGACCATGTCTGAGCACATTGGCCATCAAGTGGTGTTAAGCAAGGTCGTAGGGCAAGATTTTATTAAAAAGCCAGGTCTTCACCGCTCCATTTTAGGAGACAGTGCGGCGACCATCTTCGCTTCACTCATTGGCGGACCTCCAACAACGACTTATGGGGAGAACATTGGCGTACTTGCCATCACAAGAGTGTTCAGTATCTTCGTCATCGGCGGAGCAGCAGTATTTGCGATCTGCTTCGGCTTTGTTGGGAAAATGTCAGCATTAATCAGTACAGTGCCGTCCGCGGTCATGGGAGGCGTTTCGTTCCTGCTCTTTGGGATCATTGCCTCAAGCGGCCTGAGAATCCTGATTGATCATAAAGTGAATTTTGAAGAAAAACGTAATCTCATTATCGCATCTGTCATCTTAGTCATCGGAATTGGCGGGGCATTCATTGAGGTGAAACAAATCAACCTCACACTATCTGGAATGGCACTCGCTGCGATTACCGGCGTTCTGTTAAACCTGATCCTGCCGCACCAGAAAGCGGAGGATAACGAGTCAAATGAATCGAATACAGAAAACCTTTTAAAAGAAGTCCAGTGAGGCTGACAAGGGTTCTAAATTGAGCAGATTGTGCGAAAGTGCCGCTGCTTCTTTTGGAGAACCCTAAGCTGCCGAGGCTTAGGGTTTTTTTGAACCTGAAAGTGATGAAAAACTAGAGGGGGAAGAAAAATGAATGATCTATCGACAATGAGCAGCTTATCTAAGGAAGAGATTTTACAGCTGATTGAAGAAGCATCCGCACTGAAAAATGGGAAACAAGAACATGGCTTAGCTGGAGAATTTGTAGCGAATCTCTTCTTTGAACCAAGTACAAGAACACGTTTTAGCTTCGAAGTAGCCGAAAAGAAACTTGGAATGAATGTGCTTAGTCTAGATGCGGCAAGTACCTCAGTTCAAAAGGGAGAGACGCTTTACGATACGGTGAAAACGCTAGAATCCATTGGAATCAAGGCGTGTGTCATTCGGGACAGCACCGACGAATATTACAACGAGCTAATCGGGAAGGTAGGGATTCCCATCATCAATGCTGGAGATGGCTGCGGGCAGCACCCGACACAATCACTGCTTGACCTGATGACCATCTTCGAAGAGTTTGGCGGGTTTGAAGGCTTAACGATTTCGATTCATGGAGATATCAAACATAGCAGGGTGGCAAGGTCGAATGCTGAGGCTCTTTCAAGACTTGGAGCGACAGTGCTCTTTTCAGGACCAGCCTCCTTCCAAGATGAACAAAACCCTCACGGAACGTATGTCCAAGTAGATGAAGCCATTAAACAATCTGATGTGGTGATGCTGCTAAGAATTCAGCATGAACGGCACGCAGAAAAGATGGGCAGTGACGATTACTTATCTACTTATGGATTAACAGTAGATCGGGCAAGCAAAATGAAAGAACGAGCCATTATTATGCATCCAGCACCAGTAAACAGAGGTGTTGAAATAGATGATTCTTTAGTAGAATCCAAGCAGGCAAGGATTTTCAAGCAAATGGAAAATGGCGTGTATATCCGAATGGCTGTTTTAAAAAGAGCTTTTCAAAATAGCAGACTACATCAAAAAGGGAGAGATTCTGTCTATGTCATATCTCATTAAAAACGGTTTTATCTTAACAAGCACAGGGGAAAGAGTGCAGCAGGATATAAGGGTAGAAGGAAAAGTGATTCAAGCGATTGGTCATTTAGAAAGAGAAGACGGAGAAGAGATCATTGATGCAGCTGGGCTGTTTGTGTCACCAGGCTTGATTGATCTGCATGTGCATTTAAGAGAGCCAGGCGGCGAGAAAAAAGAAACGATTGAAACAGGCTCTAAGGCAGCAGCAAGAGGCGGGTATACGACGATTGCAGCTATGCCGAATACACGGCCAGTTCCAGATACAAAGGAGCAAATGGAATGGCTCATGAATCGAATCGAAGAGACCTCATCTGTGAGAGTACTGCCATACGCCTCCATCACCACTAGACAAATTGGCGAAGAGATGACAGACTTTGCAGCGTTAAAAGAAGCAGGTGCCTTTGCTTTTACGGATGACGGTGTTGGCATCCAAACAGCAGGCATGATGTACGAAGCGATGAAAAAGGCAGCAAGACTTGATCAAGCGATTGTAGCGCACTGTGAAGATAATTCACTCATTTACGGAGGGTGCGTTCATGAAGGAGAATTTTCAAAAGCAAATGGGTTAAACGGAATACCGTCAATTTGTGAATCGGTGCATATTGCAAGAGATGTCCTCTTAGCAGAAGCAGCGAACTGTCATTATCATGTATGTCATATCAGTACGAAAGAATCTGTCCGAGTCGTGCGCGATGCAAAAAAAGCAGGCATTCGTGTAACGGCTGAGGTTTCACCGCATCACCTGCTTTTATGTGATACGGACATCCCGGGTCTTGATACAAACTATAAAATGAACCCGCCGCTCAGAGGAAAAGAGGATCGCGAGGCACTGATCGAGGGACTTTTAGATGGCACAATTGATTTCATCGCAACAGATCATGCTCCGCATACAGAAGAAGAGAAAAATGAAACGATGCAGCGTGCCCCTTTTGGGATTGTAGGACTTGAAACAGCGTTCCCGCTTCTGTACACACGCTTTGTGAAAACAGGCGAATGGACATTAAAAGAACTTGTTGATTATATGACAATCAAACCAGCAGAAGCCTTCTCCCTTCCATACGGAAAGCTAGAAGAGGGTCAAGCAGCTGATATCACGCTCATTGATTTAAACAAAGAAATGGCAATCGATAAAAAAAGCTTCTTATCTAAAGGACAAAATACACCGTTTGACAAATTGACTGTATCAGGATGGCCGGTCATGACACTTGCATCTGGGAAAGTCGTTTATGAAGAGGGGAGACTAGTAAATTGAAGAGACGCTTAGTGCTAGAAAACGGAACAGTATTCGAAGGAACAGGCTTTGGCAGCTTAGAATCGTCAGTCGGAGAAGTCGTCTTTAATACGGGGATGACAGGCTATCAAGAAATTTTGTCTGATCCATCATACTGCGGACAAATTGTTACACTCACTTATCCGCTCATCGGCAACTATGGCATTAACCGTGATGATTTTGAATCGATCACACCGTTTGTGAAAGGGCTGATTGTAAAAGAGCTTTGTGAAAAGCCCTCAAACTGGCGCTCTTCATACTCACTTGATGAATACTTGAAAATGAAAAACATTCCAGGGCTTAGCGGAATCGATACACGGAAGCTGACAAGAATGATTCGAAGTGCAGGAACATTAAGAGGGGCTTTTGCAGGACCGGATGAACAAGTGGAAGACGTTGTGCGCCGCCTTCAAACATTGCAGCTGCCAACGGATCAAGTGAGACAAGTTTCTGTGAAAAATGCGTACCCAAGTCCAGGGAGAGGAAAAAGAATTGTGCTTGTGGATTTCGGGATGAAGCACGGCATTTTGCGCGAGCTCAATAAGCGTGACTGTGATGTCATTGTGGTGCCATACAATATCACTGCGGATGAAGTGCTGCAGTTAAAGCCTGACGGGATCATGCTTTCAAACGGCCCTGGGGACCCTGTTGATGTACCAGAAGCTGTCGAGATGATTCAGCAATTGATTGGGAAGTTACCACTCTTTGGCATTTGCCTAGGACACCAGTTATTCGCTCTTGCGTGCGGCGCAAGTACAGAAAAAATGAAATTCGGTCATAGAGGATCGAATCACCCGGTCAAAGAACTAGCAACTGGCAAGGTGACCTTGACGTCTCAAAACCATGGCTACACGGTAAGTACTATTAATGAAGACTTGCTTGAAGTAACACATATTGCTCTAAATGACAATACGATTGAAGGGTTAAAACATAAAGAAGCGCCAGCATTTACTGTACAGTATCACCCAGAAGCATCACCGGGTCCAGAAGATGCGAACTACTTATTTGACGAGTTCATGGAAATGATTCAGACGAATGAGAAAGAAGGGGAAGAAGTATGCCAAAACGCGTAGACATCAAAAAGATTTTAGTCATCGGATCAGGTCCAATCATCATCGGTCAGGCAGCAGAGTTTGACTATGCAGGCACACAGGCTTGCTTAGCACTAAAAGAAGAGGGCTATGAAGTCGTTCTTGTGAACTCCAATCCTGCGACGATCATGACAGATACAGAAATGGCCGACAAGGTATACATTGAACCACTGACACCAGAATTCTTAACACGAATCATTCGAAAGGAACGCCCTGATGCGATCTTACCAACACTTGGCGGACAAACTGGACTGAACCTCGCTGTTGAATTATCAGATCTTGGCGTATTGGCTGAATGCGGCGTTGAAGTACTCGGAACAAAACTATCAGCTATTCAAAAAGCTGAGGACAGAGATTTATTCCGTAATCTGATGAATGAACTAAATGAACCTGTCCCAGAAAGTGAAATCATTCATAATCTTGAAGAAGCGATGGCGTTTACGAATCAAATCGGTTTCCCTGTCATTGTCAGACCAGCCTATACATTAGGCGGAACGGGCGGCGGAATTTGTACAAACGAGCAAGAATTGAAGGAAATCGTCGAAAACGGATTGAAGCTAAGCCCAGTCACACAATGCTTGCTTGAAAAGAGTATTGCGGGCTTTAAAGAAATTGAATATGAAGTCATGCGTGATAGCGGTGATCATGCGATCGTTGTTTGTAACATGGAAAACTTTGATCCTGTCGGCATCCACACAGGTGACAGCATTGTCGTTGCACCAAGCCAAACGTTAAGTGACCGCGAATATCAGCTGCTTCGTAATGTGTCACTGAAGCTCATCCGTGCACTTGGCATTGAAGGCGGCTGTAACGTACAGCTGGCACTTGATCCGAACAGCTTTCAATACTATATCATCGAAGTAAACCCGCGCGTGAGCCGTTCCTCTGCGCTTGCGTCTAAAGCGACAGGCTATCCAATTGCTAAACTTGCAGCGAAAATTGCTGTCGGCTTAACGCTTGATGAAATGATGAACCCAGTCACAGGTAAAACATATGCAGCCTTCGAGCCAGCACTTGACTATATCGTTTCAAAAATCCCGCGCTGGCCGTTTGACAAATTTGAATCTGCCAACAGACGTCTTGGTACGCAAATGAAAGCAACCGGTGAAGTCATGGCGATCGGCCGTACATTAGAAGAGTCTCTTTTAAAGGCTGTACGTTCACTTGAAGCGGATGTGCATCATATTGAATTAAAAGATGAAGCAGACATCACAAACGAAGTGCTCGAAAAGCGGATTATCAAAGCAGGAGACGAGCGACTATTTTATATCGCTGAGGCGCTTAGAAGAGGTTATACAGTCGAACAGATTCATGAATTCTCAAAAATAGATTATTTCTTCCTCCATAAGCTAGAAGGCATCATCGCATTTGAAAAGACGTTAAAAGAAAACAAAGGCAATACAGACGTATTAAAAGAAGCGAAAGATAAAGGCTTCTCAGACATCTATATTAGCCGCGAGTGGAACATGAAGGAAGCGGATGTCTACAAGCTAAGACAAGAAGCAGGCATCGTTCCTGTTTACAAAATGGTGGATACATGTGCGGCAGAATTTGAATCAGAGACGCCATATTTCTACAGCACGTATGAAGAGGAAAATGAATCAGAACGAACAGACAAGAAAAGCGTCATTGTGTTAGGCTCAGGTCCAATCCGAATTGGACAAGGGGTTGAGTTTGATTATGCAACCGTTCATTCTGTGTGGGCGATCAAACAAGCAGGGTATGAAGCCATCATTATAAACAACAACCCTGAAACGGTCTCAACAGACTTCAGTATTTCAGATAAGCTTTACTTTGAACCACTTACTGTAGAAGATGTGATGCACATCATCGACCTTGAAAAACCAGAAGGTGTCGTTGTTCAGTTCGGCGGACAAACAGCGATCAACTTAGCAGATGAATTATCGAATAGAGGAGTTAAGATTCTAGGAACTTCGCTTGAAGACCTTGACCGCGCGGAAAACCGTGACAAGTTTGAGCAAACATTAGAAACACTCGGCGTACCGCAGCCAAAAGGAAAAACAGCTACGTCTGTGCCGGAGGCGGTAGCGATTGCGAATCAGATTGGCTACCCAGTCCTTGTCCGTCCTTCCTATGTGTTAGGCGGTCGTGCGATGGAAATTGTTTACCAAGAAGCCGAGCTTCTTCACTATATGGAGAATGCGGTGAAAGTCAATCCGCAGCACCCAGTGTTAATTGACAAGTATTTGACAGGAAAAGAAATTGAAGTAGACGCCGTGTCTGACGGAGAAACTGTCGTGATCCCAGGCATTATGGAACATATTGAAAGAGCCGGAGTTCACTCTGGTGACTCTATTGCGGTCTATCCGCCGCAAACATTGTCTGAGGACATCAAAGCGAAGATCGCAGAATACACGATTAAACTCGCAAAAGGACTGAACATTATTGGACTGCTTAACATTCAATTTGTTCTATCAAAAGGAGAAGTGTTCGTACTTGAAGTGAACCCGCGTTCAAGCCGGACTGTCCCATTCTTAAGTAAAATTACGGGCATTCCAATGGCAAACCTAGCGACAAAAGTCATTTTAGGTGACAAGCTCAAAAACTATGGCTACCAAGAAGGGCTTCACGCCGAGCAAGAAGGGGTGTACGTCAAAGTCCCGGTGTTCTCTTTTGCAAAACTAAGAAGAGTGGATATTACACTCGGGCCTGAAATGAAATCAACAGGTGAAGTCATGGGGAAAGATGTCACAATCGAAAAAGCTCTCTACAAAGGGTTGATTGCATCAGGGATACAAATTCCAAATGACGGAACGGTTCTCCTCACAGTCGCTGACAAGGATAAAGAAGAAGGGCTTGAGATTGCAAGAAGATTCCATTCCATCGGTTATCAGATTTTAGCGACAGAAGGAACGGCGAATTACTTAAAACAAGCCTCCATACCATCAAGTGTGGTCGGCAAAATAGGAGAAGAAGGAAAGAATCTTCTCGAAGTCATTCGAAACGGTGAAGCCCAATTTGTCATCAACACCCTGACAAAAGGAAAGCAGCCGGCAAGAGACGGCTTTAGAATCAGACGTGAATCTGTTGAAAATGGAGTGGCTTGCTTAACGTCACTAGATACAGCAGAAGCCATTTTAAGAGTGCTTGAGAGCATGACATTTAGAGCAGACGAAATGCCAGAAGTGAAAACGAATGCTGAGGTGACAGTAACGATATGAAAAAAGCATACTTGACGGTCGTCTCGAACCGAGAGATCGCTGATCATATTTACGAAATGACATTAAAAGGTGACCTTGTGGAATCATTTCAAACGGCTGGACAGTTTCTTCATATAAAGGTCAGCGAATCCATGACACCGCTGCTGAGAAGACCGATCAGTATTGCCAACATTCATGCCGAGCAAAAAGAAGCAACCATCATTTACCGCGCAGAGGGAGAGGGCACGAAGCTCCTTTCCCAAAAGCGGGCGGGAGAATCAGTCGATGTATTAGGGCCGCTTGGGAACGGGTACGACCCTTCAGTTGTCCATCCCGGGCAGACGGCATTACTAGTCGGTGGAGGAATTGGAGTACCGCCTCTATATGAGCTGTCCAAGCGTTTAACGGAAAAAGGCGTTATCGTGAAGCATGTCCTCGGCTTTCAATCGAAAAAGGATGTATTTTACGAGGAGAAATTTCAAGCACTCGGAGATACGTTTATCGCGACCGTTGATGGAACATACGGCTCAAAAGGTTTTGTGACAGGTGTGATCGAAGAAAATGATTTGAGCTTTGATGTGCTGCTTTCCTGCGGACCGACACCTATGCTAAAAGCACTAAAGGACAGATATCCCGATAAGCCTGTCTACATTTCAATGGAAGAACGAATGGGCTGCGGAATCGGTGCATGCTTTGCTTGTGTCTGTCATACCGATCAGCACGAAAAACCTTACGTCAAAGTCTGTCTTGATGGACCTGTATTTAAAGCAGAGGAGGTGGCATTGTCATGCTAAACGTGGAGTTACCCGGCTTATCTTTAAAGAACCCGATTATACCTGCATCAGGCTGCTTTGGATTCGGAAGAGAGTTTGCTTCATTATATGATTTATCCATGCTGGGCGGCATCATGATCAAAGCCACTACCCTTGAAGCGAGATTTGGCAACCCGACACCGAGGGTGGCTGAGACTGGAGCCGGTATGCTGAATGCGATCGGTCTTCAAAATCCAGGTCTAAAAGGCGTGCTCGAAAATGAATTGCCTTGGCTTGAGCAGTTTGATACCCCCATTATTGCAAACGTTGCTGGCTCACAGGTTGATGATTATGTCGAAGTAGCAAAACAAATCAGCCAAGCAAAGAATGTCCATGCCCTTGAACTGAATATTTCTTGTCCGAATGTCAAAACAGGCGGGATCGCATTTGGTACAGACCCAAACATGGCAGCGTCGTTGACAAAAGCGGTCAAGGAAGTCTCCTCCGTTCCTGTCTATGTGAAACTGTCTCCTAATGTGGCCAATATTGTTGAGATTGCTAAAGCAATTGAATCTGCTGGAGCGGATGGGCTCACCATGATTAATACCTTAATTGGCATGCGTTTAGATTTAAAAACTGGGAAGCCCATCCTTGCCAATAAAACAGGCGGATTATCAGGTCCAGCTATAAAACCTGTCGCTGTTCGAATGGTACATGAGGTCAGTCAGGCGGTTTCTATTCCGATTATTGGGATGGGCGGGGTGCAAAGTGCTGAAGATGTACTTGAATTTTTACTAGCAGGTGCAAGTGCAGTAGCTGTTGGCACAGCCAATTTTGTGAACCCTTTTATTTGCCCAGAAATCATTGAAGAGCTGCCAAATGTGTTAGCGGCTTATGGTTATTCATCTGTAGAGGAATGTATCGGAAGGAGCTGGAAGCATGAAGCACTTGCCCATCATCGCGCTTGATTTTCCATCAGGGCAGGAGGCACTTGCCTTTTTAGAACCCTTTGAAGGCACACCATTATTTGTGAAGGTTGGTATGGAGCTGTTTTACCAAGAAGGGCCAGCCATCCTTGACGCGCTGAAAGAAAAAGATTGCCGCATATTTCTTGACCTGAAATTACATGACATTCCAACAACGGTGCAAAAGGCGATGAACCGGCTTGCTGCACTTGGCGTTGATTTGGTCAATGTGCATGCAGCTGGCGGGAAACGAATGATGCAGGCTGCGGTAGAGGGACTTGAAAGCGGGACGCCTGCTGGACAAAGCCGCCCGGGCATTATTGCTGTGACTCAGCTGACAAGTACGTCAGAAGACATGATGAACAAAGAATTACTCATTGATCGTCCATTGCAAGAGACTGTGTTGCATTACGGACAATTGGCATATGAAAGTGGACTCGACGGTGTTGTTTGCTCTGTTCATGAATCTAAAGCCCTTCATGAGCACATCTCACCATCCTTTCTCACTGTGACACCAGGGATTCGCTTGCCGAATGATCAAACCGATGACCAAAAGCGTGTGGCGACACCTGCCTTTGCAAAAGAGCAAGGTGTTTCACAAATTGTTGTCGGAAGGTCCATCACGAAAGCTGAAAGTCCAATGGAAGCCTATCATCAAATTTTGAAAGAGTGGGAGTGACTGCCGGATGAAAACGAAAATCGCTAAACATCTACTACAAATCAAAGCTGTCTCATTAAAACCAGACACACCGTTTACGTGGGCAAGCGGCATCAAATCACCGATTTACTGTGATAACCGCCTGACTTTGTCGTACCCGGAAGTGAGACACGACATCGCTGAAGGTCTAAAAGATTTGATTCTCACTCATTTTGAGGGAGCGGAGGTTGTCGCTGGCACTGCAACAGCGGGCATTCCGCATGCCGCATTAGCTGCAGACCGCCTGAACGTGCCGATGTGTTATGTCAGAAGTAAGCCAAAAGCACACGGAAAAGGGAATCAAATTGAAGGAGCCGTATCGCCTGGTCAAAAAGTTGTTGTCGTAGAAGACCTCATTTCAACTGGTGGGAGCGTGCTTGAAGTGGTCTCGGCTCTTCAAGACGAAGGCTGTGACGTACTCGGAGTTGCTGCAATTTTCACATACGGCCTGCCAAAAGCAGCTGCTGCTTTTCAAGAGAAAAACATTCCATATGTCACACTAACAGACTATGACACGCTGACAGACGTGGCACTTGAGCTAAAAGCGATCGAACCTTCTGCTATGAATAAACTAAAACGCTGGAGACAAGATCCTACCTCTGAATCTTGGATGGAAGAAACGGTCTAAAAAGCTGTGCCTAGCTGCACAGCTTTCAGCGTGTAGACAAACCCTCGCATTCGGTGTCAGTCCTGCGTGCCGGTGCTCACGAATGTCAAATTCGCTCCGCTCCGGTACTCGTCCTTCCTAGACTTCAAAGGTTTTCTATCACGCTGAAAAGAAGACAAAGGGCTAAAATAAAGGTCATTTTAGCCCTTTGTCAACAATCTGAAAGCTGTGCCTCGCTGCACAGCTTTTTCATTTGGTTAAAAATAGTAAAATAGACTCAAATTCAAATAAGAACTAATCCTATCAATAAAGTCGGGTTGACTTTTGTTTGAATTGTGTTAATATTTAATACAAATTAAAACTCTTATCCAGAGAGGTGGAGGGATTGGCCCGATGAAACCCGGCAACCTGCGATTCGCAAGGTGCCACTTCCTGCAAAATGATTCTATTTTGAAAGATAAGGAAATCGTGAGCTTCCTCATCTTTCTTTCGGACTGAAAGAAAGTTTTTTTATTTTTCACGATGAGGAGGAAGAATTGAAGAAAATCAGGATGAGGATTTAGTGAAGCACGTGCAAGAACTGATTGGGGGAAATGAAATTCGGTTCGATTACGTTCATTGTTCAGGACGGTCAAATGTTTAAGTGGGAAAAATGAAAAAATTAGATTGAAGTAGTGCGCAGATTAGCAATATGAGCGGTACTCCGGAAGGGGAGAAACAATGTTAACTTACGAAAATTGGCAAGAGCCGTCCATTACATTTCAAGAGGACGATTTGTATAAAGGGGCCCTATCCGTGCTGAAATGGGCGTACGGTCATTATGGTGATCAGCTCGTTTATGCATGCAGTTTTGGCATTGAGGGCATTGTCCTGATTGATCTTATTGCGAAAGTAAAAAAGGATGCGAGAATTGTCTTTTTAGATACAGGTCTGCATTTTAAGGAAACGTACGATACAATTGATGCGGTAAAGGAAAGATACCCCGGATTAGACATCGTACTGAAAACACCTGAGCTGACAGTTGAACAGCAAAACGAGCAGCATGGTGAAAAATTATGGGAAACAAATCCTCAAAGCTGCTGCCATATGCGCAAGGTCATTCCTTTGCAAGAGACACTATCTGGCTATCCGGCATGGCTTTCTGGCTTAAGAAGAGAGCAGTCACCAAAACGAGCAGGTACGAACTTTTTAAATAAGGATGAAAAGTTCAAATCAGTGAAAGTATGTCCGCTCATTCACTGGACGTGGAAGGACATATGGAGATATGCATCTAGAGAGGATCTTACTTATAATCCGCTGCATGACCAGGGATACCCAAGTATCGGCTGTGCACCGTGTACACAGCCAGCATTTACTGCGGATGATTTGCGTTCTGGCAGATGGTCAGGTACAGCAAAGACTGAGTGCGGATTACATGAGTAAGGGAGCATAATGTATGGAAATCGCCGCAATTTTATTTAGTTTATTCTTTGCTTTAAACATAGGCGCAAGCGGAGCAGCCGCTTCTATGGGCATTGCGTATGGATCAGGTGCAATTAAAAAGCCCATCTATGCACTCAGCGTTTGTGCAGTTGGGGTTTTAGCAGGTTCAGTGATTGGCGGCGGTGAGGTCGTCAAAACGATTAGCTCTGGTATTATGCCAGAATCTGTGATTACGCTTGAAATCGTTTGTATCATCATTGGCTCTGCCGCATTATCACTCTTCATAGCGAATCTGATGGCCATCCCTTTATCAACAAGTGAGGTCACAGTAGGGGCTGTGGTCGGTGTTGCAGTCGCGTATAAAGTGTTATATGTGAAATCTATTTTAGTCATTGTGGCCTTTTGGATCATCATTCCACTTGTCGCCTTTGTTTTCACCTTTACTGTAGTCAAAATCATCAGAATGTTCCCTAAACGCACATTATCTAAAAAAAGCACTGCGATTTTATCAGTCTTGCTCATGATCAGTGGATTTCTAGAGGCGTTTTCAGCCGGTATGAACAATGTTGCCAATGCAGTCGGCCCGCTTGTGGCCTCAAGCGTCTTGTCCGTTGGGCAAGGAACACTTTACGGCGGAATCTTCGTCGCACTTGGTGCCCTGTTGCTTGGCAGAAGAGTGCTAGAAACAAACGGAAAGAAAATCACCCGCTATCAAACGGGTGAAGGGATTTTGTTATCGAGTACCGGCGCTGGACTTGTCATCGTCAGCTCTATTTTTGGGCTGCCAGTTCCACTTACTCAAATCACCTCCTCATCCATTATCGGACTTGGGATGGCAAAGGGTGGACCTAACATTTTTCATAAACATATCGTGAAAAAGATGCTGAAGGTCTGGGTTGTGTCACCCTTTTTATCACTCAGCCTATCGTATCTGCTGGTGAGCCTTTTCCTAAAAGGAGATTATTACTCTATCTTTATCATGATGAGTGTACTGCTTGCCTCACTCGGTGCGCTGAGTCTGATGAAGGCAGTCAAAAATGAAAGCAGCTCTATTCATGAGCAGGGCGGCGGGATTTAACTATAAATCCGACTATTAACATCTAATAAATATGAACATTGAGAGGAAGATGAACAAATGAGTTTAACACCACATGGTGGCGTATTAATTAATCGAGTAAATGAAGAATATGATCTCAGTACGGCTGCGAAGGAAATTGAACTAGATGCGATTTCCTTTGCAGACCTTGAACTCATTGCGATTGGCGGATATAGTCCAATTGAAGGGTTTTTAACAAAAGCTGATTATGAAGCAGTTGTCAGCAGTATGCGGCTAGCAAGTGGTGTCGTTTGGTCTCTTCCGATTACGCTGCCAGTCACAAAGGAAAAGGCAGCCGAGATCAATCAAGGTGATATTGTGCGTCTCTCGTACAATGGAACAGTATACGGGGTCATTGAAGTAGAGGATCAATACACACCAGATAAGGAAAAAGAAGCTGTAAATGTGTATAAAACAGATGACCGCAATCATCCAGGCGTGAAAAAATTATTTGAACGCGGTGACACGTATATTGGCGGTAAAATTACACTGACGAAACGAAGCGAAAAACCATTCCCTCAATTTACGTATGAGCCAGAAGAAACAAGAAAACATTTTAAAGAAAACGGATGGAAAACAATTGTTGGTTTTCAAACGAGAAACCCCGTCCACCGTGCCCATGAATATATTCAAAAGACAGCACTAGAAACAGTAGATGGTTTATTTTTAAATCCGCTTGTTGGTGAAACAAAATCTGATGATATCCCAGCAGATGTGAGAATGAAAAGCTATCAAGTGTTATTGAACGGTTATTATCCAAAAGATCGCGTCTTTTTAGGTGTTTTTCCTGCTGCAATGCGTTATGCTGGACCAAAGGAAGCGATATTTCATGCGCTTGTTCGTAAAAATTATGGCTGCACACACTTTATTGTCGGAAGAGATCATGCAGGTGTTGGTGATTATTACGGCACATACGAGGCGCAGGAGCTATTTGATCAATTTACAAGCGAAGAGATTGGCATTACCCCGTTAAAATTTGAACACAGCTTCTACTGCAATACATGTGAAGCGATGGCAACTCCAAAAACATGTCCGCACGATAAAAGCGAGCATGTCATTCTTTCAGGTACAAAGGTTCGAACGATGCTGAGAAACGGTGAATTACCACCAAGCACGTTCAGCCGAAAAGAAGTTATTGAAACATTAATCGAAGGATTAAAAACGACGGTATCTTAAAGGAGGGTATGACATGAGCAACGAACATATCGTATGGCATGATTCATCTATTACAAAAAAAGAATATCAACAGAAAAACAATCATACAAGCGGCATCATCTGGCTCACTGGTCTAAGTGGTTCAGGCAAATCGACGATCGCAAATGCAGCGGCTAGAGAGCTGTTTGAACAAGGCTACCAAGTCACAGTCCTTGATGGCGATAACGTACGGCATGGACTCAATAAAGATTTAGGGTTTTCAGATGATGATAGAAAAGAAAACATCCGGCGCATCGGAGAAGTGGCGAAATTATTTGTTGAGCAAGGGACCATTGTCATCACAGCTTTTATTTCTCCATTTCAAGAAGATCGCCAAATTGTTAGACAGTTAGTCGAAGATGGGGAATTTCACGAAGTGTTTGTGAAATGTGATCTGAACGTGTGTGAAGAGCGTGATCCAAAGGGATTATATAAAAAAGCCAGAAACGGCGAAATTCCATTTTTTACTGGAATTGATTCACCATATGAAGAGCCAGCTGCGCCTGAGCTCGTATTAGATACAGGTGAATGGTCTCGCGAGGAATCCAAACAGCGCCTTGTTGATTATGTAAAGGGAAGAGCGAAATAATCGCCTGATGGCAGGGGGAGAAAGCACGATGGGGAAAGTATACATTGTTGGTGCCGGACCGGGTGATCCAGACTTAATTACATTGAAGGCCCATAAGGCAATACAGCAGGCAGATGTCATTTTATATGATCGTCTGGTCAATCAAGAGATTCTCGCCCACGCCAAACCGGAGGCGGAATTGATCTATTGCGGCAAGCTGCCAAATCATCATACGATGAGACAGGAAGCCATCAATGAAGCGCTTGTTACTCATGCAAAGAAAGGGCACATTGTCGTTCGTCTGAAAGGCGGCGATCCCTTTGTATTTGGCCGCGGCGGTGAAGAAATAGAATGCTTAGCTGAGCACGGGATCCCGTATGAAGTCGTCCCTGGGATTACCTCTGGTATTGCCGCGGCTGCTTATGCAGGCATTCCTGTGACGCACCGTGAATTCAGCTCAAATGTCGCCTTTGTCACAGGACATTATCAAAAGGATGAACATTTTGAAGAAAAGTGGGAGGCGCTGGCAACGGGAATTGATACCCTTGTCATATACATGGGTGTCAAAAACGTAGAAAGAGTGCAGCGGCTTCTTTTGAAAAATGGACGGGACCCTGAAACACCAGCTGCGTTTATTCACTGGGGAACCACTACTAGGCAAAAGACGACTTGCTGCACTGTGGCGACGCTGTCTGAAACCGTTGAAAAAGAAGGAATCGAGCATCCAAGTTTAATTGTTGTAGGAGATGTCGTTCATTTTCATCAAAAGCTGAGCTGGTTTGAACCTGCACTGATCGAAAAATAAAGAACGAAGAGGGAAAAGACACGTAGATACATCGTGTCTTTTCGTCTGATCAAAACAGGATGAGAGGAGAAGCCAAATGAAGCAGGCTGTACTTTATGTTGGACATGGAAGCAGAGTGAAAGAAGCACAAGATAAAGCCATTTCTTTTATGAAAAGCTGTATGCCGTTAGTGGAAGCAGATATACAAGAAATTTGTTTTTTAGAGTTGACCAATCCTTCTATAGAAGAAGGATTTGAGACTTGTGTGAAAAAAGGAGCAACACACATTGCGATCGTCCCGCTCCTCCTTTTAACCGCCATGCATGCCAAATCAGATATCCCAGTCGAGATTGAAAAAGGACAAAAACGTTTCCCGCAAGTGAAGGTGACATACGGAAGACCCATCGGGGTGAATCAAGAAGTGACGAAGGCTGTTGTTGCAAGGATTGAAGAAGCTGGATATCAAGGAGAGAAAGCACGGATTCTTTTGATTGGCCGCGGGAGCTCTGATCCGGATGTGAAGCGAGATGTGTATGGCATTGCAGGCGATGTCCGAAGCCTGCTCCCTCATGCAGAGGTTCTTCCATGTTTTATTACGGCATGTGAGCCAAATTACCGAGATGTTCTTGCGCAGTTAACAGCAGATGACGATACGCCTGTGTATATCGTTCCTTACCTGTTGTTTACGGGCATTTTAATGAAAGAGATTGAAAGCGAGGCCGTTCAGGCGAGAGAGCGACTTCAGGATGTACGAGTATGCCGGTATATTGGCTTCCATCCGCATGTGAAAGCCGCTTATATTGAACGCGTGCAAGAAACCATTTTAAACAAAGAGAATGCGTTCCATTTCCAAGGAAAAAGCCATGCTTCCAGTCCATCTTGATTTAACCAATAAACAAGTGCTCATCGCCGGCGGCGGACTGGTAGCGGCAAGAAGGGCGAATGCGCTATGCACGGAGCCTTGCCGCATAACCGTCGTGAGTCCTGACATTTGTGATGAAATGGCCCATCTCATTGATACATATAAGCTGAATTGGAAGGAAAAGAAGGTGAGCGCTGAAGATTTGGAGGATGCATTTTTCATTGTTGCTGCAACAAACGACCCTTCGGTGAACGAATGGATTGCGCAAACAGCGCTGCCGCATCAGCTTGTCAATTGTGTGAGCCAATCAGAGTTAGGCAATGTGATCGTGCCAAAGGTTGTCAAAGCAGGGAAAGTGACGATTTCAGTATCTACGAGCGGCGCAAGCCCAGCCCGGACAAAACAGCTGGCTGAGGCAATCGAGACCTTGCTTGAAAAAGAAGATGTAGACGCGCTTGAAGCCCTCTATATAGAAAGAAAAAAACGACAAAGAAATAGCCGATAAAATCTCATATCGATTTTATCGGCTTTTTTTATTTTCGCAGCTTTAGGACAACATCTTCATCCGGCGTGACAAATAATGTTTGCTGCTGATCATACGTAACAAAGCCCGGCTTTGCTCCGTTTGGTTTTTTCACATGACGGATTTTCGTATAATCGACAGGCACGGAGCTGGATTCTTTTGCTTTAGAGAAGTAGGCAGCAATTTGAGCCGCTTCATGCAACGTTTGTTCATCAGGTGTTTGATGACGTATGACGACATGTGATCCTGGAATATCCTTTGTGTGCAGCCAAATGTCATCACGAGCAGCAGCCTTTGTGGTCAAATACTCGTTTTGTTTGTTGTTTTTCCCCACTAAAATGGGAATGCCTTGAGAAGATTCGTACGTTTCCAGCTGGATGGCCGCCGGTTTTTTCTTTTTGGCGTGCCGCTTTTGTTTGGCGCGCAAATATTTCCCTTCAACAAGCTCTTCTCTCATTTCCTCTAAATCTTTTGGCGAGGCAGAGGACAGCTGCTGAATCAGCTCTTCAAAATAAACAATCTCTTCATGTGTCCGCTTGATTTGTTCATTTACAGCTTCTACTGCATTTTTTGCCTTTTGATATTTTGTAAAGTACGCCTGTGCATTTTCAGAAGGGGTTTTGTTTGTTTTTAGCGGGATCGTCATTTCTCCGCCTTCTTCATCGTAATAATTGATGACAGTCGCTTCTTCATCCCCTTTTTTTATGGCATATAAATTGGCTGTTAACAATTCACCATAGAGCTGGTATTTATGCGCATTTTGAGATTCTTCAAGGGTTCTTTTTAGTTTTTTTAGCTTGTTTTCATTTTTCTTCTTTTCATTCACGACAAACCGTTCAAGGTCAGCCGCCTGCTGTTTGACTCTGTCCCTTTCAGCTTTTCCGAAATAAAAGCGGTCAAGCAGCTGGCTGAGAGATTCGAATGTCTTCATTTCGCCATTTACATGCTGGAGCTCTAATAAATAGAAATACTCTTTGCCGTCTTTTCTTGTGAGCTGCGGGGTAAAAGAATGCGTCCGAATGAGCTGGAACATGTCAAGCAGTGTATTTGGAATCGTTTCCTGATTGGCAAGACCGGCCCTGTGAACAGCTTCCTTTGCAAACAGCGGGGAAACCCCAGAGAATGTATCGACAATTTGACTCGTGATTTTCCCTTCTTGAAAGCGTAAATGCTTTAAAATATCATCCTTCGTCACTTCAAAAGGGTTCAATTTTTGCTGTGCAGGCGGCAGCAGGTATTCATGACCAGGGAGTACCGTTCGATAGCTGTTCACAGATGGAGAAAGATGTTTCAGACCATCAATGATCTGCTGCGTTTCATCTTCAACAAGAATTAAATTACTGTGCCGTCCCATGATTTCGATATAGAGCTTCCGCGTCTGTTCATCGCCAATTTCATTTCGGCTTCGCACATGGAGCACGATGACCCGGTCAAATTCAACCTGTTCAAAACGTTCAATGAATCCGCCCTCAAGATGCTTTCTGAGAAGCATACAAAACATTGGGGGTTCGCTTGGATTGTCATAATGATGCTCAGTGAGCTGCACTCTTGCATAGCTCGGATGAGCCGATAAAAGGAGCTTATGATTTTTCCCGTTTGACCGGATATGAAAAATCAGCTCGTGCTTATATGGCTGATGTATTTTGGAAATTCTCCCGCCAGTTAATGCCTCTTGCAATTCATTTGTCATACCGTATGTAAAAATGCCGTCAAATGACATGTTGGATACACCCTCTTCTTTCACACAAATCTACTGAAAGAACCTTACATTTTCTCGTTCTTTAGGCAGTCTTATTATTATAGCATGATTTAGGACGAGTCTGAATAAACTGGCTTATAGAACACTGCATATGAGAGAGAACAAAAGAGGAGTGGACGAGGTCAAATGAATTGGCATGAACTGAACCAAACCGATTTATTAAAAACAATGAATACATCGATAGGTGACGGACTGTCAGAAAAAGATGTACAAAAGCGGCTTGAAAAACACGGACCAAATGAATTGCAGGAAGGGAAAAAGGCGTCGGCTCTGATCATCTTTTTAGCGCAATTTAAAGACTTTATGGTCTTAATTTTGCTTGCGGCAACGATTATTTCTGCCTTTTTAGGTGAATACATTGATGCTGGGGCGATTGTAGCGATTGTTCTGATTAATGGTGTACTCGGCTTTTATCAAGAACGCCGGGCGGAAAAATCCCTTCAAGCGCTAAAGGAATTATCGACTCCGCATGTATATGCAAGGAGAAACAATGAGTGGGTCAAGATCCCGTCTAAGCACCTCGTACCAGGGGATATTGTGAAGTTTTCAAGCGGAGACCGGATTGGGGCAGATATTAGATTACTAGAAACAAAGAGTTTAGAGATCGAAGAGTCAGCTCTTACTGGTGAGTCCATCCCAGCGGTCAAACATGCCAGTCCACTTTCACGAGACCATGTAGCGCTTGGAGATTTGACGAACATGGCCTTTATGGGGACGCTTGTCACGAGAGGAAGCGGCGTGGGTGTTGTCATCGGGACAGGAATGAATACAGCCATGGGACAAATTGCCGGTATGCTGGATGCTGCAGGTAATATGGAAACACCGCTGCAAAGACGTCTCGAACAGCTAGGGAAAATCCTGATTGTTGCTGCTTTATTCTTAACCGTGCTCGTAGTAGTTCTGGGCGTTGTGCAAGGACATGATTTGTATCATATGTTCCTAGCGGGTGTATCTCTCGCTGTTGCTGCCATTCCAGAAGGATTGCCGGCGATTGTAACCGTCGCACTTTCCCTAGGTGTGCAGCGGATGATCAAACAAAAATCAATTGTCAGAAAGCTCCCAGCTGTGGAAACGCTCGGCTGCGCGTCGATCATTTGCTCAGATAAAACAGGGACAATGACGCAAAATAAAATGACGGTAACACATGTGTGGGCAGAGGGGAAAATGTGGAATATTTCTGGCACGGGCTATGAGCCGTCTGGTGATTTCACCTTAAACGGAGAACTTGTCCATGTTGACAAACATCCAAGCCTTCAAAAGGTTTTATTATATGGTGCGCTTTGTAATACATCGACCATCGTTGAAAAAGATGGGGAGATGAGGCTTGATGGAGATCCGACAGAGGGCGCACTTTTAACCGCAGCACGTAAAGCGGGTTTTACAGAGCAATTCATAGAAGCTGGGTTTCACGTCGTAGAGGAGTTTCCTTTTGACTCAGAAAGAAAGATGATGTCAGTCGTCGTCGAAACGAATCAAAAAGAGCGGTATGTCATTGCAAAAGGTGCGCCAGATGTACTGATGAACCGTTCAAGTCATATCATGCACGGCGGACGCACAGCCTCATTTTCAACCACTCACAGGCAAGAAACAGAAGCTGCGATTCAAGGCTTAGCAAGACAAGCGCTTAGAACCATTGCAATTGCGTATAAAAAAGTCGGTTTGACAGAAAAAATCACATCTGTTCAGCAGGCAGAAACCGATCTAACATTGATCGGGCTAGAGGGCATGATCGATCCACCTCGTCCTGAAGTCAGGCGAGCGATCAAAGAGTGCAGGGATGCTGGCATTAAAACTGTGATGATTACAGGTGATCACGTGGAAACAGCCAAAGCCATCGCAAAAGACTTGAGCCTTTTACCGAAGCAAGGAAAGGTACTTGACGGGAAAGCGCTGGACCAGCTGAGTGACAAAGAGCTTGAGCAAATGGCTGAAAATGTATACGTTTTTGCCAGGGTATCCCCGGAACATAAGCTGAGAATTGTGAAGGCCTATCAAAAAAATGGCCATATTGTGGCGATGACAGGTGATGGGGTCAATGATGCGCCCGCGATTAAACAAGCAGATATCGGAATATCCATGGGCATCACAGGAACAGACGTAGCAAAAGAAGCGTCCTCCCTTATTTTACTTGATGACAACTTTGCGACCATTAAATCCGCTATTAAAGAGGGCCGGAATATTTACGAAAATATTCGTAAGTTTGTCCGCTATTTGCTTGCATCAAATGTTGGAGAAATTTTGGTTATGCTGTTTGCGATGCTCCTTGCGCTTCCGCTTCCACTCGTTCCTATTCAAATTTTATGGGTAAACCTTGTGACAGATGGACTCCCAGCTATGGCACTTGGAATGGATAAGCCAGAAGGCGATGTCATGAAGAGGAAGCCGCGGAACATGAAAGAGGGCATATTTGCTAGAGGGCTTGGCTGGAAGGTCATATCAAGGGGATTCCTCATTGGGCTTGCCACTCTGTTAGCATTTATGTTTGTGTATCACCGCGATCCAAACGAACTGCAATATGCACAGACTGTCGCATTTAGTACGCTCGTTTTGGCGCAGCTCATTCATGTATTTGACTGCCGCAGTGAACGGTCTATTTTTGAACGTAATCCATTTGGAAATCTCTATTTAATCGGTGCTGTTCTGTCATCACTTCTTCTGATGCTTGTGGTCATTTATTATCCGCCGCTTCAGCCAATTTTCAAAACGGTGTCAATTGCACCAGTTGATTGGCTGCTGATCATCGGTATGTCCGCACTGCCAACTTTTTTATTGGCAGGATCACTTTTGACAAGAAAAAAATAATTCGTTATGGTATAATTTTGAGGTAATAGTGTCTGCTATTACCTTTTTCATTTTATTAATATGAAAGAATTGGGTGTTTTGACATGATACGCAGTATGACGGGATTCGGCCAAGCGAGTAAAACGGATGGAGAACTGACAGTGTCAGTCGAGCTAAAATCGGTCAATCACCGTTTTAAAGAGGTTCATGCCCGTTTGCCGAGGCCGCTTTTATATTTCGAAGATACATTAAAAAAAATCATTCTTCGTCACGTGCAGCGTGGTAGAATTGAGCTGTTTGTCACGATTGAAGGCGGTAAACTAGCAAGCCGGTCTTTACAGATCGACTGGCCGCTGCTTGATGAATATATGAAAGCCGCAAAAGACCTCAAGGACCGCTATCACATTTCAGGTATTCAGCATGCACATGACTTACTTCAGCTGGAACATGCTGTTCAAGTAGAAGAGTCGGTCAGCCGAAATGAGCAGCTGGAGCATTTGCTGATAGACGCTTGTGAAGCGGCTGTCAAGGAGCTTTGCTTCATGAGAGAGCAAGAGGGTGCATCACTTCAAAAAGACTGTGAACTGAGGCTCTCTGAACTAGAGGCCTTTACAGAAGAAATAAAAGTCTTTGCACCAGAGGTTGTAAGTCAGTACAAAGAACGATTGAATCAAAGGTTGCAAGAATGGATCGGAGAGGCGCTTGAAGAAAGCAGACTGGCCACAGAGGCTGCCATCTTTGCTGATCGCTGTGACATTACAGAAGAGATCACGAGGTTAAAAAGTCATTTTCAGCAATTCCAGCAAATTTTGATGCAAGGCGGCGCTGCCGGCCGGAAACTTGACTTTCTTGTACAGGAGCTCAACCGTGAAGTGAACACGATTGGATCTAAAGCAAACCATCACCATTTAACAAAGCTGGTGGTCGAAATGAAAAGTGCTATTGAAAAAATAAAAGAACAAGTGCAAAATATAGAATAGTCATTGTGTATGCTGTTTACAGTACGTCTCTTTCGGGGAGACTAGAGACGTTTATATTACAGGGGGACGAAAGAAGATGACCATAAAGTTGATCAATATCGGATTTGGAAACATCATTTCAGCGAATCGGATGATTTCGATCGTCAGTCCGGAATCAGCACCGATTAAACGAATGATACAAGACGCAAGAGATCGAGGCATGCTCATAGATGCTACATACGGAAGAAGAACCCGTGCTGTTGTCATTATGGACAGTGACCATGTCATCTTATCTGCCGTTCAGCCTGAGACTGTCGCGCAAAGACTTTCTGTAAAAGAAGAAATCATAGATGAAGGGCAGGGGTAATACGCCATTATGAAAGAAAGAGGACTTTTAATCGTTCTCTCTGGACCTTCGGGAGTTGGAAAAGGAACGGTCAGACAAGCCATTTTCTCCCAGGAAGATACGAAATTTGAATACTCTATTTCAGTGACAACACGCAAACCGCGTGAAGGTGAAAGAAATGGTGTCGATTATTTCTTTAAAACCAGGGAAGAATTTGAACATATGATTGAAAACAAAAAGTTGTTAGAATGGGCAGAATATGTCGGGAATTACTACGGCACACCTGTTGACTATGTAGAACAGACACTGAGCGAAGGAAAAGATGTTTTCCTTGAAATCGAAGTGCAAGGCGCACTTCAAGTAAGAGAAGCTTTCCCGGAAGGTCTTTTTATTTTCCTTGCACCGCCTAGTCTTTCAGAACTTCAAAACCGTATCATTACTCGCGGTACAGAATCTGAGGACCTCATTCGAAATCGAATGGCCGCTGCAAAAGAAGAGATTGAAATGATGGATGCTTACGACTATGTCGTTGAAAACGATGATGTCGCGCTTGCTTGTGAAAGAATCAAAGCGATCGTCCTTGCAGAGCACCTGCGAAGAGACAGAGTCGCACCAAGATATAAAAAAATGCTGGGGGTAGAATAAACGATGTTAGATCCTTCAATTGACTCATTGATGAACAAACTTGATTCAAAATATACACTTGTGACAGTGTCTGCACGCCGTGCACGTGAAATGCAGATCCATCAAGATCAGCAGATCGAAAACACAAAGTCTTACAAATTTGTAGGGAAAGCACTTGAAGAAATCGACGCTGGTCTTTTGACATTTGAAAAACAGGATCAAGAATAACACATCGCTTTCTGCAATGCAGATACGATACGTTCAAGAAAGTCAAAACTATGATTGGTTTTGACTTTTTTGAATTGTAGACGAATTTGTGAAAAAGGCCATTAAGGGGGACAAACAAATGTTACAGTCAAAAAATATTTTGCTCGGCGTCAGCGGAGGAATCGCCGTATATAAAGCAGCTGCACTCACTAGTAAACTCGTACAGGCAGGCGCAAATGTAAGAGTGATTATGACGGAATCTGCCCGTGAGTTTGTGTCTCCGCTTACCTTCCAAGCCCTATCTCGACAAGAGGTTTATGTGGATACATTTAAAGAGAACAATCCAAGAGTCATTGCGCATATTGATGTAGCTGACTGGGCCGATCTCATTCTCGTTGCTCCTGCAACAGCACATACGATTGGTAAAATGGCCGCAGGACTTGCAGATGATATGCTCACAACCACCTTGCTCGCTTCAACAGCTCCTGTATGGATCGCACCGGCTATGAATGTGCATATGTATGATCACCCAGCTGTGAAGCGGAACATTCGCACATTATATGAAGACGGATACCGGTTTATTGAGCCAAGTGAAGGTTATTTAGCCTGCGGGTACATTGGAAAAGGGCGTTTAGAGGAACCTGAAAAAATTATTGAACACATTCGTGCGTTTTTCGAGGAGCCAAAAAGCTTGCCGCTTTCAGGGAAAAAAGTCGTGGTGACAGCAGGTCCTACACGAGAAGTGATTGATCCGGTTCGTTTCTTTACAAATCGTTCTACTGGGAAAATGGGCTATGCCATTGCAGAAGCTGCCCAGCAAATGGGGGCTGATGTCACGCTTATTTCTGGTCCTGTTTCTTTGACTGCGCCTGACCATGTAGATGTGGTACGAGTTGAATCGGCAGAGGAGATGTATCAGGCTGCATTAGATGTGTACGGGGAAGCAGACCTTGTCATTAAATCAGCAGCTGTTGCCGATTACACCCCTGTCACGACATATCCTCATAAAATGAAAAAACAGGACGGTGCACTGGAAATTGAATTCACGCGTACAAAAGATATTTTAAAAGAGCTGGGGAAAAGAAAAGAGCACCAAGTGCTTGTCGGTTTTGCAGCTGAAACGCAGGATGTAGAATTTTATGCGAAAAAGAAAATCGAATCCAAGCATTTAAATATGATTGTTGCCAACAATATAACAAAAGAGGGTGCAGGCTTTGGCACAGACACAAATGTGGCAGCGATCATCAAAGCAGACGGAACAAAAAAAGAGTTGCCGATGATGAGCAAAAAAGACCTCGCTTTTGAAATCTTAAAGGAGGCAAAACAGCTATTGCCAAAAGAGCGTGATCGAGCATGATTGCTGAAGTCATAGTGGATGTCACAACGAAAGCCATTGATCGCCCATTTGACTATCGTGTGCCCGATCGGTTCAAAGGTCTCGTCAAACCTGGGATGAGGGTCGTCGTTCCCTTTGGCCCGAGGAAGATTCAAGGGTTTGTGACAAAAGTCAAAGATGTAACAGACGTAAAGACAGGAAACATTAAGGACATTGTGGATTTATTTGATTTATCACCTGTTCTGACAGATGAGCTATTGGAGCTTTCCCACTGGCTGACGGAAAAAACATTGTCCTATCATATTACGGCTCTGCAATCCATGCTGCCTGCAGCCATGAAGGCCAAATATGAAAAAGAAATTCAGGTGTTATCAGATGAAGAACTTCCGCAGTCATTGAAAGAGCTTTTCGGTCAGCAAGAAAGCATCCTTTACGCTGACATTCCGCCTGAACAACTGAAGCACATTCAAAAGCATGTCCAAAAAGGTCATCTAGAGGTGAGATATCATGTCTCTCAAAAATCTGGAAAGAAAAAGGTGCGCATGCTTCAGGTCGTCGTTTCGAAAGAAAAACTTGAAGAAAAGCAGCAGCAGCTAAAGAAAAATGCGGTGAAACAAAAGGAATTGCTCTCCTTTTTGCTTCAAGCGAGTGAGACCACTTTTTTAGCGAAAGACTTACAGCAGCAAACAGGCGCTAGTTCTCAAACGCTTAAAACCTTTATTCGAGAAGGTCTGTTAACAGAGAGCTATGAAGAGATCTATCGAGATCCTTATGCAGACCGGGAGTTTAAACAATCTGATTCCCTCGATCTCACGACAGAACAAGCAGAAGCAGCGAAACACATTCATCAAGCAGTGAGTGAACATCAGCACGAAACCTTTCTGCTGCACGGGGTGACAGGAAGCGGGAAAACGGAGATTTATTTGCAGACCATTGATCATGTACTTCAAAAGGGAAAAGAAGCGATCGTTCTAGTTCCTGAAATCTCATTAACCCCTCAAATGGTTCAGCGGTTTAAAGAACGATTTGGCTCAAATGTGGCTGTTCTTCATAGCGGATTATCGACAGGGGAAAAGTATGATGAGTGGCGGAAAATTCACCGCAAGGAAGTCAAGCTTGTCGTGGGAGCAAGGTCTGCTGTTTTCGCTCCATTTGAACATCTAGGAATGATTATCATAGATGAAGAGCATGAATCTTCCTACAAACAAGAAGAGATGCCTCGTTATCATGCCAAGGACGTTGCAATTGAACGAGCAAGACGGCACCAATGTCCAGTCGTATTAGGCAGTGCAACACCTTCACTTGAGACCTATGCGCGTGCGAAAAAAGGTGTGTATACATTGCTGACGCTAAAGCAACGCGTGAACCAGCAGCAGATGCCGCACGTCTCGTTAATTGATATGAGAGAAGAATTAAGGAACGGCAACCGGTCTATGTTCTCAGAAGAATTAATGCTCAGGTTAAAAGAAGTGCTTGAAAGGAAAGAACAAGCCGTCTTATTTCTGAATAAAAGAGGCTATTCATCCTTTGTGATGTGCCGTGATTGCGGATATGTGGAGCAATGCCCTCATTGCGAGATTTCCCTTACCTATCACCGTTATCAAAAACGGCTGAAGTGTCACTATTGCGGTCACGAAGCCCCGGTACCTGCTGAATGTCCAGAATGCCACAGCGAGCATATTCGTTATTTTGGTACAGGTACGCAGCGAGTAGAAGAAGAGCTCACAAAGGTTTTGCCTGAGGCGAGGGTAATCCGAATGGATGTAGATACAACCTCTCGAAAAGGCGCTCATGAAAAGCTTCTTACCTCATTTGGCAACAAAGAAGCGGATATTCTACTCGGTACGCAGATGATTGCAAAAGGCTTAGACTTTCCAGATGTTACACTTGTCGGTGTACTGAGTGCGGATACGTCCCTTCATATCCCTGATTTTCGTTCAAGTGAAAAAACATTTCAACTTCTCACGCAAGTCAGCGGCCGGGCAGGGCGCCATGAAAAAGCGGGCTCAGTCATTATTCAATCGTATACGCCTTCTCACTATAGTATTGAATTAACCAAGCAGCATGACTATGAAGCCTTTTATGAGCAGGAGATGCTGCATCGTCGTCATCAGTCCTATCCGCCATTTTACTTTTTGGCAATGGTGACTGTTTCACATGAAGAAGTGACGAAGGCAGCGCATGTCGCTGATCAAATTGTCCAGTTTCTGAAAATGAACTGTGCACCGAATACAAGAATCCTTGGTCCAGCTGCATCTCCGATCGCTAAGATCAAAGATAGATATCGATATCAATGCGTGATAAAATACAAAAGGGAAAATGAACTGGCAAGTTTACTACGGAAAATACAAGATCATTATCAAAAAGAAATGGAACAAAAACAGTTGATGATTTCAATAGATATGAATCCATATATGATGATGTAAAACGGAGGGCTTTAAGTGGCAATAAAACCAATAGTCATACATCCGGCAGAAGTGCTTGAACAAAAGACAGAGCCTGTCGATACGTTCGATAAAAAGCTTAAAAAACAGCTCGATGACATGTATGATACAATGCTTGAGCTAGATGGAGTCGGACTAGCAGCACCGCAAATCGGTATTTCAAAAAGAATCGCCGTTGTAGATATAGGAGAAGAATCTGGCAGAATTGATTTAGTGAATCCCGAGGTTCTTGAAGTAAAAGGAAGCCAAACAGACATTGAAGGCTGCTTGAGCTTTCCATCTTTATACGGCACTGTAGAAAGACCAAATCATGTGAAGGTGAAAGCCTTTGATAAGCAAGGCAAACCGTTTACAATAGAAGCAGAAGGATTTTTAGCAAGAGCCTTATTGCACGAAATTGATCATTTAGACGGCATATTATTCACGTCGAAAATCATTCAAACTTATACAGAAAAAGAACTTGCGGAAATGGAAGGGTGAAGAAAATGGCACGTATTGTATTTATGGGAACCCCTGATTTCTCAGTACCTGTGCTGCAAACACTGATAACAGAAGGGTACGAAGTCGTAGGGGTCGTCACGCAGCCAGATCGCCCGAAAGGCAGAAAACGAGTGCTCACGCCGCCTCCTGTGAAAGTGGAAGCCCTAAAGCATGGCATCCCTGTTTTGCAGCCTGAAAAAGTGCGCCTTGATGAAGAAATCGATAAAGTGCTTGCATTAAAGCCGGATTTAATTGTAACAGCAGCCTTCGGACAAATTTTACCAAAAAGGCTACTAGATGAACCTGAATTTGGCTGTATCAATGTTCATGCTTCCTTGCTGCCAGAGCTAAGAGGCGGCGCGCCGATCCATTATGCGATCCTGCAAGGCAAAAAGAAAACAGGCGTGACCATCATGTACATGGTTGAAAGACTCGATGCAGGTGACATGATTAGTAAAGTAGAAGTAGAAATTGATGAATTAGACAACGTTGGGACATTGCATGATAAATTAAGTATAGCAGGCGCCGCATTGCTAAAAGATACGGTTCCAAATGTTCTGAACCGGTCCATCTCTCCGATTCCGCAAAATGAAGAGGCGGCAACCTACGCACCTAATATTAAGCGGGAGCAAGAAAGGTTAGACTGGACAAAAACCGGAGAAGAGCTTTACAACCAAGTTCGCGGCTTAAATCCATGGCCAGTTGCCTATACTGAATGGAACGGCGCTCATTTAAAAGTTTGGGAAGCGAAAAAAGTTCCGCTTCAAGCGCAAGAAGAACCTGGGAAAGTGATTGAACTTCAAAAAGAAGGACCGGTCATTGGAACTGGGAATCAGCAAGGCCTTATATTAACAAGTGTGCAGCCGGCTGGAAAGAAAAAAATGACCGGCGAAGACTTCTTAAGAGGCGCAAATATCGAAATTGGACAGAAATTAGGGTTAATGAATGAAGAAAAGTAATGTGAGAGAAGTAGCGCTGGACGCTTTAATCAAACTTGAACAAAACCAAGCTTACAGTAATTTGCTTTTGCAGTCAGTCATGAAAGATAAAGATCTGGCAGATCAGGACAAACCACTGTTAACAGAGCTTGTATACGGTACACTGCAAAATAAGCTGGCACTAGATTATATGCTGGCGCCATTTGTGAAAAAACCGCAAAAGGTGGCCCCGTGGGTCATGCAGCTTTTGCGTATGTCTCTTTATCAAATGGTCTACCTTGAAAAAATTCCAGATCGTGCAGCCATCCATGAAGCAGTCGAGCTAACGAAAAAGCGCGGGCATAAAGGCATTTCTTCACTTGTGAACGGCGTACTTCGTTCAGTACAAAGAGAAGGCGTTCCGGCATTTGATGCAATCAAAGATCCGGTAAAGCGGCTCTCGATTGAGACAAGCCACCCACTATGGCTCGTACAGGAATGGGTTGAGGCGTATGGCTTTGAAGCAGCTGAAAGAATGTGCCGCATTCATTTAGTACCGCCAAAGCAAGCTCTTCGTGTCAATCGAATGAAAACCGATCGCATGGCATTACAGAATGAACTGATGGATGCAGGAATTGAAACAGAGCTCGGCGACTTATCTGAGGATGCACTGAAGCTCATGAAAGGGTCCATCGTATCAACTCCTTCTTTTCAAGAGGGCTTTGTGACCATTCAAGACGAAAGCTCAATGCTTGTCGCAAGAGCACTAAACCCTCAGCCGGGAGAAACGGTGCTTGATGCCTGCGCGGCTCCTGGCGGCAAATCAACACATATCGCAGAGCGAATGAACGATGAGGGGAAAATTGTTTCACTTGATTTACATGAACACAAAGTGAAACTCATCAAACAAGCAGCAAAGCGTCTGCACCTTACTCACATTGAGGCAAAAGCGCTTGATGCAAGGAAAGCAGCGGACTATTATAGCGAAGCTTCGTTTGACCGTATTCTGATTGATGCACCGTGTTCTGGTTTTGGCGTCATCAGACGAAAACCAGATATGAAATATACTAAGTCTCAAGAAGACTCTGCAAGGCTTGCGATAATTCAGCAGGCAATCTTGAACGAAACAGCCTCGCTTCTAAAGCCGGGCGGAACCCTTGTATATAGTACATGTACAATGGACCCAACAGAAAATCAACAAGTGATTCATGCGTTTTTACAAGAACACCAAGACTTCGAACCCGATCTATCTCTTAATGAACGGCTGCCTGAGCAGGTTGCTCCGTTTGTTCAAAATGGAAGTGTGCAAATTCTTCCTCATTATTTCGGAACAGATGGTTTCTTTATTTGCAGCATGAGAAAGAAGGGATAAAAAATGACAGAACAAAAAGTAAGAAAAGAACTGAAAACAGACATGCCGTCGATCTACTCATTTGAGCTTCACGAAATCAAAGAATGGTTAAAAGAACAAGGTGAAAAGCCTTTCCGTGCAGCCCAAATTTTTGAATGGCTTTATGAAAAACGTGTGACATCCTTTGACGAAATGTCTAACCTTTCAAAGGAATTAAGAGAAAAATTAAAGGATCAATTTGCGATCACCACATTAAAAACAGTGATCAAACAAACATCTCAAGATGGAACGATCAAATTTTTATTTGAATTACATGATGGCTATACAATTGAAACAGTGCTCATGCGTCACGAATACGGCAACTCTGTGTGTGTGACCACGCAGGTCGGCTGTAGAATTGGCTGTACATTCTGTGCATCGACACTTGGCGGCTTGAAGCGAAACCTTGAAGCGGGTGAAATCGTTGCCCAAGTATTGAAAGTGCAGCAGGCGCTTGATGAAACGGATGAGAGAGTTAGCTCTGTTGTCATCATGGGTATCGGTGAACCGTTTGATAACTTTGAGGAAATGCTTGCATTCCTCAAAATCATCAACCATGACAATGGCTTAAATATTGGCGCGCGTCATATTACTGTCTCAACAAGCGGGATCATTCCAAAGATTTATCAATTCGCTGATGAGCAAATGCAAATCAACTTTGCTGTGTCATTGCATGCACCAAATACAGAGATTAGAAGCGGCTTGATGCCGATCAATAAGGCGTATAAGCTGCCAAAATTAATGGAAGCCATTGAATACTACATTCAAAAAACGGGTAGACGTGTCAGCTTTGAATACGGCCTGTTTGGCGGAGTCAATGATCAAGTTCATCACGCGGAAGAACTTGCTGATTTATTAAAAGGAATCAAATGCCACGTGAACCTGATTCCGGTGAACTATGTACCGGAGAGAGATTATGTGAGAACACCAAGAGAACAAATCTTCCTATTTGAAAAAACGCTGAAAGAAAAAGGCGTAAACGTAACGATTAGACGAGAGCAAGGCCATGACATTGATGCTGCTTGCGGTCAGCTAAGAGCGAAGGAGCGTCAGGAAGAGACGAGGTGACGAATGTTGATAAGGGCAGCCTTTTTAACCGATACAGGAAAAGTCCGTCAGCATAATGAAGATGATGCAGGTATTTTTGAAGCAAAAGAAGACACACTGCTAGCTGTTGTAGCAGATGGAATGGGAGGTCATCTTGCTGGTGATGTGGCCAGCAAGATGGCAGTATCTTCTTTAAAAGAATACTGGGAAGCAGCATCTTCAATTCCAAATAAACCAGCCGATCAAGAAAGCTGGTTAATCTCAAAAATTAGTGAAATTAATGACCAAGTATATGAACATGCGAGAAACAATGAGGAGTGCCAAGGAATGGGGACGACCATTGTTTGTGCGCTCATTCATTTGCAAACGGTCACAATTGCCCATATTGGAGACAGCCGCTGCTACTTACTCAGAGAAGGAGCACTGACCCAACTAACGGATGACCACTCGCTTGTCAATGAGCTTGTGAAAACAGGTGAGATTTCAAAAGCGGATGCAGAATATCATCCAAGAAAAAATGTGCTCACGAAAGCATTAGGAACGGATAAACACGTTCAAATCGATGCACGCACCTTTGAAGTTGACCCAGGAGATCAAATCCTGCTTTGCTCAGATGGATTATCGAATAAAGTAGAAAAAGAGAATTTGATTCATATCTTAACGCAAACGACCGCACCGGATGAAAAAGTAACAGAGTTAATTCAAACAGCGAATGACAACGGCGGTGAAGATAACATTACAGCAGTACTGTTAGAAATCTCCTCCAAAACAGAGGAGGGTGACAGCAAGTGTTGATCGGAAAAAGGATCAGCGGCCGTTATCAGATTCTTCGCGTCATAGGCGGAGGCGGAATGGCAAACGTTTATTTGGCGGAGGATATGATTTTAGATCGCGAAGTAGCGATTAAAATTTTACGGTTTGACTTTGCAAGCGATGATGATTTTATTAGACGGTTCCGGCGAGAAGCGCAATCAGCAGCAAGTTTAGATCATCCGAACATTGTCAGCATCTACGATGTAGGAGAAGAAGATGACATTTATTATATTGTCATGGAATATGTCGAGGGAATGACGCTGAAGGAATACATACACGCCAATGGCCCGCTTCATCCGAAAGAAGCCGTTCGCATTATGGAGCAAGTCGTTGCGGCGATGGAAGAAGCCCATGCGAAACAGCTCGTCCACCGGGACATTAAGCCTCACAATATATTAATAGACAACATGGGGAATATCAAAGTCACTGATTTTGGAATTGCCATGGCACTCAGCTCAGCGACCATTACCCATACAAATTCTGTCCTAGGATCCGTGCACTATTTGTCTCCAGAACAAGCACGCGGAGGTCTTGCAACGAAAAAGTCAGACATCTATTCACTTGGAATTGTGCTCTATGAACTCATCTCAGGACGCATGCCGTTTGAAGGGGAATCAGCGGTTAGTGTCGCGCTGAAGCATTTGCAATCAGAACCCCCATCTGTGAGAAGATGGAATCCTTCTGTTCCACAAAGCGTGGAAAACATCATTTTAAAGGCGATGGCCAAAGATCCATTTTATCGATTTGAAGATGCATCTGAAATGCAAAAAGACTTAAAAACAGCCTTCGACCCTGCAAGACTAAAAGAAAAACGCTTTGTCATTGAAGAAGATCATGAAGCAACGAAAGCCATCCCAATCATTCAAGATCATCAAGTCGGCCAAGACAATGAAAAAACAGCCGTCCATCCTGCTCAAAAACCAAAGAAAAAAGAGAAACAAAAACCGAAAAAGAAACGAAAAAAATGGCCTTGGGTTGTGGCATCGATCTTATTCATTCTGACAGCCGCGACGATTTTAGCCATCACTGTGTTTCCAGGGTTACTCTTTCCAAAAGATGTTGAGGTCGCAGATGTATCGGGCATGACGGTTGAAAAAGCAGAAGACACCTTGAAGAAAGCTGGATTTACCGTCGCTGCTGAACCTATTGATATCGCTGATGAGAAAATTGAAAAAGGGCTTGTCGTCAAAACAGATCCGAAAATCGGCACAAAGGTAAAAGAAGGAACAGAGATTCAGCTTTACCAAAGTACAGGCAAAGAAAAGACCGAATTACCTGATGTAACAGGCGAAAAGGTCGAGAAAGCAAAAGAATTATTAGAGAAAAAAGGGTTTAAACAGGTCGTCGTGGAGGAAGTGAATGATAATGACACCGAATCAGGGCTTGTCATGGAACAGCAACCTTCAGCGAATACAGAGCTTGTCGCAGCAGATGAAGAAGTGACTTTGACAGTCAGCATAGGCCCTGCCGATATTACATTACGGGATTTAACGACGTATAGTAAACAGGCGGCATCGAATTATCTAGAGGATAATGGACTAAAGCTTGATGAAAAAGAAGCGTATTCTGATGATGTGCCAAAAGGCGAGGTCATGAAGCAGGAACCAGGAGCGGGAACTGCTGTCAAACCAGGTGATACGGTCAACATCACATTCTCTCTTGGACCGAAGGAAAAACCGGCCAAAACGGTAACTGAAAAGATTGCGATCCCATATGAACCAGAAACAGAAGGGCAAGAAATGAATGTCCAAATTTCCATTGATGATGCAGAACACAGCATTTCTGATTTATATGAAACCTTTAAAATCAATGCCCCAACCGAACGAACCATTAAATTTAAGATTGAACCAGGTCAAAAAGGGTATTATCAGGTGACGGTTGATGATAAAGTGGTGAGCTCCAAAACGATCGAATACCCTGATGATGAATAAAGGAGGGACTTTATGCCTGAGGGCAAAATTATTAAAGCATTAAGCGGGTTTTATTATGTACTGGATGAGTCTGAAGAAAGTGGAAAAGTGATTCAGTGCAGAGCGAGAGGCATTTTTCGAAAAAATAAAATCACACCTCTTGTTGGAGATTATGTCGTCTATCAAGCAGACAACGATAAGGAAGGCTACTTATTGGAAGTAAAAGAGCGGACAAACGAACTTGTTCGGCCGCCTATCAGTAACGTCGATCAAGCGGTGCTTGTTTTCTCAGCGATAGAGCCAACCTTTAGCACATCGCTTTTAGACAGATTTCTAGTACTTGTTGAAGCCAACCATATTGAGCCGATTATCTGCATTACAAAAATTGACTTGCTGAAAACAGAGCAAGAGCGCAAAACCATTCAAGCATATGCAGAGGACTACAGGCAAATTGGATATGACGTTCATTTAACATCTACGATCGAGAGGGACGGAATTGAAAAGCTGACCCCGCACTTTCATCATAAAATGACCGTATTTGCAGGTCAGTCTGGTGTAGGCAAGTCCTCACTTTTAAATGCGATGAGCCCGGATTTGGCGCTAAAAACAAATAATATTTCATCCCATCTTGGCAGGGGGAAACATACGACAAGACATGTGGAACTCATTCGTACAGCTGAAGGACTCATTGCAGATACACCTGGCTTTAGCTCACTCGAATTTACAGGCATCGAAGCGGAAGATTTAGGTCTGTACTTTTTAGAAATCAGAGAGCGGAGTGCAGATTGTAAGTTTAGAGGCTGCCTGCACGTGAAAGAGCCAGGCTGTGCAGTAAAAGATGCGGTAGAACATGAGCAAATCAGAGAGTATCGCTATCAGCATTATTTAGAGTTTTTAACTGAAATCAAAGACAGAAAGCCGAGGTACTAAATCATGGTTTATATTGCCCCTTCCATTTTATCAGCAGATTTTGCTAATTTGGAGAAAGATATCCGTGATGTGGAACAAGGCGGAGCGGATTATATTCATATTGATGTCATGGACGGTCATTTCGTACCGAATATCACATTTGGACCGAATGTAGTGGAAGCGATCAGGCCGCATACACATCTTCCGCTGGATGTTCATTTAATGATTGAACAGCCAGACCGTTATATCCCTGCATTCGCAAAAGCGGGCGCTGACATCATTTCTGTCCATGTGGAGGCGTGTCCGCACTTGCACCGCACGATACAGCACATTAGAGAACAAGGTGTAAAAGCAGGGGTCGTCCTAAACCCGCACACACCTGTTTCTCAAATTGAGCATGTATTAGAGGATGTGGACCTTGTGTTATTCATGACGGTGAACCCTGGTTTTGGTGGACAGGCGTTTATTTCATCTGTCCTCAATAAGGTAAAAGAAGTGAAGGCACTTAGTGAGCAAAAGGGCTTAACCGATTTACTCATTGAAATAGACGGCGGTGTCAATGTAGAAACAGCAAAGAGCTGCAGGGAAGCCGGCGCTAATTTACTTGTAGCCGGCTCAGCGGTATACGGTAAAGACAACCGCGCAGCAGCCATTCAAGCGATTCGAGAAGCGTAAAGAAAGGAACCAAAGGCATTGTGATCTTTGGTTCTTTTTAAATGGAGAGGAGCGTATATCATGTACATACATATCGTAGCCGGCGGTCCTTTTGAATACATCCCGCCCCTTGAACGTGAAGCGTCTAAAGATGACATTCTCTGGGTTGGCGTAGACAGGGGAACCCTCTTCTTACTAGAGCATGGTATTGTACCTGCCAAAGCATTTGGTGATTTTGATAGTGTGACAGAAGAAGAGCTTCGCGAGCTAAAAAAGAAATTACCTGCCCTGAATGTATTTCAGGCAGAAAAAGATGAAACCGATTTAGAGCTCGCGCTTAACTGGGCCTTGCGTCAGCACCCAGCCCATATTCGAATATACGGCATAACAGGCGGAAGAGCCGATCATTTTCTAGGAAATATCCATCTCCTTTACAAAGGCATTCAGCACAAGCAGACCATCACACTTGTAGACAAACAAAATATCATTCAAATGTTTGGACCTGGCACATACGAAATAAAACAAGACTTGGACAAAAAATACGTGTCGTTTCTCCCCTTTGGTACACCTGTTGAAAAGCTGACATTAAAAGGTTTCAAATATCCTCTGAAAAATTGTCATATTGAGCCTGGTTCCACACTATGTATTAGTAACGAACTCATCCACTCAAATGGTACTTTTTCTTTTCATGAAGGCATATTAATAATGGTAAGAAGCAAAGATTGACCAACCTATCAATGTGGATGGCTGATTAAGCTCAATTGTGCTGCAAGCGGTACTTTTAGGAGGGGGACAAAATGAAATTTTATACAATCAAACTGCCTAGATTTCTTGGGGGCATTGTCCGTGCGATGCTTGGTTCATTTAAGAAAGATTAATGAGTAATCTCCTTTATTTCCACATAAAAACGCCTGCTACAGTTAATTGTAGCAGGCGTTTACTCTTGCTTATACACGCTCAACTTTACCAGATTTCAAAGCTCGAGCTGATACATATACTCTTTTAGGCTTACCGTCCACTAGAATACGAACTTTTTGAAGGTTCGCGCCCCATGTACGTTTTGTAGAGTTCATTGCGTGAGAACGGTTGTTCCCAGCTTTTGTTTTTCTGCCTGTAATAACGCATTTACGTGCCATTTGTTTCCCTCCTAACTGCGAAAACATATCATATTCTTCATATACGTTCTTAGAGAAGCCTCAAGATACTTTAATAATTTACCACAGCTTCAAGGGGTTTGCAAGGATTGTTTACTCCTCTTTCAAGAAAAATACCTTGACATCTTGATAAAAAATCAAGGCTATAGTATAAGTAGGATTGGGTCGGATTGAATGATTTCTTTTAAAAAGAAGGGTCTTATAGTAAAATAGTGATAACTCAGGGCAATTTCTCAAAAAGGGGGAACCAATGTGTCCATCGAACTTAGAACGAAATACGGACAAATTGATATATCAAATGAAGTCATTGCAATGGTGGCAGGAGGCGCTGCAATTGATTGCTATGGTATTGTTGGCATGGCGTCCAAAAATCAAATGAAGGACGGCTTGACGGATATTCTCCGCAAAGAGAACTTCAGCCGGGGTGTTCTTGTGCGTCAAAAAGAAGACAGCATTCATATTGATATGTACATCATCGTCAGCTACGGTACAAAAATATCAGAAGTCGCACATAATGTTCAAACGAAAGTCAAATATACGATTTCTCACACGATTGGACTTTCTGTTGACTCGGTCAACATTTATGTACAAGGAGTAAAAGTTACGAACCCGTAGTAAGGAGGAAATATATTGTCTATTAGAAATCTTGATGGCCGCTCATTTGCAAAAATGATTCTTGCAGGTGCTCACCATCTTTCTCAAAACGCACAAATTGTTGATGCGTTAAATGTTTTTCCAGTGCCAGACGGAGACACGGGGACAAATATGAATTTGTCGATGACTTCAGGGGCAAAAGCAGTTGAAGAAACAACTACCGATCATATTGGTAAGGTCGGGGTGGCCCTGTCAAAAGGACTATTGATGGGCGCAAGAGGAAACTCGGGCGTGATCCTGTCACAGCTCTTTAGAGGTTTCAGTAAAAATATAGAACAAAAAGAGACGATTGATGCCAAAGAATTTGCCCTTGCCTTGCAGGCAGGTGTTGATACAGCCTATAAAGCCGTGATGAAACCGATTGAAGGGACCATCTTAACGGTTGCAAAAGATGCAGCAAAGAAAGCGGTTGCTGTTTCAGCGACAGAAGATCAAATTGACCGCGTGTTAGAATTAACGATTGAGGAGGCAAGAGCATCACTTGATCGAACGCCAGATCTGCTTCCTGTTTTAAAAGAAGTGGGCGTTGTGGATAGTGGTGGTAAAGGACTTCTTTGTGTATATGAAGGTTTCCTTGCTTCTTTAAGAGGAGAAGAGCTCCCTTCTAAAACGGCCTCTTTGCCAACGCTCAAAGAACTAGTGAGTGCAGAACATCATAAAAGTGCGCAAAGCCATATGAACACAGAAGATATTGAATTTGGCTACTGCACAGAATTTATGGTGAAATTTGAAGAAGACAAACAGTCCTTTGAAGAGAATGCATTCAGAGAAGACCTAAGCGAATTCGGAGATTCACTTCTTGTGGTATCTGATGATACGCTAGCGAAAGTTCATATTCATGCAGAGCAGCCAGGAGATGTATTATCTTATGCACAGCGCTACGGCAGCCTGATCAATATGAAAATTGAAAACATGAGAGAGCAGCATAGCTCGATCGTGAATGAAGAAAGAGATCACTCGCCTGCTGTACCAAAAGCACCCGCTGCTGAAAAACAGCGCTTCGGAGTAGTGAGTGTCGCAATGGGAGAAGGAATTGCTGACTTGTTTAAAAGTATCGGGGCTTCCGTCGTCATCGAGGGTGGACAAACGATGAATCCGAGCACAGAAGACATTGTCAAAGCAATTGATAGCATTCATGCCGAAACCGTCTTTATCTTACCTAATAATTCTAATATTGTCATGGCAGCTAAACAGGCGGCAACTGTCTCAAGTCGTGAGGTCGTTGTCATTCCGACGAAGACCGTACCTCAAGGGATGTCAGCACTTCTTTCTCTAAATGAAACAGCTTCAAATGAAGACAATGAAGCAGCGATGTTAGAAGCGATTGATCATGTGAAAAGCGGCCAAATTACCTTTGCAGTGAGAGATACTCAAATTGATGGAATCGACATTGCCAAAGGCGATTATATGGGTCTATTCAACGGAAAAATCACCTTAACGGCGAAAAATCAACTAGATGCAGCCAAAGAGCTTTTGACCAAAATGGTGACAGAAGATGATGAGATTATCACAATCATTAAAGGGGAAGACGCATCATCTGATGAGATGGAAGCGTTAGAAGCTTTTATCGAAGAAACATTTGAAGATGTAGAAGTTGAAGTCCACGATGGAAAACAGCCGCTTTATTCATATATTTTGGCTGTTGAATAACGAAAGAAGGGCAAATAAAGCCCTTCTTCCAGCGTGTAGACAAACCCTCGCATTCGGTGTCAGTCCTGCGTGCCGGTGCTCACGAATGTCAAATTCGCTCCGCTCCGGTACTCGTCCTTCCTAGACTGCAAAGGTTTTCTATCACGCTGAAAAGAAGACAAAGAGCTAAAATAAAGGTCATTTTAGCCCTTTGTCAACAATCTGAAAGAAGGGCAAATAAAGCCCTTCTTCTTCTTTTGCAATTTTTTACTAGGGATTCCTCGGTGAAATGAGTTGCGGGAAACGAATGAATCCATTAGTCTAAAGGAAGAAACAAACCAATACGTGAGTGGTTATGAGAGGGGAAGACCTATGAAATTTAGAAGTGTGTTTGATATTATTGGACCCGTCATGATTGGTCCATCAAGTTCGCACACAGCGGGTGCGGCTCGTATAGGAAGAGTGGCTCGCAGCTTATTCGGAAGAGAACCGAAACGAATTGTCGTTTCATTTTATGGTTCTTTTAAAGATACGTATAAAGGACACGGTACAGATGTAGCGATTATAGGCGGTGTTCTTGACTTTGATACATTTGACGAACGAATCAAAACAGCGATTGATATTGCAAAAAGCAAAGCGATTGACATCGAATTTAAAGAAGAAGATGCGGTACCAGCGCATCCGAATACAGCAAAAGTAGAGATTTCAGATGCGAACGGAAAGCTTGAATTAATCGGGATTTCTATCGGCGGAGGTAAAATTGAAATCACCGAATTAAATGGTTTCGAGCTAAGGCTTTCAGGAAATCACCCTGCCATTCTTGTCGTTCATAACGATCGCTACGGTACAATTGCGGCAGTTGCCAATGTATTAGCGAAATTCGCCATCAACATCGGTCATATGGAAGTGGCGCGTAAAGATGTCGGGCAAGAGGCACTGATGACAATTGAAGTGGATCAAAATATTGACCCAGCTGTCCTATCAGAGCTTGAAACGCTGCCTAACATTATTCAAGTCACACAAATTGCAGAGTAACAACAAGGAGGTAATGTATGATGTTTAAAAACGTCAAAGAACTCGTGCAGCTAACAGAAGAACGGAATACCTCCATTTCAGAAATCATGATCGCGCAAGAAATGGAAGTGACAGGGAAGTCACGTGAAGAGATATTTTCGCAGATGTATCGCAATCTAGAAGTGATGGAGCAGGCGGTTGAAAACGGACTTAAAGGTGTGAAATCATTATCAGGCTTAACAGGCGGAGATGCGGTCAAACTTCAAGCATATATCGCATCAGGCAAAACATTGTCTGGTCATACGATATTAGATGCTGTCAGTAAGGCAGTTGCAACGAATGAAGTCAATGCCGCAATGGGGACCATCTGTGCGACGCCTACGGCAGGCTCAGCAGGTGTTGTACCTGGGACGTTATTTGCAGTAAAAGAAACATTACAGCCAACAAAGGAACAAATGGTCAGATTCCTATTCACTTCTGGCGCATTTGGTTTTGTTGTGGCCAATAATGCCAGTATCTCTGGTGCAGCAGGCGGCTGTCAGGCAGAGGTAGGCTCAGCATCAGGCATGGCAGCGGCAGCCATTGTAGAAATGGCAGGCGGCACGCCCCAGCAATCTGCTGAAGCGATGGCCATTACACTCAAAAATATGCTTGGACTTGTTTGCGATCCAGTAGCAGGACTTGTCGAGGTACCATGTGTGAAACGAAACGCAATGGGTGCATCAAATGCAATGATTGCAGCAGATATGGCACTTGCCGGTATTACGAGCCGTATTCCGTGTGATGAAGTCATTGATGCCATGTATAAAATTGGTCAAACGATGCCAACAGCCCTTCGTGAGACCGCACAAGGCGGACTCGCTGCAACACCGACAGCAAGAGAGCTTGAAAAGAAGATTTTCGGAGGTGTGACCTCATCTCGTGATACAGAAACTGCAAGATAATATCTCAGTCCTAAAAGGGATTGGAGCCGAAACAGAAAAAACCTTAAATGAACTAGGAATCCATACAGTAGCCGATTTACTCGGCTGCTTTCCTTATCGATATGATGACTATGAGCTTCGCAACTTAGAAGAAGTGAAGCATGACGAACGTATCACGGTTGAAGGCAAAGTGCACAGTGAGCCCGTTCTCACCTATTATGGAAAGAAACGAAGCAGGCTGACATTCAGGCTGCTTGTCGGGCGTTTTCTCATTACGGCTATTTGCTTCAATCGCCCATATTTAAAACGAAGCCTTGTTTTAGGTGATACGGTATCAGTCACAGGAAAATGGGATAAAAACCGTCAATCCATTATGGTGCAGGAATTTAAAAAAGGAACACACGAGCAAGATGGCAGTATAGAACCTGTTTATTCGGTCAAAGAAAATGTAACGGTGAAGATGATGAGGCGCTTTGTGAAGCAAGCTCTGTCGCTTTATGTAGACAAAGCCGAAGATCCACTGCCAAAGCAGCTTGTCACTGCCTATAAACTCATGTCCTATCAAGATGCATTAAAAACCATTCATCTCCCTGAAACAAGAGACTCGCTCAAGCAAGCAAGACGCCGCTTTGTGTACGAGGAATTTTTGATTTTTCAGCTGAAGATGCAGGCGATCAGGAAGAAAGAACGAGAAAAAACATCAGGTATCCAGCATCCGTTTTCAAAAGAGGCTGTCTTTGAGTTTGTTCACAGCCTGCCATTTCCGCTGACTAAGGCACAATCAAGAGTGCTTGATGAAATTATGTCCGATATGGCGTCCCCGTATCGAATGAACCGGCTGCTCCAAGGAGATGTTGGATCGGGGAAAACAGCCGTTGCAGCCATTGCACTTTATGCCGCTCATTTATCCGGCTTTCAAGGTGCGCTGATGGTGCCAACTGAAATTTTGGCAGAACAGCATGCAGATTCACTTTACCAGCTGTTTGAAAAATGGGGCCTGAATATCGCCTTGCTGACTAGCTCTGTGAAAGGAAAGCGCCGCAGAGAATTACTGGAACGTCTGAAAGAGGGCGAGATTGATATATTAGTCGGCACGCATGCTCTCATCCAAGACGAAGTGGAATTTCAGCAGCTCGGTCTCGTCATCACAGATGAACAGCACCGGTTTGGCGTGGAACAACGAAAAAAGCTTAGAAGTAAAGGGCAGGACCCAGATGTCTTGTTTATGACCGCAACACCTATTCCAAGAACACTTGCGATCACTGTATTTGGAGAAATGGACGTATCCGTCATTGATGAACTACCAGCTGGCCGAAAGCAAATCGAAACGTATTGGGTCAAGCATGACATGCTCGAGAGGATTCTTGCTTTTGTGGATAAAGAGCTGAGAAAAGGAAGACAGGCGTATATTATTTGTCCGCTCATTGAAGAATCAGACAAACTGGATGTTCAAAATGCGATTGATGTCCACAGCATGCTGACAGAGGCGTATCGCGGCAAGTGGTCGATCGGCTTAATGCACGGGAAGCTTGCAAGTGATGAAAAAGATCAGGTGATGAGAGCCTTTACTACCAATGAAGTCCAGATTCTCGTTTCGACCACAGTCGTTGAAGTAGGGGTTAACGTGCCGAATGCTACCATCATGGTCATTTATGATGCAGACCGATTCGGACTGTCTCAGCTTCACCAGCTAAGAGGACGTGTCGGCCGCGGAGAGCATCAATCATTTTGTATTTTAATGGCTGATCCGAAATCAGAGACGGGTAAAGAGCGAATGCGAATTATGTCCGAAACGACCGATGGATTTGAGCTGTCTGAAAAGGATTTAGAACTAAGAGGGCCTGGTGATTTCTTTGGCAAGAAACAAAGCGGGATGCCTGAATTTAAGGTGGCAGACATGGTCCATGACTACAGAGCACTTGAAACTGCTAGAAAAGATGCGGCAGACCTTGTGCAATCGGACGCCTTTTGGACAGATCCTGAATACAAAGAACTTCGGCAAACGCTTGTAGACAGCGGTGTGCTGGGCGGAGATAAATTAAGCTGATCGAGAGCTGGAGGAATTTTCTTGTCTTTTTGAAACAAGGATTGATTTATCATCTATGAGATTATATACTACTATTAGTACCTAGTCATAAATGTACGGATGGTGTCTGCATATGAAACTAAATAAAAAAGAACGTCAAAGGCTTCTCCAGCAAACGATCAGCTCGACTCCGTTCATTACTGATGAAGAATTGGCAAGTAAATTCGGTGTAAGCATTCAGACGGTTCGTCTTGATCGTTTGGAGCTGTCAATCCCTGAATTACGCGAAAGAATTAAGCATGTGGCCGAAAAGACATTAGAGGATGAAGTGAAGTCACTTCCGCTGGATGAAGTGATTGGAGAAATGATTGATGTAGAGCTTGATGATCAAGCCATTTCCATTTTTGAAGTGAGAAAAGAGCATGTATTTAGCCGTAACCAAATTGCCAGGGGACATCATCTCTTCGCTCAGGCAAATTCGCTGGCAGTTGCCGTCATCGACGATGAACTGGCGTTGACAGCAAAAGCGAATATCAGGTTTACAAGGCAGGTCAAACAAGGCGAAAGAGTTGTCTCAAAAGCCAAAGTAGCCTCGCATGATAAAGAAAAAGGCAGAACCGTAGTTGAAGTAAACAGCTATGTGGGTGAGGAAGTTGTCTTCTCAGGTGACTTCGTCATGTATCGCTCAAAACAAAAGTAAAAGGTGGCACATAACACATGAGAATTGCAGTCGATGCAATGGGGGGAGATCATGCCCCTAAAGCCATTATTGACGGTGTGCAAAAAAGCTTAGCAGCATTTTCAGATATCGACATTACACTTGTCGGCGATGAAAGCAAAATCAAACCATACATAACAAATAACGAGCGCATCACGATTTTAGATGCAAAAGAAGTCATTGAACCGACAGATGAACCAGTGCGTGCAGTCAGACGTAAAAAGGATTCATCCATGGTGAAAATGGCGCAGGAAGTATCCGAAGGAAGAGCAGATGCCTGCATCTCAGCAGGAAATACTGGAGCACTCATGACAGCAGGACTGTTTATCGTAGGCAGAATCGATGGTATTGACAGACCAGCACTTGCCCCAACCTTGCCAACACTTGATGGCAGCGGGTTTTTATTACTAGATGTCGGTGCAAATGTCGATGCCAAGCCAGAACATCTTGTGCAATATGCCATGATGGGGTCTATTTACGCAGAGCGCGTCTTCCCGAAGAGCAATCCGCGCGTTGGACTTTTAAATGTAGGAACAGAAGATAAAAAAGGCAATGATTTAACGAAAAAAACCTTTGGATTACTAAAAGCATCAGACTTGAATTTCATAGGAAATGTGGAGTCTCGTGATTTATTAGAAGGTGTAGCCGATGTCGTTGTCACAGATGGTTTTACAGGAAATATTGCGCTTAAAACGATTGAAGGCACAGCCCTTTCCGTATTTAAAATGCTGAAAGAAACATTAACATCCAGCTTTACTGCAAAAATAGCAGCTGGCATGATGAAGCCAAAATTGATGCAGATGAAATCTAAAATGGATTACTCCGAATATGGCGGTGCCGCTTTATTTGGTTTAAAGGCTCCTGTTATTAAAGCGCACGGCTCCTCTGATGAAAATGCCATTTTCCATGCAATTCGTCAGGCACGTGATATCGTTGAAAAAGACGTTTCAGCCATCATTTATCAAGAAGTCCAAAAAGAAAACACGAATGAGTCTTAATGGAGGTAGAGCAGCATGAGCAAAATTGCATTTTTATTCCCTGGCCAAGGCTCTCAAAAAATTGGCATGGGGAAAGATTTATTTGACCAAGAAGCAGCATCTAAAGCTGTGTTTGAAGAAGCAGACGAGACCCTTGGTTTTGACTTATCTTCTATAATTTTTGAAGGGGAAGCAGAAGAACTGACGCTGACATATAATGCGCAGCCAGCTCTTTTAACAACAAGTATCGCCATCTTAAAGAAATTTGAAGAGAGTGGAATCAAAGCAGATTATGCAGCAGGACACAGTCTTGGTGAATACACAGCCCTCGTTGCAGCAGGCGCTCTTTCGTTTAAAGATGCTGTATACGCCGTCAGAAAACGCGGCGAATTAATGAATGAAGCTGTTCCAGCAGGTGAAGGCGCAATGGCAGCAATCCTCGGACTAGATCAAGCTTCGCTTTTGGAAGTAACAAAAGAAGTGACAGAGAGCGGTCATCTTGTAGAACTCGCTAACTTAAACTGCCCTGGACAAATCGTCATCTCTGGTACAGCAAAAGGTGTAGAACTTGCATCAGAGAAAGCGAAAGAAAAAGGCGCAAAACGTGCAATTGCTCTTGAGGTGAGCGGACCTTTCCATTCAGCTTTAATGAAACCAGCAGCTGAAAAATTCACAGATGTTCTGTCAAAACTAGACATTGCGGATGCCAAAACACCGGTCATTTCAAATGTAACAGCAGACATCGTGACATCTCGTGATGAGATTGAGACAAAGCTCATTGAACAATTGTATTCTCCTGTTCGTTTTGAAGAAAGTGTGGAACGCCTTATTGATTTAGGTGTGACAACGTTTATTGAAATTGGTCCTGGCAAAGTGCTTTCAGGTCTTGTGAAAAAGGTCAATCGCCGACTGACGACTATTTCCGTTTCAGATCAAGAAACAATTGAAGCAGCAATTCAAACATTGAAGGGGGATTCTTGATGCATACAAATAAAACAGCCGTTGTAACAGGTGCATCACGCGGTATTGGCCGTTCCATCGCGATCGATTTAGCGAAGAATGGTGCAAATGTTGTCGTGAATTATTCAGGAAACGAAGCAAAAGCAAATGAAGTAGTGGATGAAATCAAAGCACTTGGCAAGCAGGCTTTTGCTGTCAAAGCTGATGTCTCAAATGCTGAAGAAGTACAAGCATTAATGAAACAAGCGATTGATACATTTGGCTCAATCGACATTCTTGTGAATAACGCTGGCATTACAAAGGACAACCTACTCATGAGAATGAAAGAAAATGAATGGGATGATGTCATTAACATAAACTTAAAAGGTGTCTTTAACTGTACAAAAGCCGTGACGCGTCAAATGATGAAACAGCGAAGCGGAAGAATCATCAATGTGGCATCAGTCGTTGGCGTATGCGGAAACCCTGGACAAGCAAACTACGTTGCAGCAAAAGCTGGCGTCATCGGGTTAACGAAAACAACAGCAAAAGAGCTGGCAAGCCGCCATATTACAGTCAATGCAGTAGCACCAGGCTTTATTTCTACAGATATGACAGATAAGCTTGATGACAATGTGCAGACAGAAATGCTAAAACAAATCCCGCTTGCACGCTTTGGTGCGCCTGAAGATATTAGCAACGTTGTTGTCTTTTTAGCTTCTGAAGGAGCAGGTTATATTACAGGCCAAACCATCCAAGTGGATGGCGGAATGGTCATGTCCTAAGAAATATCAAATTTCGTTACGTTTTCTCTAGTTTTTTAAAAACGAATCAACTATAATACTTTGAGGGGAGGTGAAAGGCAATGGCAGACGTATTAGAGCGTGTATCAAAAATTATTGTAGACCGCCTTGGCGTTGATGAGGCTGACGTGAAAATGGAAGCTTCATTTAAAGAAGATTTAGGCGCTGATTCCCTTGATGTAGTTGAGCTAGTTATGGAACTTGAAGATGAGTTCGATATGGAAATTTCTGACGAAGATGCTGAAAAAATTGCAACAGTCGGTGACGCTGTGAACTACATAAATAGCCAGCAATAAGTGTAACAAAGTCCCGTCTACTTTCATGACGGGACTTTGAAAATTTATGTTAGTTTCAACACATTCAGCTGATCAATTGTCAGCCTTTTTCAGATGCTGGGAGCAATGTTTCCTTGCATGTAGAAAGAGAGACTCCATATAATCTATATAATCAGTATCCTTAAAGGCGATTAAGCCTACCTGGAGGTTGCTATGCCAAAACACTATAAAGACAAACAGAAACAGAGCAAAAAACTAGAGCAATTTAGAGAATTCCAGCAGCGTATTTCCGTACAGTTTAAAAATGAAAAACTTCTATATCAAGCCTTTACACATTCCTCTTATGTGAATGAGCACCGGAAAAAACCTTACGAGGATAATGAAAGACTTGAGTTTTTAGGAGATGCTGTTTTAGAATTGACCATCTCTCAATTCTTATTTGCGAAATATCCAGCGATGAGCGAGGGAGACTTAACAAAACTGAGAGCGGCGATCGTGTGTGAACCGTCACTTGTGTCACTGGCACATGAGCTGTCCTTCGGAGACCTTGTTCTTTTAGGAAAAGGCGAAGAAATGACTGGTGGCAGAAAGCGCCCCGCACTTTTAGCAGATGTATTCGAGGCCTTTATCGGGGCACTTTATTTAGATCAAGGGCTGGAACCTGTTGAACGATTCCTAGAAGGGTATGTGTATCCGAAAATTAACGACGGAGCTTTCTCGCATGTCATGGACTTTAAAAGCCAGCTTCAAGAATTTGTTCAGCGTGATGGAAAAGGTGTGCTGGAATACCGAATCCTGCATGAAAAAGGACCTGCACATAACCGGGAATTTGAAGCAAATGTATCACTTCGAGGAGAAGTGCTCGGGATTGGAAATGGCCGCTCTAAAAAAGAAGCAGAACAGCATGCTGCACAGGAAGCACTTGCTAAATTGCAGAAACATCATATGAACCAATAAAATCCCCCTCGTCATTCAGGGGGATTTCACTCTGTTTTCCATCATCTTTTTTCACTTCATATGGTAAGATGATAGTACTTTAAATACATAAGGAGGATCACTCTCATGTTCCTCAAACGTTTAGACGTGATAGGATTCAAATCTTTTGCACAGCGAGTGACCGTGGACTTTGTCAAAGGTGTCACAGCTGTTGTTGGACCTAACGGAAGCGGCAAAAGTAATATTACTGATGCCATCCGCTGGGTACTTGGAGAACAATCGGCGAAAAGCCTCCGCGGAGGAAAAATGGAAGACATCATTTTTGCAGGAAGTGACTCAAGAAAAAGAGTCAACCTAGCAGAGGTGACTTTAACGTTAGATAACGAAGATCACTTTTTGCCGATCGATTTTCACGAAGTCAGTGTAACAAGAAGGGTGTATCGTTCAGGAGAAAGTGAATTTCTCATAAACAATCAATCTGTCCGCTTAAAGGATATTATTGATCTTTTCATGGATTCAGGCCTTGGTAAGGAAGCTTTTTCTATCATCAGTCAAGGAAAGGTAGAGGAAATTCTATCGAGTAAGGCAGAAGAGAGAAGAAGTATCTTTGAAGAAGCGGCTGGTGTCTTGAAATATAAAACAAGAAAGAAAAAAGCCGAGAATAAACTGTTTGAAACGCAGGACAACTTAAACCGAGTAGAAGATATTCTGCATGAACTAGAAGATCAAGTAGAACCATTAAGAATGCAAGCATCCATTGCAAAGGACTATTTGCAAAAAAAAGAAGAGCTTGAACATGTAGAAATCGCACTAACCGTTCATGATATCGAAGCACTTCACGAAAAATGGACAACACTTGGAGAAGCTGTCGAGCGGTTCAAACAAGATGAAATGAAGCAGTCCACAGACATTCAAGCAAAAGAAGCCAAAATTGAAGAGTCGAGAGACCGAATTCAGGCGCTGGACGAATCCATTAATGACCTGCAAGAAGTCCTTCTGTTCACAAGTGAGGAATTAGAAAAGCTTGAAGGAAAAAAAGAAGTTCTAAAAGAACGAAAAAAAAATGCAGCCGCCAACCAAGGACAGCTGGAAGAAACGCTCGTTCGCTTAACTGAAAAGCAGGCGCTGTTAACCGAAAAGATTCAGCAGCAGAAAATCACGCGGGACAGCCTGCAAAAAGAAGTGCAGCAGCTAAAAGATGAAGTGAAAACAAAACAGCATCAACTGTCACTTCACAGTGAAGATGTGGAAGGTCAAATTGAACAGCTGAAAAGCGATTATTTTGATCTGCTAAATGAACAGGCTTCAATCCGCAATGAACGTAAATTACTAGAAGAGCAGCAGCGCCAAGCGGCCATGCAGCTAGAGCGTCTAACGCAAAATAATCAGAAACATATCGAAGAACGTGTGTCTGTCAAAGAACAGAAAACGGAAGCTGAGCAGCAGCTTTCAGAACTAGAAGAAGACATTTTGACTCAGGTGAAACGCTTTAGAGAGGCAGAACAAAAGCTTGAGCAAATGAAACGTCAATACGAAAAAAAAGAAACGGCTCTTTATCAAGCCTATCAATATGTTCAGCAGGCAAAATCAAAAAAAGAGATGCTTGAATCCATGCAGGAAGACTTCTCAGGCTTTTTCCAAGGAGTGAAAGAGGTCTTAAAGGCAAAGGACCGGTTAGGCGGTATTCACGGTGCCATTGCAGAGCTGATTCAAACAGATCAGCAGCATGAGACAGCGATTGAAATTGCGCTAGGTGCAGCAACGCAGCACGTAGTCACGGAAAATGAAGCAGCTGCGAGACAAGCGATTGGTTACTTAAAGCAGCATTCCTTTGGACGTGCGACCTTCCTGCCAATGAACGTGATCAAAGAAAGAACCATTCAGTTCAGGGACGTCCAAACAGCTGAACAGCATGCAGCGTTTATCGGCGTAGCGAGTAACCTCGTTTCCTTTGACGAAAAGTACCAAAAGGTCATTCAGAACTTGCTTGGAACCGTCCTGATTGTCAGAGATTTAAAAGGCGCCAATGAACTGGCGAAAATGCTCGGACATCGTTATCGCATCGTGACCCTTGATGGGGATGTTGTCAACCCAGGTGGTTCAATGACCGGGGGCGGCGTGAAGAAAAAGAGCAATTCCCTCCTTTCAAGAAATCGAGAGATCGAAACATTGACGAAGCAGCTCGTAGAAATGGAAGAAAAAACAACGATTCTTGAAAAAGAAACAAAAGAAACGAAGCAATCGATTGCAGCAAGTGAAACCCAATTAAATGAACTGCGTCAGCGCGGTGAGACGCTTCGAGAAAAGCAGCAAGAGCTCAAAGGGAAACTATACGAACTGCAAGTAGCAGAAAAAAATATTAATGCTCACCTTGAACTCTATGATCAAGAAAAAGAAGAATTGCAGCAGCGCTCTTCTGAACTTGCGAGCAAGGACAAAGAGCAGGTCACCCTTGAAGCCTCTATAGGTGAGAAACTGACGTCTCTTGATGAAGAGATCAACACATTAACAAAGCGTAAGCAGACCCAAAGCTCAACGAAAGAAACCATTTCTGCGGAATTAACAGAGCTGAAAATCTCGCTTGCGAAAAAAGAGCAGTCCTTAGCTAATGAACAAGAGAAGCTGTCGATCTTGATGGCTGAATTGGAAGAGGCGGAACAGACGCTGATTGAAACAAAAGAAGATCTGTCACTCTTAACAAGTGAAATGTCATCAAGCTCAAGCGGAGCAGAACAGCTGGAAGAAGCTGCGAAAGAGAAGCTTGAAAATAAAAATAAAACGACAGCACTCATTTCCGAGCGCCGTAAACAGCGCCTGGCTCTTTCAGAAACATTAGAATTTGCTGAACGTGAACTCAAAGAGCAAAAACGTCTTTACAAGCAGCTCACCACAAGCTTAAAAGATGAAGAGATCAAGCTTGGCCGCATGGAGGTTGAGCTCGATAATCTTATCGCCTATTTGAACGAAGAATATGCACTTTCGTTTGAAGGAGCAAAAGAAATGTACCATCTGACGTTAACGCCAGATGAAGCAAGAAAACGAGTGAAACTGATCAAACTAGCCATTGAAGAGCTTGGAACAGTGAACTTAGGCAGTATTGATGAGTATGAACGCGTGAATGAACGTTATCTATTCTTAACAGAACAGCGAAATGATCTGACAGAAGCGAAAAATACGTTATTCCAAGTCATCGAAGAAATGGATCAAGAAATGACAAAGCGCTTCTCTGAGACATTCTCTCAGATCCGCGGGCATTTTGAATCTGTTTTCCAAGCATTATTTGGCGGGGGAAGAGCAGACCTGAAGCTGACCGATCCAAACGATTTACTAAACTCTGGCGTCGATATTGTCGCGCAGCCGCCGGGGAAAAAGCTGCAAAATCTAAGCCTGCTTTCAGGCGGAGAGAGAGCATTAACAGCGATCGCTTTACTATTCTCCATCTTAAAAGTCAGACCTGTTCCATTCTGCGTGTTAGATGAAGTAGAAGCGGCGCTTGATGAAGCCAATGTCTTCCGTTTTGCGCAATATTTAAAGAAATACAGCCAAGAAACGCAGTTCATTGTCATTACGCACCGCAAGGGAACGATGGAAGAAGCAGATGTCCTGTACGGTGTCACAATGCAGGAGTCAGGCGTCTCAAAGCTAGTATCCGTCAAACTAGAAGAAACGAAAGAGCTTGTCCAGTAATAAAAGGAGGTCTATGAACCAATGAGCTTTTTTAAGAAATTAAAAGAAAAATTTACGCAGCAAACCGATTCAGTATCAGAAAAGTTTAAAGATGGACTTGAAAAAACGAGAAACTCATTCCAAGGAAAAGTAAATGAACTGATTTCTCGCTATCGTAAGGTCGACGAAGACTTTTTTGAAGAACTAGAAGAAGTTCTCATCGGTGCCGATGTCGGTTTCACGACCGTGATGGAACTGATTGATGAGCTGAAAAAAGAAGTGAAATTAAGAAACATTCAAGACCCAAGTGAAGTACAGGTGGTCATCTCTGAAAAGCTTGTTGACATCTACAATAGCGGAGAGGAACAAATCTCTGAGCTGAACATCGAAGACGGGCGTTTAAATATCATTTTATTTGTGGGTGTCAACGGTGTTGGGAAAACAACAACCATTGGTAAGCTTGCAAACAAGCTGAAAAATGAAGGGAAATCCGTCATATTAGCAGCAGGAGATACGTTCCGTGCCGGTGCCATTGAGCAGCTTGAAGTATGGGGAGAGCGTTCAGGTGTCCCTGTCGTCAAACAGACGGCGGGCTCTGATCCAGCAGCGGTTATCTATGATGCCGTTCAGTCAGCAAAAGCGAAAAACGCGGATGTCCTCATCTGTGATACAGCAGGAAGACTTCAAAACAAAGTCAACTTGATGAAAGAGCTGGAGAAGGTCAAAAGAGTCATTGAGCGCGAGGTCCCAGATGCACCGCACGAAGTACTGCTTGCCCTTGATGCAACAACAGGTCAAAACGCCATGGCACAAGCGAAGGAATTTTCTAAAGCGACAAATGTGACAGGAATTGCCTTAACAAAGCTTGACGGTACTGCAAAAGGCGGAATTGTGCTTGCGATTCGAAATGAACTGAACATCCCAGTGAAGCTTGTCGGTTTAGGTGAAAAGATGGACGATCTACAAGAGTTCGATGCAGAATCATATGTGTATGGTTTATTTTCAGACGTGATTGATCAAGAAGACTAACAAAAAAGCCGGCTAAATTGCTGGCATTTTTGTTTATACGCCGCATCATGAAGTGACAAGATAAAAACTTGACACACAGGAGAGAACCGTGTAAACTTAGTTGATGTAAAGGGAATGAACTTAACAAAGGGGAGAGAGCCCATGACGCTTGAAAAAACAACGAGAATGAACTACTTGTTTGACTTCTATCAATCGTTGTTGACCGCAAAGCAAAAGAGCTACATGTCGCTTTACTACCTAGACGATTTTTCCCTCGGTGAAATTGCGGATGAATATGAAGTATCAAGACAGGCTGTTTATGATAATATTAAACGGACTGAAGCGATGCTCGAACAATATGAAGAAAAGCTGCTCTTGTTTAAGAAATTTAAAGAGCGTAAAGAACTTCTCAATAAAATGAGAGAGCTTGTAGCAGATTCCCCGCAAAAGGAAGAAGCAGAAGCTTTAATTGAATCGCTTGAGAAATTAGATTAGGAGGCGGCACAGTATGGCATTTGAAGGATTAGCCGACCGACTGCAGCAGACGATTTCAAAAATCCGCGGCAAAGGAAAAGTGTCAGAGCAAGATGTAAAAGAAATGATGCGCGAGGTACGCCTTGCCCTTCTTGAAGCTGACGTCAATTTTAAAGTAGTCAAAGACTTTGTGAAAAAAGTAAGCGAGCGGGCAGTTGGACAAGAGGTCATGCAAAGCCTTACCCCTGGACAACAGGTCATTAAAGTTGTAAAAGAAGAACTCACTGAATTAATGGGCGGGGAAGAGAGTAAAATCGCTGTGGCGAAAAAATCTCCGACAGTCATTATGATGGTCGGTCTTCAAGGGGCAGGTAAAACGACCACAACTGGGAAACTTGCCAATTTACTTCGCAAAAAACATAATCGCAAGCCGATGATGGTGGCTGCAGATATTTACAGACCGGCAGCGATCCAGCAGCTTCAAACCCTTGGGAAACAGCTTGATATGCCAGTGTTTTCATTAGGTGATCAAGTAAGTCCTGTCGAAATTGCCAAACAGGCAATTGAAAAAGCGAAAGAAGAACACCACGATTATGTCATTTTAGATACAGCAGGACGTCTTCATATCGATGAGGAATTGATGGATGAACTTCAGAAAGTAAAAGAAGTAGCAAATCCAGAAGAAATTTTCCTTGTTGTTGACTCTATGACAGGTCAAGATGCTGTCAATGTAGCAAAAAGCTTTAATGAACAGCTTGGCTTAACAGGTGTCGTTCTAACGAAACTAGACGGTGATACAAGAGGCGGAGCAGCACTTTCGATTCGTGCTGTCACAAATACGCCGATTAAATTCGCTGCACTAGGAGAAAAGCTTGATGCGATTGAACCATTCCACCCGGAGCGGATGGCATCAAGAATTCTTGGCATGGGAGATGTGCTCACACTTATTGAAAAAGCACAGGCAAACGTTGACCAAGATAAGGCGAAAGAGCTTGAACAAAAAATGCGGACCATGAGCTTCACGCTCGATGATTTCCTCGAGCAGCTTGGCCAAGTTCGTAATATGGGTCCACTTGATGAACTGATCCAAATGATGCCGGGAGCCGGTAAAATGAAAGGGCTCAAAAACGTCCAAGTAGACGAAAAGCAGCTCAATCACATCGAAGCGATTATTAAATCAATGACGACCGAGGAAAAAGAACAGCCAGAGGTCATTAATGCAAGCCGAAGAAAACGGATTGCAAAAGGAAGCGGAACATCTGTACAGGAAGTCAATCGCCTTTTAAAGCAATTTGACGAAATGAAAAAGATGATGAAGCAAATGACCAACATGTCCAAAGGAAAGAAAAAAGGCTTTAAATTACCATTTATGTAATAGGTTATACATGATAAAACCGTTGTTAAGAAAAAACACTTTACAAACCCTTTTATCATTGTTAATATACTATCTTGTTGAAATATTTTCGGAGGTGCTAGTAAAATGGCAGTAAAAATTCGTTTAAAACGTATGGGATCAAAAAGATCTCCTTTCTATCGTATTGTTGTAGCAGATTCTCGTTCACCACGTGACGGTCGTTTCATTGAAACAGTTGGAACTTACAACCCAGTGTTATCACCAGCTGAGGTGAAAATCAACGAAGAATTAGCCCTTAAATGGCTTCAAAATGGTGCGAAACCATCTGATACAGTTCGCAACCTTTTCTCAAGCCAAGGAATTCTTGAAAAATTTCATAATGCGAAAAACAGCAAATAATGAATGAGCTGTCCTTGGAAGAATTGATTGTGTCCATCGTCGAGCCACTTGTTGATTTCCCAGAAGATATTCATGTATCTTCATTAGAAAAAGATGAACAGGTGATTTACACACTGTCTGTCAATGCCGAAGATACCGGAAAAGTGATCGGAAAGCAGGGGCGTACAGCAAAAGCGATACGAACAGTCATTTTTGCAGCAGGTGCAGAGTCTTCTAAGAAAGTTCAACTTGAGATTGCTGACTAAAAAGGGAGAGGGCTTAGGACCTCCCCTTTTTTTACACGTTTAAATCTATTTTTCGTTATACTGTAGAGGACAAATGCCTTCGGATAGGGGGACAAAAAGGAAGATGCAGATCATTCAACATGTCACCGTGATGCAAGTATTAACTGAAAGCAGTAAGGACAAACTGTTAACGACTTTTTTGGAGAAAAAAGAAAGACTAGAACGTGAATGCAATCAGCTATATTTTCAACTAAAGAAGCATGAAAAAGAACCACATCAGCAAGAAGCCATCCCTCAATTTCAAAAAGCCATTGATAAAAGGCAAGAGAAAATCAGACAAATTGATTTTCAAGTAGAGCAGCTGCATATCTTGCCGCTTGGAAGTGAAATGAAAGAAACAGAAGTGGATGCGCTGGTTGAAGTGAAAATAGGTGATAAATGGGATGACAAAATGCAAGATAATGTCATTGTCGTCAAAGACGGCACCATTGTGGAAATACGTCAGGGGTGATTGAGAACATGGAGCTAGATTGGTTGAATGTCGGAAAGATCGTCAATACACACGGAGTGCGCGGCGAAGTGCGCGTTGTGTCAAAGACCGATTTCCCGGAAGAGCGCTACAAAAAAGGGAGCGTCCTCTATATTTTTAAGCAAGGTCAAAAGGAGCCGCTGAAAGTCACTGTCGCATCACACCGGCAGCACAAACAGTTTGATTTGCTCACATTTGAAGAAATAGGAACTTTAAATGAAGCAGAGCAATTGAAAGAATCGATTTTAAAAGTAGAAAAAGAACATCTCGTTTCATTAGATGAAGGAGAGTTTTATTTTCATCAAATCATTGGCTGTGAAGTATACGATGAAAAGGACAAACTCATCGGCCACATCAAAGAGATTTTAACGCCGGGGGCAAATGATGTCTGGGTCGTTGAAAGAAAAGGAAAAAAGGATGCCCTTATTCCTTATATTCCACCTGTCGTCAAAAAGATCGATATCTCATCCAAAACAGTACACATTGAAGTGATGGAAGGACTCATTGACGAATGAAAATTGACTTTTTAACGCTTTTTCCTGAAATGTTCGAAGGAGTGCTACACTCATCGATCTTAAAAAAAGCACAGGAAAAAGAAGCTGTCTCATTTCATGTCGTGAATTTTAGAGAGTATTCGGATCATAAGCATAAAACAGTGGATGACTATCCGTATGGCGGCGGTGCTGGTATGGTACTGAAAGCACAGCCTGTATTTGATGCGGTAGAAGATTTGACGAATAAAGCAAACAAGAAGCCCCGAATCATTCTTGTCTGTCCTCAAGGGGAAAGATACACACAAAAGAAGGCAGAAGAGCTTGCAAAAGAAGAGCATCTTATGTTCATTTGCGGCCACTATGAAGGCTACGATGAGCGCATCAGGGAGCATCTTGTCACAGATGAAATTTCAATTGGAGATTTCGTTCTCACAGGCGGAGAGCTGCCGGCGATGATGATTGCAGACAGTGTGGTCAGGCTTTTGCCTCATGTGCTTGGAAAAGAAGCGTCTCACATCGAAGATTCATTTAGTACAGGTCTGCTTGAGCATCCGCACTATACAAGACCAGCCGATTATAAAGGACTAAAAGTGCCGGATGTGCTCCTCTCTGGAAATCATGCCAAAATTGAAGAGTGGCGGCGCAAAGAATCCTTGAAGCGAACCTATACAAGACGGCCAGATTTGATTGATTCATGCAAAACTTTAACGGATGAAGAAAAAAGATGGCTTTGGCAGCTTCATAATGACTAGATTGTATTGCACAGGGCATAGAGGTATGGTATGATACTACTTGTGACTTGGACGGCTTGCTGATTCAAGTTTGAAAACGATGTTCCGCTGCAATGAAGAAAGAGGACATGAGCATCTGTTGGAAGGAGTTGAAAACGATGCAACAATTGATTGAAGAAATCACAAAAGAACAATTACGCACTGATCTTCCTGCGTTCCGTCCTGGTGACACTTTACGTGTACACGTTAAAGTTGTCGAGGGTACTCGTGAGCGTATCCAGATCTTTGAAGGTGTTGTAATTAAGCGTCGTGGTGGTGGAATCAGCGAAACTTTCACAGTTCGTAAGATTTCTTACGGTGTAGGCGTTGAGCGTACATTCCCTGTACACACACCAAAAATCGCTAACATCGAAGTTGTGCGTCACGGTAAGGTACGTCGTGCGAAACTTTACTACCTACGTGAACTTCGCGGTAAAGCGGCTCGTATCAAAGAAATCAGACGATAATGATATCAAAGGAAAGAGCTTGTTACCTGTAACAGGCTCTTTTTTTGTACAATGTATATAGACAATCAATAGAAGAGAGAAGGTGCACCTATGACGATTCAATGGTTTCCAGGCCATATGGCAAAAGCAAGACGTGAAGTCACAGAAAAATTAAAGCTCATCGACATTGTATTTGAATTAACGGATGCAAGAATCCCGATGTCCTCTAGAAACCCAATGATCGAAGAAATCCTTCAAAATAAACCGAAAATCATGCTCTTAAACAAAGCAGATAAAGCAGATCCTCGTATGACAAAGGAGTGGCAGGCGCATTTTGAGCAGCAAGGCGTTCGGTCACTTGCCATTAACTCTGTCGATGGACAAGGGTTAAATCAGATCATCACGACTTCAAAAGAAATCTTAAAAGAAAAATTCGACCGCATGAAAGCAAAAGGCGTCAAGCCGCGTGCGATTCGAGCGCTGATTATCGGGATTCCCAATGTCGGGAAATCGACCTTGATCAATCGTTTAGCAAAAAAGAACATCGCTAAAACAGGAGACAGGCCTGGTATTACCACATCACAGCAATGGGTGAAGGTAGGGAAAGAACTTGAACTGCTCGATACCCCTGGAATCCTCTGGCCAAAATTTGAAGATGAGCAAGTAGGACTCAGGCTGGCGGTTACTGGAGCAATCAAAGATTCAATCATCAACTTACAGGATGTCGCCGTGTATGCACTCCGTTTTCTAGAAGAGAACTATCCAGAGCGATTAAAAAAACGCTATGACCTCGCAAATATACCTGAAGATACGGTTGAGCTATTTGATGCAATTGGCACAAAGCGCGGCTGTCTGATGAGCGGAGGATTCATTAATTACGACAAAACCACCGAAATCATTATTCGGGATATTCGAACTGAAAAATTTGGTCCCCTCACTTTTGAGAAGCCTGAAAGCTAAAAGACACGCAGCTCATGCGGGTCTTTATTTTTTGTGAAAAACTGCCGATATAAAGAAGGAGGCTGCGAAAAGCCTATGTACACTGTGAAACAAATAAAAGAACTGATAGAAAAGCATTCGCACGACGAGTCATACATTCGTGAGCTTGTAAAAGATGATACAAGAAAAAGTGTCCAAAAGCTTATAGAAAAGTGGCACAAAGAGAGAGAAAAGCAGCAAGAACTTCGTGCAGCATGGAATCAAATGCTGCAATTTGAAAACCAAGCAAAGGCACAAGGATACACGTGTATTGCAGGTATAGATGAAGCAGGAAGAGGCCCGCTGGCAGGCCCAGTTGTCGCAGCAGCTGTCATATTAAAAGAAGAAACAGTCCTGCTCGGTTTAAACGACTCAAAGCAACTATCTGAGAAAAAAAGATTGGCTTATTATGATTTGATTCAAGAAAAAGCACTCGATATCGGAATCGGCATTGTTGATGCGGCTACGATTGATGAAATCAATATTTACGAAGCATCAAGACTGGCGATGGTGAGAGCTGTGGAGCAGTTAACTCATACACCTGACTATCTACTCATAGATGCAATGACGCTCCCGCTTCCTACTCACCAGGAGAATATCATCAAAGGAGATGCAAAAAGTGCATCCATCGCAGCGGGTGCATGTATTGCGAAAGTGACAAGGGATCAGATGATGGAGGAGTATGGACGTCAATACCCTGAGTACCAGTTTGAAAAACATAAAGGGTACGGAACGAAAGAGCACCTGGCTGCCATTCAAAAACACGGTGCCACCCCCATCCATCGATTATCGTTTGCACCAGTAAAATCCGTTATTTCATAAATTTTTGACACAAGGAGGCTGCCTGTGATGACAAGAGTTGAAGACATACATACAGCACTGAATAGCCGGTTAAATACGGCAGAATCTGTTCCATTAAACACCGAAGGAAAGGAAAATGTGCACCGGCTGATTCTCGGAAAAGTACTTAAAATGCTTGGAGATGATACTGCGCTTGTTCAAATAGGCTCGACCAAAATAAAAGCGCAGCTAGCAGCTCAGCTAAAAGCGGATGCATTCTATTGGTTCCAATTTGAACAAGAGGGTGGAGGCAGCCTCAATAAACTAAGACCCGTTCAACAATTTGATCAAGATCCCAAGACGTTAAAGGATGCAGCAGCCAAACTATTAGAAGGCCTGTCACTTAAAAATGGGATTGAAAACATATTAACGGCTACAGCCTTTTTAAAAGAAAAATCGGTTATCAATGAAGCCGAGTTAAAAACGGCAGTGAAATGGATCGAACAGTTTCAAGGAGCCGATGTCAAAAAAGGGCTGCAGGCACTCCTGTTTGCTTTGAAGAAAGATTTACCGATCCAGCAAGGGGTTCTCCAATCGATATTAGCAGTGAAATCATCTTCTGCTCTTCATCAGGATATAAAAGCGCTGCTAGATCGTTTAACACAGCTGCCGAAGCAATCAGATGCCACACAGGCCCTTACACAAGCCGTTCGGTCAGTCATAGATGCTGAGACTACTGTTCATGCAGAAAAGCTCTTATCGGGGCTTCTAACAGCGAAAGAAGGCCAAGTGAAGCAGGGAGGCAGTATGACAGTGCCATCTCATTTCAATCCGTCTCAGCAAACAGAGAATAGCCAAGCTTCAATCGTCCAAGGGCGTCAGACAGTTTCAATCAATCAGCCTAACGCGCAGCAGTTGATAAGTCCAAAGCAGCTACCTATCCCGATTCAGCAAATAGAGCGCATACTGACAAGCATGACAAAGCAAGGTGCAGACGGACAGCAGCAGCCCGACTTAAAACCGTTCACATCACTGCTTCAAGGGCTCCAGCAGGCAGGGTCTCAGCCTGACGCAAAGGCATCCGTGCTTCTAAAAGAATTTCCGTTCCTTTCAAAAACAGAGGCGAATGCATTGGCTCAGGTCATTCAGCAGACTGAACCAACATTAAGCAATAAAACCGATGTGCTCGATTTACTTACGACGATGAAAAAGGCGATAGGTGTACGTGATGAAATCGGTATGCTGAAACTACTGGAAAAAGGCAGCCAGGATGTAAAAAGTCAGGAGCTTCATCAATTAAAGCTCGTCTTAAATGATGTGAGGCAGGCGGATTTACCGGAGCACGTTAAAAAAGAAGTGGATCAATTGTTTCATAGATTGAATGGCCAGTTATTCGTGCAGCAGGAAAACCAAACCGTCAGTCAGATGATGGTTTCCTATCCTCTTTTCTCAAAGCATAGTGTTCAAGATTTAACGTTCATTTTAAAAGGACATAAGAAAAAAGATGGTTCTATTGATATTTCTCAGTGCCGCCTCATGTTTTACTTAAACATGGAAAATCTTGAAGAAACATTAATAGACTGTATGATTCAGCAAAAGGTCATGGCGATTACAGTTGAGACAGCCCATGAACTGCAAAGCACAATTAATCCGATGATTCCAGCTGTTCGAGAGAATTTAAATGCCTTAGGATACAGTTTAACGGGTATTACAGCAAAGAAGAGGCAAGAACAAATAGATCCGTCTCATTTTCTAGATGAACACTTTCATAAAATCAGCGAGAAAGGGCTGGACTTACGAGTATGAAGGATTCAAAACCGCTTAGAAGAGCGGTCGCTCTACATTACGATGAAGAAAAACAAAAGGCGCCAAAAGTCATCGCAACAGGAAGCGGCTATGTGGCAGATCATATTATTGAAGAAGCAAAGAAATCAGGAGTTCCCATCCAAGAAGACCCTAATTTAGTAGAACTCATGCGCCACTTAACGCTCGATGAGGAAATACCTGAAGCATTATACGATACTGTAGCAGAAATATTTTCGTTTATCTATAGGTTAGATCAAAAAATGAAAAAATAAGTGATTTGGATGAAAAATTTATATTTTTAATAAAATAAAAGTTTGAATGTTTAGAAGGATTTTACGATTTTACATAGAACCCTAGACATTCTCTTTTTTATTCTTTAAAATGAAAGCGCAGTCTATTTTATAATTTTTGTTTCTACATATGTTGGGAGGATGGGAAATGAATATCCATGAGTACCAAGGAAAAGAAATCCTAAGAAAATATGGGGTTTCAGTTCCAAATGGTAAAGTAGCATTTACACCTGATGAAGCAGTGAAAGCATCAGAAGAGCTAGGAAGCTCTGTATATGTCGTAAAAGCACAGATTCATGCAGGCGGCCGTGGTAAAGCAGGTGGGGTAAAAATTGCAAAAACAAAAGATGAAGTGAAAGGGTTTGCAGAGGAATTGCTCGGCAAAACACTTGTCACACATCAAACAGGGCCTGAAGGGCGCGAAATAAAACGCTTACTTATTGAAGAAGGCTGCGATATTCAAAAGGAGTACTATGTTGGACTTGTTTTGGACAGAGCGACATCAAGAATTGTATTAATGGCTTCTGAAGAAGGCGGTACTGAAATTGAAGAAGTAGCAGAAAAAACGCCGGAAAAAATCGTCAAAGTGGTCATCGACCCAGCGATTGGTCTTCAAGCCTATCAGGCGAGAGAAGTAGCGTTTAAAATTAATATTCCAACAAAATTAGTTGGCCAAGCTGTTAAATTTATGACTAGCCTTTACAACGCGTTTATTGAAAAAGATTGTTCAATTGCTGAGATTAATCCACTTGTCGTAACGGGCGATGGAAAAGTCATGGCACTCGATGCAAAATTAAACTTTGATAGCAATGCCTTATATAGACAAAAAGATATATTAGAATACCGTGACCTTGATGAAGAGGATCCAAAGGAAATTGAAGCTTCTAAGTATGATCTAAGCTATATTTCCCTAGATGGAAATATTGGCTGTATGGTCAATGGAGCAGGTCTTGCGATGTCTACAATGGATATCATCAAGCATTACGGGGGGGACCCTGCAAACTTCCTAGATGTTGGCGGCGGTGCAACAGCTGAAAAAGTAACAGAAGCATTTAAAATCATCTTATCTGATCAAAATGTCAAAGGGATTTTCGTTAACATTTTTGGCGGCATCATGAAATGTGATGTTATCGCAGAAGGTGTAGTTGAGGCAACGAAACAAGTTGGCTTAACATTGCCACTCGTTGTACGTCTTGAAGGAACAAACGTTGAATTAGGGAAGAAAATTCTGAGTGATTCAGGCTTAAATATCACTTCTGCTGAGTCTATGGCTGACGGGGCAGAAAAGATTGTATCTTTAGTCTAGTAGAGCAGAAAGGCAGGGAACCTAAATGAGTGTATTTATTGATAAAAATACGAGAGTAATTGTTCAGGGAATTACTGGTTCAACCGCATTGTTCCATACTAAACAAATGATTGAGTACGGAACAAATATTGTTGGCGGTGTCACACCTGGAAAAGGTGGAACTGAAGTAGAAGGAGTTCCTGTATTTAATACTGTATCTGAAGCCGTACAAACAACTGGAGCAAACGCTTCTGTTATCTATGTACCAGCACCATTTGCAGCAGATGCCATTTTAGAGGCAGTTGATGCAGACGTGGATCTAGTCATTTGTATTACTGAACATATTCCAGTACTTGATATGGTCAAAGTGAAACGGTATATGGAAGGTAAGAAGACAAGACTTGTTGGACCAAACTGTCCTGGTGTGATTACACCTGAAGAATGTAAGATTGGCATCATGCCTGGCTACATTCATAAAAAAGGTCATGTTGGAGTTGTTTCGCGTTCTGGAACGCTTACATATGAAGCGGTACATCAGCTTTCAGAGGCTGGTGTTGGTCAATCGACAGCTGTAGGAATCGGCGGAGACCCTGTAAATGGAACGAACTTTATTGATGTATTAAAAGCCTTTAATGAAGATCCTGATACACACGCTGTCATTATGATCGGCGAAATCGGCGGTACGGCTGAAGAAGAAGCAGCTGAATGGGTAAAAGCAAATATGACCAAACCAGTTGTTGGCTTTATTGGCGGTAAAACGGCACCTCCAGGAAAACGCATGGGGCATGCTGGTGCAATTATTTCCGGTGGTAAAGGGACAGCTGACGAAAAAGTAAAAACAATGCGTGAATGTGGAATTGAAGTGGCAGAGACTCCATCTGTCATGGGAGAAACCTTGATTAAAGTGTTAAAAGAGAAGAACCTCTTCGAAGCTTGTAAAACGCATTAATGACACAAGAAGACTTGTTCTTTGACAAGTCTTCTTCTTTCTATCTTAAACTGGAGGAATGGTATGTACAACGTGTCCGAAAGAATGATTTTTCACCGCTTAAAAGGCCTCATCTCACCCTCTTTGTTAACAAAATGGTGGAAAGTTGATCCTGAGTTATATATAAATGAAGAAACACATCATTTCAAACAGGATCGATCATTACAAACGATCGACTTTACCCGCTTAAAACAAGCTGAAGAAAATGAATTCCCCATTTTTCAACACATCGTTCAAGCCTATTTAAAGCAAAACATTCACATGATTCCCATCACATCACCCTTATATCCCAGAACACTAAAACATATTTATGATCCTCCCCCTGTGTTATTCCTAAAAGGAAACGTATCATATTTAAATGAAGAAAAAGGTTTAGGTGTAGTAGGCACGCGTGTTCCATCGTCTTATGGAGAAGCATGTGTGAAGAAAATTGTTGGTGAACTTGTTAAGGAAGATTGGATGATTGTCAGTGGCTTAGCAAAAGGAATCGATGGACTTGCACACAAGGAGTGCATCAGAAAAAAAGGGAAAACCATTGGTGTTGTAGCAGGCGGTTTTCAGCATTTATATCCAAAGGAACATGTGCAAATGGCTCAATACATGGGAGAGCATCATTTGCTTTTATCAGAGCATCCGCCTTATATCAAACCAGAAAAATGGCACTTTCCAATGAGAAATCGTTTAATTAGTGCACTGACAAAAGGAACCATCGTGATCCAGTGTAAAGAAAAGAGCGGTTCGCTCATTACAGCGTATCAGGCGCTTGAGCAAGGAAAAGAAGTGTTTGCCGTGGCAGGATCAATCTTTGATCCTAATTCCACAGGTCCAGCTAGACTCATTCAGCAGGGAGCAAAGCTTGTTCATTCTACGAAGGATATTTTAGAGGAATTCTCCTTCCGTGGCGTTCAATATACTGAACTCTCATAAAAATATCGTTTGACAAACGACACAGGAATATTTAATAATAGTGAGGATTTAAGTTTACACTTTGTTTTTCGTGTTTATAATGATGTTCATCATAAAGAATTTTTAACGATTGCCTGTTAGATAGGTGCAATTAACATAAATATGAATTGTGAAATGTATAAAGAGAGAACACCTCTTAAGGGGGATTTTGAGTATGGCTGATTATTTAGTCATCGTTGAGTCGCCAGCAAAGGCGAAAACGATTGAGCGTTATTTAGGAAAAAAGTATAAAGTAAAGGCTTCAATGGGGCATATAAGGGATTTACCGAAAAGTCAGTTAGGTGTTGACACTGAGCATGACTTCGAACCGAGATATATTACGATTCGCGGAAAAGGCCCCGTTTTAAAGGAATTAAAAACAGCGGCGAAAAAAGCAAAGAAAGTCTATCTCGCAGCTGACCCCGATAGAGAGGGAGAAGCGATTGCTTGGCATTTAGCACACAGTCTTGACCTTGACCTCTCTTCAGATTGCCGCGTTGTCTTTAACGAGATTACAAAAGATGCGATTAAAGATTCCTTTAAGCATCCACGTATGATTAATATGGACTTGGTTGATGCGCAGCAGGCAAGACGGATTTTAGATCGTTTAGTTGGGTATAAAATCAGTCCAATTTTATGGAAGAAAGTCAAAAAAGGATTAAGTGCTGGGCGTGTTCAATCTGTTGCACTCCGCCTGATTATTGATCGCGAGAATGAAATTAATGAATTCAAACCAGAAGAATACTGGACAATTGATGGTACATTCCTAAAAGGAAAAGAAACCTTCGAAGCTAGTTTCTTTGGCGTGAGTGGCAAAAAGCACCCATTGAAAACAAAAGAAGATGTAAAAGAAATCCTTTCGAAACTAAAAGGTAGCAAATTCTCTGTAGAAAAAGTGACGAAAAAAGAGCGGAAACGCAATCCAGCTGTCCCGTTTACGACTTCTACCTTGCAGCAGGAGGCTGCAAGAAAACTAAACTTCCGTGCAAAAAAGACGATGATGATTGCACAGCAATTATATGAAGGAATAGATCTTGGTAAAGAAGGTACAGTAGGACTCATTACATATATGAGAACGGACTCAACACGTATTTCCAATACGGCGATTGAAGAAGTATCTGCTTTCATTGATCAAACGTACGGCAAGAATTTCTTAAACACAACAAAACGAACCGCCAAAAAGAACGAAAATGCACAAGATGCGCACGAAGCCATCAGGCCGACTTCTACGCTAAGAAAACCAGCAGATGTCAAACACGTGCTAAGCAGAGACCAGCTTCGTCTTTATAAATTGATTTGGGAACGATTTGTGGCAAGCCAAATGGCGCCAGCTGTTCTTGATACAATGAGTGTGGATCTTGAAAATAACGGTCTTACGTTCCGTGCAAATGGGAGTAAAGTGAAATTTCCTGGGTTTATGAAGGTATATGTGGAAGGAAAGGACGACCAGCTAGAAGAAAAGGACAAAATGCTTCCTGATCTAAAAGAGGGTGACACAGTTCTTTCAAAAGATATCGAACCTGAACAGCACTTCACGCAGCCGCCTCCGCGCTACACAGAGGCAAGACTTGTCAAAACGCTTGAAGAGCTTGGTATAGGCCGTCCATCTACGTATGCACCAACTTTAGATACGATTCAAAAGCGCGGCTATGTCGCACTTGATAACAAACGGTTTACCCCAACAGAGCTTGGAGAAATTGTACTCAACTTAATTATTGAATTCTTCCCTGAAATCATTAACGTGGAATTCACGGCGAAAATGGAAAAAGAACTTGATAGCGTTGAAGAAGGTACGATTGAATGGGTTCGCATTATCGACAGCTTCTATCAAGACTTTGCCAAACGGGTAGAAAAAGCAGAAGCAGAGATGCAAGAAGTGGAAATTGAGCCTGAATACGCCGGAGTTGATTGTGAAGAGTGTGGACATCCGATGGTGTACAAAATGGGTAGATACGGTAAGTTCATGGCGTGCTCTAACTTTCCTGACTGCCGTAACACGAAACCAATTGTCAAAGATATCGGTGTCAAATGCCCGACATGTCATGAAGGAAACATTGTTGAACGAAAATCTAAGAAACGCCGCATTTTTTATGGCTGTGATCGTTTTCCAGAGTGTGAATTCGTCTCTTGGGACAAACCAATTGAAAGAAAGTGTCCAAAATGCGAAAATATGCTTGTAGAGAAAAAGCTGAAAAAAGGCGTTCAAGTTCAATGTGTGAACTGTGATTATAAAGAGGAACAGCAAAAATAGCGGTGAGCAACCTTGTTCACCTGCTTTTTTATGTCATCAAACAGAACTTACGAAATAGGAGAGTTGTACAATGAGTCAATTTGTAAATGTGATCGGAGCAGGTTTAGCAGGAAGTGAAGCTGCATGGCAAATTGCCAAGCGCGGAATTAAAGTCAATTTGTATGAGATGAGACCTGTCAAACAAACGCCAGCTCACCACACAGATAAATTTGCGGAGCTCGTATGCAGTAATTCATTGCGTGCGAACGCTTTGACAAATGCAGTAGGTGTATTAAAGGAAGAAATGCGTCATTTAGATTCGGCGATTATCGCAGCAGCAGATGAAAGCTCAGTTCCTGCTGGCGGAGCACTTGCAGTAGACCGTCATGAATTTGCAGCAAACGTCACAGACCGCGTGAAGAATCATCCGAATGTCACTGTCTTTCAAGAGGAAGTACAGAGCATTCCAGAAGGTCCGACAATCATCGCGACTGGTCCACTTACTTCAGAAGCTCTTTCAAAAAAATTAAAGTCTTTAACTGGTGAAGAGTATCTTTATTTCTACGATGCAGCGGCACCAATTCTAGAGAAAGATAGCATTGATATGGATAAGGTGTACTTGAAATCACGCTATGATAAAGGGGAAGCCGCTTATTTAAACTGTCCAATGACCGAAGAGGAATTCGATCGTTTTTATGAGGCGTTAATTTCTGCTGAAACGGTGCCTTTAAAAGAGTTTGAAAAAGAAATCTTCTTTGAAGGCTGCATGCCAATTGAAGTCATGGCGAAAAGAGGAAAGAAAACGATGCTGTTTGGTCCGATGAAACCAGTAGGACTTGAAGATCCGAAAACAGGAAAAAGACCTTACGCTGTTGTTCAATTAAGACAGGATGATGCAGCAGGTACTTTATATAACATCGTTGGTTTCCAAACTCATTTGAAGTGGGGCGATCAAAAGGAAGTATTCCGTTTGATCCCAGGTCTTGAAGAAGCAGAGATTGTTCGTTATGGCGTGATGCACCGTAATACATTTATTAACTCTCCAAGCCTTTTAAGACCGACTTATCAGTTTAAAAATAGAGATGATCTATTCTTTGCCGGACAAATGACAGGCGTTGAAGGCTATGTCGAGTCCGCGGCTTCAGGACTAGTGGCTGGAATTAATGCGGCTCGTTTTGTCAAAGGAGAAGAGCTTGTCACACTTCCTGAAGAAACGGCGATTGGCAGTATGGCTTACTATATCACGTCGACAAACAAGAAAAGCTTCCAGCCGATGAATGCAAACTTTGGCTTGCTGAAGGATCTTGGCGTTCGGATTAAAAACAAACAAGAGCGGTATGCAGAGTACGCTAAGCGCGCAATTGAAACTATTCAAACTATTTCGAAATCTCTGTAGTAAAACATTGCACGGAAAGCAAGATATGTGATACCATTTAAAAGCCTTAAAGAGGTGTAAAAATGACGAATAAACAGCGTCTTGTCCACTTATTCATTGAATATTTGCAAATTGAAAAAAACTATTCAGCTTTAACGATCTCAGGATATTCAGAAGCCATTGAAGAGTTTGTCAGATTTATGAACATTCAAGGAATAGACGGTTTTGAAGAGGTATCCTATCAAGATACGAGAATTTATTTAACAGAAGCTTATGAAAAAGGCCTGACAAGAAGAACGATTAGTAAGAAAGTCTCTGCGTTTCGCAGCTTTTATAAATTTTTATTAAGAGAACAGCTTGTGAAAGAAAACCCTTTTTTACTCGTTAGCTTACCAAAGCAGGATAAGCGAATTCCTTCATTTTTGTATGAAGAGGAACTAAAAGAGCTTTTTACAGTTTCTGATGTAAGCACACCGCTTGGACAAAGAAATCAAGCCATTTTAGAAATTCTTTATGCAACAGGAATGAGGGTCAGTGAGTTATGTTCATTAAAAGAATCTGATCTTGATTTATCGATGGATACAGTGCTTGTTCATGGGAAAGGCAGCAAACAGCGGTATGTTCCTTTCGGTTCGTACGCACATGAAGCGCTGGTCACTTATTTAGAGGATGGAAGGCAGAAGCTGACAGCTAAGGCGAAAGAGCGTGCTGATGCATATGTATTTTTGAATCAGCGCGGAGCCCCTCTTACAGATCGAGGCGTTCGATTCATTCTCACTGAATTAATGAAAAAGGCGTCAGGCACATTACATATCCATCCTCACATGTTAAGGCACACCTTTGCCACGCATCTCTTAAACGAGGGGGCGGATTTGAGAAGTGTTCAAGAACTTCTCGGTCACTCAAACTTATCATCAACACAGGTGTACACGCATGTATCAAAAGATTCTTTAAGAAAAACGTACATGTCTCATCACCCAAGGGCTTTTAAACGATCCTAAAAGGAGGTTTTTTCATGTCATCATTTCATGCAACAACCATCTTTGCCGTTCAACATAAAGGAAAAAGTGCGATGGCTGGAGACGGTCAGGTCACATTCGGGCAGGCTGTCGTGATGAAACACACAGCAAAAAAAGTGCGCCGTCTTTTTGGAGGCAAAGTGCTCGCAGGTTTTGCAGGTTCAGTAGCAGATGCATTTACACTCTTTGAAAAGTTTGAAACAAAGCTTGAAGAATATGGTGGTAACTTAAAGCGAGCAGCTGTAGAACTAGCGAAAGAATGGCGAAGTGACAAGATGCTCAGACAGCTAGAGGCAATGCTCATCGTCATGAACAAAGAAAGCATCCTGCTCGTATCTGGAACAGGAGAGGTCATCGAGCCAGATGATGGTATTTTAGCAATCGGCTCAGGCGGCAACTATGCGCTTAGCGCCGGGAGAGCACTCAAAACACATGCAGGTGATCATCTCTCAGCTAGAGAAATTGCAAAGGCTGCTCTTGAAACGGCAGGAGAAATCTGTGTCTACACGAACGACCAAATCACTTTAGAAGAGCTTGAATAGAAAGGACATGAGACGTATGGAGAAAAAGCCGTTTACCCCAAGAGAGATAGTTGAAAAGCTTGATCAGTATATCATTGGTCAGCTTGATGCGAAAAAAGCAGTGGCGGTGGCTTTAAGAAACCGTTACAGAAGAAGTCTTTTACATGATAAGCTAAAGGATGAAGTCGTTCCTAAAAACATTTTAATGATCGGTCCAACAGGTGTGGGGAAAACAGAGATTGCCCGCAGAATTGCACGAATTTCTGGTGCGCCTTTTATTAAAGTGGAAGCGACCAAGTTTACTGAAGTTGGATATGTCGGCCGTGACGTAGAGTCGATGGTCAGAGATTTAGTTGAGACAGCGATTAGACTTGTCAAAGAAGAAAAGATGAAAGATGTTCAAGAAGAAGCAGAAAAACAAGCAAACAGACGTCTTGTTCATTTGCTTGTTCCTGGTAAGAAAAAAAGCCAGTCTGTGAAAAATCCTTTTGAGATGCTGTTTGGCGGTTCTGATGCAGACGACCGTGATCGAGATGACTCAAATGAAGAAGTAGAGCTTGAATCGACAAGAAAACGTATTGCTCACCAGCTGGCTATGGGTGAACTTGAAGATCATTATGTCACAATCGAAGTGGATGAGCAGCAGCCGTCCATGTTTGATATGCTTCAAGGCTCGGGTATGGAGCAAATGGGTATGAACATGCAGGATGCGCTCAGCAATCTCATGCCTAAAAAGAAAAAACGCAGAAAGCTGACCGTCAGAGAAGCTAGAAAGGCGTTAACTGCTGAGGAAGCTTCAAAACTGATTGATATGGATGAAGTCAGTCAGGAAGCCGTCCAAAAAGCAGAGCAGCAAGGGATTATTTTTATCGATGAAATCGACAAAATTGCCAAAAGCGGCGGTGCATCATCTGCAGATGTTTCTCGTGAAGGGGTTCAACGTGATATTTTACCGATTGTAGAAGGTTCAACTGTGATGACGAAATATGGGGCAGTGAAAACGGATCATGTGCTTTTTGTAGCAGCAGGTGCATTTCATATGGCGAAACCCTCAGATTTGATTCCAGAGCTTCAGGGGCGCTTCCCAATCCGTGTAGAATTAGATAAATTAAGTATAGAAGACTTTGTGAAAATCTTAACGGAACCAGATAACGCGTTATTAAAGCAATATAAAGCTTTACTTGAAACAGAAGGTATATCTCTTGAATTTTCTGACGATGCTATTCATAAGATTGCCGAAGTGGCTTATCACGTCAATCAGGAGACGGATAACATCGGTGCAAGAAGGCTTCATACCATACTTGAGAAGCTGCTTGAAGAGCTTTCATTTGAGGCACCTGATATTACACTGGAGACGGTGACCATTACCCCTCAGTATGTAGAAGAGAAGCTGGGAAAGATTGCAAATAACAAAGACTTAAGTCAATTTATACTTTAACAAATGAATAAAGTAATCTAGGAGGATCATTATTATGGCGTTACTGCAAAAAACAAGGATTATTAACTCAATGCTGCAAGATTCAGCGGGGAAACCAGTTAATTTTAAAGAGATGGCGGAAACACTGAGAGATGTCATTGATTCAAACATTTTTGTGTTGAGTAGAAGAGGTAAACTTCTTGGTTACTCAATCAATCAACAGATTGAAAATACACGTATGAAAAAAATGCTTGAAGATCGTCAGTTCCCAGAAGAATATACGAAGAGTCTATTCAACGTACCTGAAACGTCTTCAAACCTTGATATTAACAGCGAATATACAGCTTTCCCGGTTGAGAACCGTGATTTATTCCAATCAGGTTTGACAACCATTGTTCCGATTATCGGCGGTGGGGATCGTTTAGGAACGTTAATCCTGTCTCGTTTGCAAGATAGATTCACTGATGATGATTTAATACTTGCTGAGTACGGAGCAACCGTTGTTGGAATGGAGATCCTTCGCGAGAAAGCGGAAGAAATCGAAGAAGAAGCAAGAAGTAAAGCAGTTGTTCAAATGGCGATTAGTTCTCTTTCATATAGTGAGCTCGAGGCGATTGAGCACATCTTTGAAGAACTTGATGGAAACGAAGGACTCCTTGTGGCAAGTAAAATTGCTGACCGTGTAGGTATCACTCGTTCAGTGATCGTCAACGCCTTACGTAAATTAGAAAGTGCAGGCGTGATCGAATCTCGTTCTCTTGGAATGAAGGGAACGTACATCAAAGTGTTAAACAACAAATTTTTAATTGAACTTGAAAATTTAAAATCTCATTAATCAAAAACCCTTTTCGGCCGAAATAAATGCTGAAAAGGGTTTTTTGTATGAAAAAGGGGGATTTGTCCGAAAAATGACACTCTTTTTTCCAAGAAACCCCTTACAATTCTGTAGTGCTTTGAATCTAGGTCTTTGTACCTATCTATAAAATAGATATATATTACGAGTTTTTTTTACATATACATCATAGACTTTAATCCTATTATTTCTTACAATGAACATATGGTTTTACAAATCTCGACATGATTAAATGGAATGAAATACATATGATTGGAGGTATATGGTTTTGGATTTATTTTCTGGAACGATAAGCAACCTTGAGAATGCCTTGGGCAGAGCGAATGTTAAGCAAAAAGTCATAAGCAATAATATCGCGAATATAGACACACCGAACTACAAGTCGAAAAACGTCACATTCCATGATATGCTAAATGACGCGGCAATCAAATTAGATGCCAAAAAAACATACCAAGGTCACATTGATTTTTCTAAAACAGGGTCTAATTATTCAGTTGTTTCGAGTAACCGTACTTCTTATCAAGAAAACGGAAATAATGTCGATATTGATCAAGAGATGAGTGAACTCGCTAAAAATCAAATTCAGTATAATGCGTTGGTTGAAAGAATGAGCGGAAAGTTCAATTCTCTTAAAACAGTTTTGACAGGAGGTAAGTGATGTCGATTTTTTCAGGAGTTAACGCTTCGGCCTCAGCATTAACAGCACAGAGGCTCAGAATGGACGTTGTATCCTCGAACCTTGCAAATATGGATACAACAAGAGCTAAACAGGTTGATGGCAACTGGGAGCCTTATAGACGTAAGCTCGTCACATTACAGCCGTCAGGTGAATCATTTTCATCTATATTGAACTCAAGCATGAATTCGAGCGGCAAATTAGGAAACGGCGTCAAAGTAACGAAGATTACAGAGGACGAAACTCCATTCAACCTTCAATATGACCCTACAAATCCCGATGCCAATGAAAATGGATATGTTCAAACGCCAAATGTTGATCCATTAAAGGAAATGGTTGACCTCATCAGCAGCTCAAGGTCATATGAAGCAAATGTGACTGCGCTAAATGCGAATAAAAACATGCTGATGAAAGCTTTAGAAATAGGAAAGTAAGGTGAAAAGAATTGGTTAATGCAATATCTCCTTTCCAGCTTCAAACCGCTCAGCAAGCAAGTGAATTGACGAATGCATCGCCTGTGCAGGCGGCTGCACCTAAAAGCCAAACGAATTTCTCTGATGTGCTGAAAAATTCCATTGAGGCATTAAATCAATCACAGCTGAAATCAGACCAGTATACAAATGCTCTTGCACAAGGAAAAGATGTCAATCTCGATGAAGTCATGATTGCCTCGCAAAAGGCGAGTGTGACACTCACAGCTGCAACGGAGTTTCGAAATAAAGCAGTCGAAGCGTACCAAGAGATTATGAGAATGCAGATGTAGGAGGTGCTGACGGACAAAAAAAGACTGAATGGAATGACCGGGGGTTAAGATGAATCGTACTTTAATGCAATTAAGAACAAAAACAGTTGAATTTTGGCGAAATCGATCAAAATTACAAAAAATACTCATGATTGGCGGCGTTGCTGCCCTAGCAATCATTATAACGGTTGCTAGCATCTTTGCTTCTTCTGAAAAAATGGTTCCGCTGTTTAGAGACTTGTCTGCGGCAGAAGCTGGGCAAATCAAGCAGGAACTAGATGGCAAAAAAATCAAATCGGAACTTGCAAACAATGGAACGACGATTCTCGTTCCAGAAAAGCAGGCAGACTCTTTAAAGGTAACACTCGCATCTCAAGGACTTCCTAAGACAGGGAATATTGATTATTCCTTCTTTGCGAAAAATTCCGGCTTCGGTTTAACAGATAATGAATTTGATGTTCTGAAAGTAGGCGCAACTCAGACAGAACTGTCCAATCTGATCAACACGATTGATGGGATTAAAGATTCAAAAGTGATGATTAACCTGCCAAAAGATTCCGTTTTTGTTGGAGAAGAGCAAAGTAATGCATCAGCATCCATTGTGCTGCAAGTGGAGCCAGGCTACACGCTTACACAGCAGCAAGTAAAAGGCCTTTATCATCTTATTTCAAAAAGTGTGCCGAATTTAAAGACAGAAAACATTGTCATTATGGACCAAGATTCTAACTACTACGACTTAAACAGCAGTTCCGATTCCTATGCAAGTGGAATGGATGCACAGCAGCAGAAAAAAGAGGAAATCGAAAAGAACCTCCAAAGAAAAATCCAGCAGCTGCTCGGAACGATGATGGGTCAAGATAAAGTGGCTGTATCGGTCACAACAGACGTTGATTTTACTGAAGAGAAAAGAAAAGAAGATCTTGTAGAACCAGTTGATAAAGAAAACATGCAAGGCATCGCTGTCAGCGCTGAAAAGATTGCTGAAACCTATTCAGGTAATGGCGCAGCAGCTGGAGGCACAGCTGGAACAGGCGGCAATGATGTCACAAATTATCAAGGCGCCGATGGAGCAAATGGAAGCGGAAATTACGAAAAGAACGAAGATCGTATCAATTATGAGGTAAACCGTATTCATAAAGATATCAAAGAAAGTCCTTATAAAATCAGAGACGTTGGCATTCAAGCATTGGTTGAACCACCAACTGCAAACGATGCGAACTCTTTAACTGCTGAAAGGCAGGATGATATCAAAAAGATTCTTTCAACGATCATTAGCACATCGATTGATAAAGAATACACAAATGGTCAAGCGCTCACTCAAGCTGACTTAGAGAACAAAATCGTTTTATCTGTATCAAAATTAGACGGTAAACAGCAAACTGCAGCAGAAAACCCTTCAAACAATATTCCGATCTGGGTTTATATTGTAGGCGGTGTGCTACTACTTGCAATTATCGCTCTCATTATTCTTCTTGTGCGTAAGCGCAGAAAAGAAGAGAAAGAAGCGTTTGAGCTTGATGAACGTACACCAATCGATGTTCCTGATATCGATACTGAACCAGAAACAGAAGAAATGGTGAGAAAAAATCAGCTTGAAAAAATGGCAAAAGAAAAACCAGAAGACTTTGCTAAATTGCTACGCAGCTGGCTGTCCGAGGATTAGGAGGAATACACATGTCGAGAAAAGATCCAAATCGACTAACAGGCAGACAAAAAGCAGCAATCCTAATGATTTCCTTAGGGCTAGACGTGTCAGCATCTGTATACAAACATCTGTCTGAAGACGAAATAGAAAAATTAACATTAGAAATTTCCAATGTGCGAAGTGTAGATACTGCTAAAAAAGATGAAATCATCGAAGAGTTTCACAGCATTGCCATCGCGCAGGACTACATATCACAAGGCGGCCTTATGTACGCAAGACAAGTGCTTGAAAAAGCGCTTGGTGAGAACAAAGCGGATAGCATCTTAAACCGATTGACATCCTCTCTTCAAGTGAAACCATTTGATTTTGCTAGAAAGGCTGACCCGGAGCAAATCCTAAACTTTATCCAACACGAGCATCCACAAACGATTGCGCTCATACTTTCCTACTTAGATCCAGTACAAGCGGGGCAAATTTTATCTGAGTTAGGCGAGGATGTACAAACAGAGGTTGCGAGACGAATTGCCTTAATGGACCGCACATCTCCAGAGATCATCAATGAGGTGGAACGCATTCTTGAACAAAAGCTTTCTTCAACCTTTACGCAAGACTATACCCAAACGGGCGGGGTCGAAGCGGTTGTGGAAGTGTTAAATGGTGTAGACCGTGCAACGGAGAAGACCATTTTAGATACACTTGAAATTCAAGATCCTGAGCTTGCTGATGAAATTAAGAAACGTATGTTTGTCTTTGAAGATATTGTCACTCTTGATAGCAGAGCCATCCAGCGAGTCATTAGAGATGTTGAAAATGATGACTTATTGCTCGCCCTCAAAGTGGCAAGCGAAGAGGTCAAAGAAATTGTCTTCCGCAACATGTCCCAGCGGATGGTCGAAACGTTCAAAGAAGAAATGGAGTTTATGGGGCCTGTCCGGCTTAGAGATGTCGAGGAAGCACAAACCCGTATTGTCAGCATCGTAAGACGACTCGAGGAAGCTGGAGAAATCGTCATAGCTCGAGGCGGAGGAGACGATATCATTGTCTAGGATTATCAAACATGAAACATCTGTTATTCCTGAGCAAGGCCGGCAAACGATTCCTTTGCAGCAAGTGGAGTTCAAAAAAGAACATCACGAAGAAGAGCTTGTCAATGAAACGGAAGCATCACAGCTTATCCTAAGTGATGCAGAAGATCAAGCAAGCCTTATTCTAGAACAAGCAAACAGTGAGCTAGAAAAAACAATGGCTGAAATCAATCAGCGCCGAGCTGATTTTGAAGCAGAAAGAATGCAGCTCATTGAAGAAGCGAAACAAACTGGTTATCAAGAAGGCTTCCAAAAGGGCGAGGCAGATGCGAACATGCAGTACCAAGCTATGCTTGATCAAGCAAATGACATTGTCAATCTTGCGAAACAGGACTATGAAGAAAAAATTGAAAGCTCTGCTGAAGAAATTGTGGAACTGGCTTTCGAACTCGCCAAACGAGTTTGGTATGCAGCTGAGGAAACGAAAGATCAATTTTTAGCTCTTGTGAAGCAGGTCATTTCAGAAGTGAAAGAATATGATGATATTTCCATCTATGTCGACCCTGAACATTACGAGCATGTTATGGAATATAAAGACGAATTGATCAGAATTCTTCAAAAGGATACACATCTTGCCATTTACTCGGATGGAAAAGCACCAAAAGGGACTTGTTACGTAGAAACAAGCTTTGGAAAAGTGGAAGCGAGTGTTGATACACAAATGAATCAGTTAAAAGAAAAACTATTAGAAGTCATTGATTCAGGTGATCACAAATGAACATAGATGTGTTAAAAGAAACGATTGAAACCGCCGATCCTTATAAACGATTTGGTAAAGTCAATCGAGTTGTTGGGCTGATGATCGAGTCCAAGGGGCCAGAGAGCTCTATCGGAGATGTGTGTCTCATTCATAAAAAAGGAAGTAAACGCCATCCGATCAAAGCAGAGGTCGTTGGTTTTAGAGACGAAAACATTCTGCTCATGCCTTATGTTGAAGCATCCAATATCTCACCAGGAAGTCTAGTTGAAGCGACAGGTGAGTCGTTAAAGGTCAAAGTAGGTACTGGCTTAATTGGTGAAGTCGTTGACGCCTTCGGTGATCCACTGGACGGCAGTATGCTTCCAAAGGGACTTGCACCTGTTTCGACAGAACAGTCTCCTCCAAACCCGATGGACAGGCCGCCGATTCGAGAAAAGATGGGCGTTGGTGTCAGAGTGATCGATAGTCTGCTCACAGTTGGCACTGGTCAAAGGATCGGGATTTTTGCTGGAAGTGGTGTTGGAAAAAGTACCTTAATGGGAATGATTGCAAAGCAGACAGAAGCGGATCTAAATGTCATTGCCCTTGTTGGAGAGCGTGGCCGTGAAGTTCGTGAGTTTATCGAAAAGGATTTAGGTGCTGAAGGACTGAAGCGTTCGATTGTTGTCGTCGCAACTTCTGACCAGCCCGCGCTGACGAGAATGAAAGCAGCCTATACAGCGACAGCCATTGCGGAATATTTCAGGGACAGAGGCAAAAATGTCATGTTTATGATGGATTCTGTCACGAGGATCGCCATGGCACAAAGGGAAATAGGTCTTGCAACAGGCGAACCGCCAACTACAAAAGGATATACACCTTCAGTGTTCGCTATACTGCCAAAATTGCTTGAACGAACTGGAACGAATCAGCTTGGTTCCATCACAGCGTTTTACACAGTGCTTGTTGATGGTGACGACATGAATGAGCCGATCGCTGATACAGTCAGGGGAATTTTAGATGGCCACATTGTACTTGATCGTGCTTTAGCAAACAAAGGACAATTTCCCGCTGTCAATATTCTGAAAAGTATCAGCCGTGTCATGAGTAATATAGCAAGTCATGATCACAAGGAAGCGGCCAATCGGTTCCGTCAGCTTTTATCCACTTATCAAAACGCTGAAGACCTCATTAACATTGGAGCATATAAAAAAGGCTCCTCTAAGGATATTGATGAGGCCATGCAGGCTTATCCTCATCTCATTTCATTTTTGAAGCAGGATGTAGAAGAGGCTGTATCTATTGAAGACAGTGTGAATTTATTGCTCGGTTTGATGAATAGAGAGGATTGACAAAAAAGTGAGATATCAATACAAATTTCAAAAGCTCTTGGAACTGAAAGAAAGTGAAAAAGACAAATCATTCGCAGCGTATCAACAATCCGTTTCGGCATTTGAGCAAGCCGCTGAAAAACTCTATGAAAATATGAGTAAAAAAGAGCTAATGGAAAAAAGCAAAGAAGAAAAGCTGAGAAGTGGAATGAGTGTCCAAGAAATGCGTCATTACCAGCAATTTGTGACCAACTTAGATAACACCATCCAGCATTATCAGCAACTTGTGATCATGAAACGTCATCAAATGAATGAAAAACAATCTGATTTAACTGAAAAAAACATTGAGTTTAAAAAGTTTGAAAAAATGAAAGAAAAGCAATTTGAAAAGTTTTCCCTTGAACATAAGGCAGTTGAAATGAAAGAAATGGATGATATCTCTATCAGCCAATTCATGTTTCAAGGACATTAGGAGTCGAGATGAATGCCTAAGAAGGTAAAAGCGAAGGAATCAAGCGGCGGAAAATTTCAATGGATCTTGTTTATTGTCATCATCCCATTGATTGTGCTTGTGCTTGTGAGTGGCACAATCCTTTATATTGCGGGTTTTGATCTAAAGAAACCGCTCCAAAACATTCCAGTGATTAGTAGCTTGGTTGGTTCAGATGACAGCTCAAAAACGTCATCTTCACATAATGATCAACGTGATGAAGAGTTGAAAAAATTGAAAAAGACCATTAAAGAGCAAAAGAATGAACTCGAAATTGCACAAAAAGACTTGAAAACAAGTGATGAAGAGATTAAAAGACTGAACCAAAAAATCAATTCACTTGAAAAAACAACTGAAAATGACGCAGAAAATACGTCAGCAAATGACAGTGCATCAAACAGTACGTCAAGTAATAACTCAGCAGGGACGACCTCTGATACGGCGGCATCCTCTAATCAACAATCAAAAGGGAAGGTTGCCAGCATTTATGAAAGCATGGATGCAGGGAAATCCGCCAAAATTTTATCAGAATTAAGTGATAAAGAGGCTTTGAAGATCCTTGAAGAGCTGAGTAAAAATAAGCTGACGGACATATTAGCAAAACTGACACCTCAGAAGGCAGCAACGTTTACGAAGGAGCTTGCCAAAAAAGAAGAAAGTGACAATGGGGGTGGACAATAAGTGAAGCTATTGGATATTGGAGCCTTACAGCAATCGTCTCAAGGTCTCTCGGGACCAAAGGGGGGCGGCGTGGCATCTGCACGCGGTTTATTTAAACAATTGCTTAGTGGTGCAGGCATTCAAAGCGGGCCAGTCAATTCTGAGCCAGCGGGAGCCTCTCTTTCTATCGATGATGCAATACAAATCATTGAAAAATGGATGCAATCGCCTGAAGATGGGGTCGATGGAGATCTCCTCGGGGCGCTTCAAACGCTTCAAGGTCAAAAACTAGATCCAACTGATCTAACGTCACTTGAAGAGTTATTTCAAAAAATGGAATCATCCATTTATGGTGATCAAGCTGATAAGCCAGCTGCTGAACATAGTGAACAGCTCATACAAGTCCACTTTTTCTTATATCAATTGCTAAACCAACAGCCGATCAGCTTTGATGCAAAACTTGTACAGGATATTGGGGAAAAAGGTCAAGACTTCATCCATTTTCTTTCGAAAAACGGTGCCGATGAGAAGCTCATTCAGCAAGTAAAAGAGCAGTTCTTCTCGCAGGGGTCAGCGCCAAAGCTGAACTCTATGTCCCAAAGTGAGCTGAAACACTTTAATCAGTTAATCGACCATATGATGGCGAATGCGAAAGGGTCAGATAAAGAGTGGAAAATTTCTCTAGGAGAGTTAAAAGAATTGGTCTCTCCAAAACAAGAATCTTCCCTCACGTCTCCCGCAAAGGGTGCGACATCACTTGAATGGCTCATCAAAAAGGAAGTCGTCAAAGGGCAAAACGCCGCTGCACCTGCTTCTGAAAAAACAATGACCCATACGCTTTTACCAGGTCATAAACAGTTTTTTCAACTGCAATCAACTGCTCCAATGCAGCAGACACAAACATCTGATGAAAAACCAGGTACGGTTGATCAGCAAATCCTAAACACGTGGAAGCAAATGAAATTTACGCCATTTGGCAACTCAAGTGGACGCTTTACAGTTCGGTTAAATCCAGAAAATCTTGGGTTTATCACCATTCAACTAACGAAACAAAACGGTGTGTATGCGAGTAAAATTACAGCCTCGACGCAAGCAGCAAAAGAGATGTTAGAGCATCATCTGCCGCAGCTCAAGCAGGCACTTCCGAATATGTCGGTTCAAGTGGACCGTTTCCATATACCGCTTCAATCAAATGAACAGCCGTTATTTGGACAGTTTAGTGAAGAAAACAAACAGGACCAGTCAAAAGGGCAGAATTTTCAGCAGCCTGAAGAACAGGAAGCAGAATTCCAAGATGTACTGGATGCTCTTGTTGGGTCAGATGAAGAAGAGGAGGAGATCTAATGGCAACAGTCGATGCTACGAATAGAACAGCCGCAGTAACAGACACTTCTTCAAAAGCAGAAAAGAAAACAGATACGCTTGGCAAAGATCAATTCTTGAAAATATTGCTTACACAGCTTCAAAACCAAGATCCGACAAACCCACTAGATGACCGTGAGTTTGTCACGCAGCTTGCAACATTTTCATCTTTAGAACAGCAGACCAATATGAACGATTCTATCACCAAGCTGAATCAACTCATGTCTACATTTGTTGCACACCAAGATCCTTTTACTACGTATGTAGGCTGGATCGGTAAAGAAGTAGCGGGCAAACAAGGTGACAAAGAGATATCAGGCACTGTGAAGTCTGTTAAAAACATAAACAATGAATACTTCCTATATCTAGAGGATGGAACGAAAATCAGCCCTTGGGACGTTACAACTGTTGGAGAAAAACCGTAAGCAAATCGAGGAGGAAAATAAATGTTACGCTCACTTTACTCAGGAATTAGCGGAATGAAAAACTTCCAAACAAAATTAGATGTTGTGGCCAATAACGTAGCCAACGTCAATACACACGGATACAAAAAGAGCCGAATCACTTTTAAAGATATGGTCAGTCAGACCATTGCAAGCTCTGGTGGACCGACAAACAACTCAGGTTCGATCAACTCGAAACAAGTTGGACTAGGATCTTCTTTGTCATCTATTGATAAGATCATGTCAGCGGGTGCTTCCCAAAATACAGATGAACCGTATGACTTCTATATCAATGGTGATGGATTCTTCCGTATTGAAAGCCAAGGAGAAATTCTTTATACAAGAACTGGAAATTTCAAACCTGATTCAGAGGGCAGCTTAGTCACTCCTGATGGGAACTATCTACTTGGAATGGATGGACAAAAAATAACGATTCCAGATGGCATTTCAAGTGTGAGTGTTGGTCCAGATGGAACGATTTCGGTTGTTGAAAACAATGTATCAAGAACCGTTGGACAGGTTTCACTCGTGTCCTTCCGAAACGCAGGAGGGTTAGACAAAGTTGGTGACAACCTTTACCGCCAAACGCTAAGCTCAGGTGCACCAAGTAATGCCATCGTACCTGGTGAAGAAGGAACAGGTGTCATCCAAACAGGTAGACTTGAAATGTCAAACGTTGATTTAACAGACGAATTTACAGAAATGATTATCGCGCAGCGCGGATTCCAATCGAATGCAAAGACGATCACAACATCAGATGAAATTCTGCAAGAGCTTGTGAACCTGAAACGATAGGAGGTAGGGGGAGCGGTTTATCGCTTCTCTGCTTAATATGATTGAAGTGACAAGATTAAATGGCAAAGGATTTATGATTAACGCTCTCCATATCGAGCAAATCGAAAGCTTTCCAGACACGACCATTACATTAGCCAATGGAAAGAAATTCGTTGTGAAGGAAGATGAGGAGCAGCTTCAGGAGAAAATCATTTCTTTCTACAGAAAAATCCAAGTCATTTCATTGAACCAAGGAATAGAGGAATTTGAATGAAGAAGAAATTAGTCGTAGTAATGCTAATCATGATTATTGCCATCGTCGGAATTGGAGCTGGCATTGTTTTTCTGTTGAATGGGTCAGACGAAGCAAAAGCAGAAAAAGAGCCGACAGCAGATGAAGTCGCAAAAGCTTCTATTGAAATTCCTGAGATTATTACAAATTTAAAGTCTGAAGGAAATGCCGTCAAACTTGTACTAAACATTGAAACGGATTCTGAAAAAGCAAAAGAAGAGCTTGAAAAAAGAAGTTTCCAAGTGAAAGATGCCGTGATCGACATTTTATCAGAGACGAATGCCGATGAACTTGATGGCAAAAAAGGCAGAGAACAATTTAAAACACAAGTCAAAAATAAAGTGAATCACTATTTGCAAGATGGCAAGGTGAAAGAAGTTTATATAACCTCCTTTAATCTGCAATAGAGGCGATTAATTGACACGATGGAGGTGAAGAAATGTCAGGAGAAGTGCTTTCCCAGAATGAGATCGACGCATTATTATCCGCCATATCTACAGGCGAAATGGATGCAGAAGAGCTGAAAAAAGAAGAAACGACCAAAAAAGTGAAGGTGTATGACTTTAAACGTGCACTGCGTTTTTCAAAAGACCAGATTCGAAGTTTAACAAGGATTCACGATAACTTCGCTAGACTGCTCACCACTCACTTTTCAGCGCAGCTAAGATCATATATTCAAATTTCTGTCAGCTCGGTAGACCAAGTACCATACGAAGAATTTATTCGTTCGATTCCTAATATGACCTTATTAAACTTATTTTACGTCAGCCCGCTTGAAGGAAGAATCATGCTTGAAGTGAACCCGACAATCGGCTATGCCATGATGGACAGGCTGATGGGCGGGATTGGCATTAGTCATAATAAGACAGAGTCACTTACAGAAATCGAAACAAAGATTATCTCAAACATGTTTGAGGGAGCTTTGGAAAATTACAGAGAAGCGTGGCAGTCCATAACCGACATCGAGCCAGAAATGGCAGATTTCGAGGTAAATCCCCAGTTTGTTCAAATGGTGTCACCAAACGAAACAGTTGTCGTCATTTCGCTTAATACACAGATTGGTGAGGTGAGCGGGGTTATCAACCTATGTATTCCTCACGTTGTATTAGAGCCAATCATTCCGAAGCTGTCTGTACACTACTGGATGCAGTCTGAACGAAATGAACCGAAACAAGAAGAAACGAAGGCCATTGAAAAACGGATTATGACGGCAAAAATACCGGTAGTCGCAGAGCTTGGACAATCGGAAATGACGGTGGAAGAGTTTTTGAATTTGGAAATTGGTGATTGTATTGCCTTGGACAAACCAGTAAATGCGCCTCTTACTGTTATGGTCGGAAATAAACCGAAATTCTTGGGACAGGCCGGCCGCGTGAATCGGAAACAGGCGATTCAAATTCTAGATCACGACATAAGAGGTGAAGAAGATGGAGAATAACGGAAGTAAATTATCACAAGATGAAATCGATGCGCTCCTTAAAGGAGGCAGCAATGACGATATAGAGCCCGATACACTCCTTTCCGCAATGGAACAAGATGCCATTGGGGAAATCGGAAATATTTCATTTGGTAGCTCTGCAACAGCACTTTCAACCCTATTAAATCAAAAAGTGGAGATTACAACTCCAACTGTCTCAGTGATTCAAAAAAGCAAGCTGAATGAGGAGTTTCCTCATCCATATGTTGCTATTGAAGTGAATTATACGGAAGGCTTTAGTGCAAGTAACCTGCTTGTGATCCAGCAAACAGATGCGGCAGTCATTGCGGACTTAATGATGGGCGGAGATGGAACAAATGCTGACCCGTCTTTAAGTGAAATTCACTTAAGTGCAGTGCAAGAAGCGATGAACCAAATGATGGGTTCAGCAGCGACATCCATGTCGACAGTCTTTAATAAAAAGATTGACATTTCTCCGCCGCGCGTCGAATTACTCGATGTGAAAGAAGGAGAAGGCACAGACCGCATTCCAGCTGAAGAAATGCTTGTCAAAGTGTCCTTTAGATTAACGATAGGTGAACTCATAGATTCAAATATTATGCAGCTTTACCCTATTACGTTTGCGAAGGATTTAATCGCAGAATTAACAGACCCGACGCAAGAAGAAGAGCCTGTTCAAGAAACTCCAGTGAGCGCACCTGAACCTCAGCAGGCAGTTCCGCAAGCACAGTCTGCTCCTGTGCAGCAAGCGGCACCGCCGAAAAGACAAGCGAAGCCAAAGTCAGCAGAACCTGTAAATGTGGCGCCAGTTGAATTTGAAGCGTTCAGTGAGCCTCAGCATACAACGAGCCAGCTAGGAAACCTCGATATGCTGATGGATATTCCGCTTTCTATTACGGTGGAACTCGGTAGAACGCAGCGCAGTGTGAAAGAAGTACTTGAACTTTCAGCTGGAAGTGTCATTGAATTGGACAAACTTGCGGGTGAGCCAGTCGACATTCTGGTCAACAAACGAATCGTCGCCAAAGGGGAAGTCGTTGTGATCGATGAGAACTTTGGTGTTCGTGTGACTGATATATTAAGTCAATCAGAAAGACTTTCTAATTTAAAATAAACAAACATATAGGGAGAGAATAAGTAAATGGCTACTAAGGTATTAATCGTAGATGATGCAGCATTCATGAGAATGATGATTAAGGATATTCTTGTCAAAAACGGATTTGATGTAGTAGGAGAAGCAGAAAACGGCGCACAAGCTGTTGAAAAATATAAAGACACATCTCCTGATCTTGTGACAATGGATATCACAATGCCAGAAATGGATGGGATCACTGCGTTAAAAGAAATTAAACAAATCGATGCTTCTGCAAAAATCATTATGTGTTCTGCGATGGGACAACAATCAATGGTTATTGATGCCATTCAAGCAGGTGCAAAAGACTTTATCGTAAAGCCATTCCAGGCAGACCGTGTACTTGAAGCAATTAATAAAACGTTAGGCTAAAAAAGGGTGTAAGACTTGTTGAAAAAACGTTTGATATGTATAGCGATGATCAGTTTTATGCTTTTCTTGACGATGCAGCCTGCTTCACTGTTCGCTGAAACGAAAGATCCTGAAAATGGTACAGTGAATGACTGGATCAAAGGTGAGAAAGAAAGCAAAAAGGATACAGAAAAGAAAACCACTGACAATCAAACGAATCCGGCAGAAGAAGTTCCCTCTTCTTCTGTCTCCATTATGGATTTTGTCAAAATGATTGGTGCCTTACTTTTTGTCATCCTGCTCATTTATGGATTGGTGAGATTTGTTGGTAAGCAAAACCGCTTACTCAAACCATTCCGCTATGTTGAAAATATTGGCGGAACTACGGTTGGCCAAAACCGTTCGGTCCAGCTTATCAAAGTGGGCAAGCGCGTACTAGTTGTCGGTGTAGCAGACTCAATCCAGCTGCTAAAAGAAATTGACGATGAACAAGAATGTGAAGCGATTGTGAAACAATATGAAGAAGCGATGGAAAGCAAGACAGATTTACCAAAAATCGTTCAAAAATTCACATCGCAGGTGAAGAAACATGACCAGACAACCACTTCTTCTTTTTCAGCCAATTTAAAGGCGCAGTTAGCCGAATTGAAAAAGACCCAATCAGAAGTCAGAAAGAAAGGCCCGAAACAAAATGAATGAGTTTATCGATTTATTTAATTCCAGCGGTGCAGGGAATATCAGCACGTCTGTCCGTCTTCTTTTACTTTTGACCGTATTTTCGGTTGCACCAGGCATTCTCATTTTAATGACGTGTTTTACACGGATTGTGATTGTCCTTTCATTCGTCAGAACATCACTTGCAACCAACTCAATGCCGCCAAATCAAGTGCTTGTTGGACTTGCTTTGTTTCTCACATTTTTTATTATGGCACCCACGTTCTCAGAAATAAATAAAGAGGCGCTTACGCCGCTTTTAAATGATGACATTACGTTAAACCAGGCGTATGAAAAAGCCGAAGTGCCAATCAAAGAGTTTATGAGTAAACATACGAGACAGAAAGATTTGGCTTTATTTCTTAGTTACGCAAAAATGGATACACCTGAATCGATTAAAGAGATCCCATTAACGGCGATGGTACCAGCTTTTGCAATTTCAGAATTAAAGACGGCATTTCAAATTGGTTTCATGATCTTTATTCCATTTTTAATTATTGACATGGTGGTCGCAAGTGTCCTGATGTCAATGGGGATGATGATGCTTCCGCCGGTTATGATATCGCTCCCTTTCAAAATATTGTTATTTGTTTTAGTCGATGGATGGTATTTGATTGTAAAATCCTTGCTGCAAAGCTTTTAGAGTAGGTGCTTAAAACATGAGTTCAGAATTTGTCATTACGATGGCTGAAAGATCAGTGTATGTTGTATTGCTTGTCAGCGGGCCGCTTCTAGCGCTCGCACTAATTGTGGGACTGATTGTCAGTGTGTTTCAGGCGACAACCCAAATTCAAGAACAGACGCTTGCGTTCATTCCTAAGATTGTTGCTGTGCTCATTGGGCTTGTTGTGTTTGGTCCGTGGATGCTTTCAACAATTGTGTCCTTTACGACAGAGCTATTCTCGAATTTAGATCGATTTGCAGGTTAAACAGCGATGTCAATCATAGAATTATTCCCTGCTTTTCTTCTAGTTTTTATTCGGATCACCGCTTTTTTTGTGACAGTACCACTTTTAGCGCATAGAACGATACCAGCTGTACACAGAGTTGGATTCTCACTGTTTTTGGCTGTCATCAGTTTTAGCACGATTAAAGAACCGCCAGCACTCGACATAGACGGTCTTTATATGATGCTTGCGGTGAAAGAAGCCATGGTCGGACTTCTTCTTGGGCTGATTGCATATATCATGGTGTCCTTTGTTAAAATTGCCGGCTCATTTATTGATTTTCAAATGGGTTTTGCGATCGCCAATGTTATTGATCCGCAAACAGGAGCGCAAACACCGCTGATGGGGCAGTTTTTTTATACGGTCACACTGCTATTGATGCTTGCAACGAATGCACATCACCTGCTGCTTGATGGGATATTTTACAGCTTTCAATATATTGCAGTTGATCAGTACGCGCTGAATTTCGGCAGTGAATCCTTTGCTTACTTTATCGCAAAGAGCTTCAACCAAATGTTCATTATTGCCTTTCAAATCTCGGCACCTGTTGTGGCAAGTTTGTTTTTAGTCGATTTAGCATTAGGGATTGTAGCACGTACGGTTCCGCAAATGAACGTATTCGTTGTCGGACTTCCTATTAAAATGGGTGTGAGTTTTATTATGATCATCATCTGTATGGGCGTGATCTTCGGAGTCGTCCAAAATACATTTGAAACGATTGTGCTCACCATGAGGAATTTCTTAGCATTGGTCGGTGGTTCGTCATGATGACAAGGCTTAGACTAGACTTGCAATTTTTCGCAGGTGAAAAAACAGAAAAAGCAACGCCAAAAAAAAGACAGGATTCACGAAAAAAAGGGCAGGTTGCCAAAAGTACCGACGTCAATACAGCCATCTCATTTCTATTAATCTTTTTATCATTCTTTTTTATTGGGCCTTTTATGAAAGAGCGTATTATTGCGCTCATTGAACGTTTTTATTCAACAACAATGCTAATGAAAGTTAGCACATCTAATATTCATCAACTATTCTTGGACTTGCTTCAAGAAACAGCACTCCTCCTCATGCCGATTCTTGGTGTTGGTATGCTGGCAGGTGTCATCAGTAACTATTTACAAGTCGGGCTTCTCTTTTCGACAGAAGTGATCAAACCGAAATTAGAAAAGCTCGATCCAATCAAAGGGTTTAAACGAATATACAGTATTCGAGCCCTCGTAGAGCTATTAAAATCCATTCTGAAAATTGGTTTTGTTGGTTTTGCGACATTTATTGCACTATGGACGCACTTTGACGAAATCCTGCGGCTCCCTCTACTAACAGCGGAGGAAACCCTGCATTTCGTCGCAAATATGACCTTGATTATGGGCCTATATGCAGCAGGTGCTCTTCTGATCTTAGCATGGCTTGATTACATGTATCAGAAATTTGATTATGAAAAAAACTTACGGATGTCTAAGCAAGACATCAAAGATGAGTATAAAAAATCAGAGGGTGACCCGCTCATAAAATCAAAGATTAAACAGCGCCAGCGGGAAATGGCCATGAGACGGATGATGCAGGAAGTCCCAAAAGCGGACGTCATCATTACAAACCCAACTCACTACGCAATTGCCTTGAAATATGACGAAGAAAAGATGGATGCGCCCTTTGTTGTAGCAAAGGGAACAGATATTTTGGCTATGAAAATTAGAACGATTGCGAAAGAGCACGATATCATGACCGTAGAAAACCGGCCGCTAGCTCGTGCGCTATATGATCAGGTCGATATCAATCAAGCGGTGCCAGAAGAATACTTTAAGGCCATCGCAGAAATTTTAGCTTACGTATATAAAACGAAACAAAAGATTTTATGAATTTTTGGTTTTAAAAGGAGAGAACAGGCATGTCAGCAAGAGATTTATCTGTTTTATTCAGTGTTATTTTAATTGTGGCGATGCTGGTCATACCGTTTCCGCCCATTCTATTAAGTATTTTAATCATTATTAATATTTCTCTTGCGCTTATCGTGCTTCTCACCACAATGAACATGCAAGAACCACTGCAATTTTCGATTTTTCCATCATTGCTTTTGCTCTTAACGCTGTTTCGCTTAGGGCTTAACATCTCTACAACACGTTCTATTTTATCAACTGGAGATGCTGGAAAGGTTGTAGAAACGTTTGGTTCATTTGTTGTTGGAGGAAATGTACTCGTTGGTCTGGTTGTCTTCCTTATCCTGATCATCATTCAGTTTGTTGTGATCACCAAAGGGGCTGAGCGTGTATCAGAGGTTGCTGCAAGATTTACACTTGATGCGATGCCAGGTAAACAGATGAGTATTGACGCAGATTTAAATGCAGGAATGCTGACAGAAAGTGAAGCAAGAAATCGCCGTGAAAAGGTATCGAGAGAGGCAGACTTTTATGGTGCGATGGATGGTGCAAGTAAGTTCGTCAAAGGGGATGCCATCGCAGGTATTATCATCGTCATTATCAATATTATTTTTGGAATCATTATTGGGATGCTTCAGAAAGGAATGTCGATTCAAGAATCAGCTTCCCACTTTACGCTATTAACGGTAGGGGACGGGATTGTTTCACAAATTCCTGCACTCCTCATTTCAACAGCGACAGGGATTGTCGTCACGAGGGCTGCTTCTAACGGAAACCTTGGTTCTGACATTACTAGTCAGCTCTTTGCATTCCCGGCTATGCTTTACGTCACAGCAGGCACGATCTTCCTTCTTGGTTTGTTTACTCCGATTGGCGTACTTTTGACAGGACCGATCGCAGGTTTGCTTGCACTCGGGGCATACATGATGTCGAAAAACAAACAGGATCAAGAAGAAATTGAAGAGGTGCTGGAGGAACAAGCTGAGGTAGAAGAGATGAAAAGTCCAGAAAGCGTCATTCATCTCCTGCAAATGGATGCCATTGAATTTGAATTTGGCTATGGTCTGATTCCGCTCGCTGATGCCAATCAGGGCGGTGACCTGTTAGATCGAATTGTGATGATCCGAAGGCAGCTTGCCCTCGAACTAGGCCTTGTCATTCCAGTTGTCCGAATTCGAGACAACATTGCACTTAACCCAAATGAATACCGGTTGAAAATTAAAGGGAACGAAGTGGCAAAAGGTGAGCTGCTGCTTGATCACTACTTAGCGATGTCCCCAACGCCTGATGATGATCCGATTGAAGGAATTGAAACGATCGAACCATCCTTTGGCTTGCCGGCTAAATGGATATCAGAAGCAGAAAAAGATCAGGCTGAGATGCTTGGCTATACGGTTGTAGATCCTGCATCTGTTGTGTCTACTCACATCACAGAGAAGATTAGACAAAACACACACGAACTGCTCGGACGCCAAGAAACGAAGCAATTAATCGATCATCTTAAAGAAAGTTATCCTGTCTTAGTGGATGAGGTGACGCCAAATCCATTGGCAGTTGGTGATATCCAAAAGGTACTGGCAAAGCTGCTGAAAGAAAAGGTTTCTATTCGAAATCTTGTCACCATTTTTGAGACGCTTGCAGACTACGGAAAATTAACGACGGATACAGATTTGTTAACAGAGTATGTCAGACAGGCGCTGGCAAGACAGATTACCGCACAATATGCAAGAGAAAATGAATCATTGAAAGTTGTGACATGCTCAGGCCGAGTTGAAAAGGTGATTGCTGACAGCGTACAGCAGACGGAGCATGGCAACTACTTATCGTTAGATCCAGAATCCTCTGAAAGTGTGATTCAATCCGTGGCGAGAGAAATTGAACAGCTTTCGCTTCGTCAGGAAACGCCAGTTCTATTGTGCTCACCTCCTATAAGAATGTACGTCAAGCAGCTGTTAGAAAGATATTTTCCAGAATTACCGGTACTATCATATAACGAACTAGAAGCAAATGTGGAAGTACAGAGCATCGGAGTGGTGGATATCTAATGAAAATGAAAAAAATCACAGCGAATTCTATGCAGGAGGCAACGATTCAAATTAGGCAGCAGCTTGGGAAAGATGCCGTCATTTTAAATTCGAAAACCGTTGTCAAACGAAAGCTGTTCGGTTTAAAAAAACAGCAAATGGTCGAAGTGATTGCGGTGCTGGATCAAGATTTTGAAGAAAGAGCCGGTGAAGGCCTAAACCCAGATCTTCCTATCCCGGTGTTACCGAAAAAGGAGCCGGTTCAAAAGCAGGCGCAAGAACCATCCTTTGCTCCTGAGGAAGTCAAAGCCGTTGCCCCTCATTCTCAGCCTTTAGAATATACAAGGAACGAGCGGCATGCTGGAATTTTGCCTGATTCTCTTATGGCGGTCGATCAAAAGCTAAAGGATCAAGGTCTTGATGATGAGATTCGAGATGAGTGTTTAAAGGGTCTTTTAACGAAGGGTGCTGTCAAGGAAGATCAAATAAAAAAAGAACTTGAAAAACTGCTCACAGAGATGCTGCCAGCTCACACCTCTGATGAGCCGATGATTCGTTCGAAATATATTGTGCTGTTTGGTTCAACGGGCGCTGGCAAAACGACAACGATTGCAAAGCTGGCTGCCAAAACGGCTATTCAGCATCAAAAGAAAATCGCTTTTATTACAACGGATACGTACCGAATTGCAGCGATCGAACAACTAAAAACATATGCTGAACTGCTGAATGCGCCGCTTGAGGTTTGTTATTCAAGAGAGGATTTTGTGAAAGCGCAGCAGACCTTTAAAGATTATGATCATATTTTCATAGACACAGCAGGCCGTAACTTTAAAGAAGAAGCGTATATGAAAGAGCTGACAGACATTATTCCATTTGATGAAAGCATTCAAAGTTTCCTCGTCATGAGTGCGACGTCGAAGTATCAGGACATGAACGCCATGGTCAAACGTTTTGAACACGTTCCAATCCATCAATTCATTTTTACGAAAGTAGATGAAACAGACACGATGGGAACGATCTTTCAAATCATTGCAGAATCTCAAATTGGGCTCGGTTTTTTAACAAATGGCCAAAATGTACCTGAGGATATTCTTGAGGGCTCTCCTCTTGAATTAACAAGGATGGTCTTACAATGATGAAGCCTGACCAAGCAGAAGGTCTAAGAAAACTTGTTCAGCAGAGTCAAACGATAACGCCGGCCCCTCTTGGCGTAAGCGGACTGGCAAAAACCATTGCAGTCATGAGCGGTAAAGGCGGAGTAGGCAAATCGAATTTGACGCTGAACATGGCACTGTCCATCGCTAGTGCAGGCAAGCGAGTGTTAGTCATCGACCTTGATTTTGGCATGGGGAATATTGATATTTTATTAGGGAAAACATCGACTAGCTCTATATTAGATGTTCTCGTCAGGAAGAAATCTTTCCAAGCGGCCATGACAAAAGGAACTGACAATCTTTATTACATTTCTGGCGGAAGCGGACTTGAACAGCTGTTTTCTTTAGATAAAGAGCAATGGTCATTCTTTCTGGAGGAGGTGGAGAGAATGATGCGTGATTTCGATTGTATATTCTTTGATATGGGTGCAGGCTTGTCAAAAGATCAACTGCCTTTTGTCTTATCGGCAGGAGAAGTGGTGGTCGTGACAACGCCAGAACCAACATCCATCATGGATGCCTACAGCGCGATTAAACACTTAGCCATTCATCAGTTTGAGCAGTCAGTGCAAATCATTGTTAACCGGTGTAAAACCCCGTCAGAAGGGTCTGAAACTTACCGGAAATTAGCAGGAGTGGTCACATCATTTCTACACAGAAAGCTTGTGTTTGCTGGGGCTGTGCCTGATGATCCTGCGGTTCCTAAAGCAGTAGCAGAACAAATTCCATTTTATATCAAGCAGCCTCATTCAAGGCTGAGTAAAACAATGAAAATGCTGGCGGAAACACTTTATCATCAGCAGATAAGAGAGGCACGGAGAGAGCAGCATACGTTTATAGATAAGTTGTCCTCTTTTTTTAAAAGGAGGAAGGTGGACTCATGATTAGAGTGCTTGTAGTAGATGACTCGGCCTTTATGCGAAAGCTCATTAGTGATTTCCTAAGTGCCGAACAAGAAATTGAAGTCGTGGGAACGGCGCGAAATGGGGAAGATGCCTTAAAACGGATCAAGGAATTGAATCCAGATGTTGTCACACTAGATGTGGAAATGCCTGTTTTAAATGGAACAGAAGCATTAAAACAAATTCTGGCTGAACATGACCTTGCTGTGATTATGGTGTCAAGCCAGACAAAGCAAGGGAAGGATTTAACCATCCATTGCTTAGAGCTCGGTGCTTTTGACTTCGTGACAAAGCCTTCGGGAAGTATTTCGCTCGATTTACACAAAGTAAGAGGTCAAATTGTAGAGCGGGTACTTGCGGCAGGTCTGTCTAGGAAACGCACTGAGAAACAGGTTTCTCCTAAGCCAGTCATCAAGCCGCCAAGTCCAGTGGCTGTTCCCCGTCTGCAAGAAGTAAAAAGCGGCTCACTTCGAAAGATTATTTCAATCGGAACATCTACGGGAGGGCCAAGGGCGCTTCAACGAGTCGTCACGAAGCTGCCAAAGGACATAGAGGCGCCAATTTTGATTGTGCAGCATATGCCGGCAGGATTTACGGCATCACTTGCTACGAGGTTAGACCATTTATCACAAATTGCGATTAAAGAAGCACAAGATGGAGATATCGCTAAAAATGGAGTGGCTTACATAGCTCCTGGTGGAATGAATATGTCACTTCATGAACAAGGGGCGTCTTTAGTGATCAGGCTGTCCCTAGAAGATACTGACAGCCGGCACAAACCTTCTGTTAACTATTTATTTGAATCTATCAGCAACATAAAAGGTTACGAGAAAATTGCTGTCATTATGACAGGGATGGGTAGCGACGGCACAGAAGGTGTCAAAAAAATGGTCGCAAGCGGTCATACAAAAGTCATTGCAGAAAAAGAAGAATCATGTGTTGTTTTCGGAATGCCTAAATCAGTCATTAAAGCAGGCCTTGCACATGAAACAAGGCATGTGGATGACATCGCACATGCAATTATAAGCTCCATGAAAAAAGAGAGGGCGTGAACACGTTGGATGTAAACCAATACTTAGATATCTTTTTAGATGAAAGCAGAGAACACTTACAAGCTTGTAATGAAAAACTTCTCGAATTAGAAAAGAACCCAACCGACTTGCAGCTAGTGAATGATATTTTCAGAGCGGCCCATACATTGAAAGGCATGAGTGCAACGATGGGCTATGCTGATATGGCTCAGCTGACGCATCACTTAGAAAACATGTTTGATGCCATCCGGAATGAACAAATGATTGTCACTCCTGAGTCAATGGATACGATGTTTGAAGCACTCGACCACCTTGAAGCAATGGTTCAATCGATTGCAGAAGGCGGGGACGGGAAACGTGATGTCACAGAGATTAGTAAAAAGCTAGACGTGACAGGAAGCCATGCGGAGGCAGCTTCTAGCGTTGAGACAGCTGATGCATCAGCTCCTGCCGCTAACGACTTAGACTATAATGAATTTGAACGAACAGTTCTTGATGAAGCGAGAGAACAAGGCTTTAAATGCTATGAGCTGACCGTGACATTAAGCGACGCATGCTTATTAAAAGCAGTTCGTGTCTATATGATTTTTGAAAGACTCAATGAAGCAGGCGAGGTCGTCAAAACGGTTCCGAATGCAGAACTTTTAGAATCAGAAGATTTCGAATCTGAATTCAGTATTTCTTATCTATCTAAACAGCCGATGGACGAAGTGAAGAAAATCGTGACGGCGATCTCAGAGGTTGAACATGTTGAGATCTCTGAAGTCCCCGCATTTGAAGAAACTGCCTCGGCTGAAAAACTAGAAGCAAAACCTGAACAGAAAAAAGAAAAAGTATCCGTGCCTGCTGCTAAAGCGCCAGCAAACGAAGCGCCAAAAGCAAATGGCAATAACGGTGCAGCTGCCGGCGGTACGAAAACAATTCGTGTCAACATCGATCGTCTAGATTCTCTTATGAATCTGTTTGAAGAACTTGTTATTGATAGAGGACGTTTAGAACAGATTGCAAAAGAGCTTGAAAACAACGAACTCACTGATACGGTCGAAAGAATGACACGTATATCAGGCGACCTGCAATCGATCATCCTGAACATGAGAATGGTACCTGTAGAAACTGTGTTTAACAGGTTCCCGCGTATGATTCGTCAATTGACGAAAGAGCTTAATAAGAAAATTGAACTCATCATTGAAGGCGCTGAGACAGAGCTTGATCGAACAGTGATCGACGAGATTGGAGATCCGCTCTTACACTTACTCAGAAACAGTCTAGATCACGGGATTGAATCGCCAGAAGAACGTGTGAAAAAAGGCAAGCCAGAAAAAGGAACCGTTCTATTAAAGGCTTATCATAGTGGAAACCACGTCTTCATTGAAGTAGAAGATGACGGTGGCGGGATTAACCGTAAAAAGGTGCTTGAAAAAGCACTAGAGCGCGGGGTTATTACAGAAAGAGAAGCGGAAACCATTGAAGATCATCAAATTGATTCATTGATCTTTGCAGCAGGATTCTCTACAGCTGATACGATTTCTGACATCTCAGGCCGCGGTGTAGGTCTTGACGTTGTGAAAAACAAGCTGGAATCATTAGGCGGTTCTGTGAGCATCAACTCCACAGAAGGCCAGGGCTCATTGTTCTCTATCCAGCTCCCGCTTACATTGTCAATTATTTCCGTTCTTCTTGTGAAACTGGAAGAGGAAACATTTGCGATTCCGATTTCTTCTATTATTGAAACGGCTGTGATTAAGAAAAGCGACATCCTTCAAACGCATGATCGTGAAGTGATTGATTTCCGCGGATTTATCGTACCGGTCGTGTACCTGAAGAAACAATTCCACGTACCAAATGCGAATGAATTAGAGGAAGAACTGCACATCATCGTTGTTCGTAAAGGGGACAAGCTGACAGCATTTGTGGTCGATTCATTTATTGGTCAGCAAGAGGTTGTATTGAAATCACTAGGAGATTACCTGCCAAACGTGTTTGCAATATCGGGCGCAACAATCCTAGGTGACGGTCAGGTTGCACTCATCGTTGACTGTAATGCACTGATCAAGTAAAAAACAATAGAGGAGCGGTCTGAAATGAGTACAGATATCAAAACTGGCGAAAAGATGATTGTGTTTATCGTAAACAAAAAAGAATACGCCATTTCAGTATCAGAAGTAAAGTCCATTGAAAAATGGCAGCAGCCGACAAGAATTCCTGGCGTTGCCCCTTATATATGCGGCGTCATTAATCTGCGCGGTGTGGTGACACCTGTCATCGACCTTAGAGTTAGACTTGGATCAACTGACAACGAGATTACAGATGAAACTAGAATGATTATTGTACAATTTGGTGACATTGAAGTCGGCTGGGTTGTTGATGAAGCAAATGATGTCATTACAGTCCATAAGGAAGAAGTAGAATCTTCTCCTGATTCAGCTGAAAAAGAAGGACAAGCATGGGTGATAGGTATCATTAAGCATGATCAGCGTCTATTTAATATCATTCATGCTGGTGCTGTCCTCGACAATAGCGTTCAAGATGCGCCTGTTCATTAAGGGGGATGTGAAATGAACATTTTCAGTGAAATGAAAGATGCACAGTTAGATGTATTAAGAGAGGTAGGGAATATCGGAGCAGGCCACGCAGCGTCTGCTCTTGCCAACCTATTAGATCGCAAAATAGATATGGCTGTTCCTTTTGTCAAGGTTCTCTCGTTTGAAGATTTAATGGATTTCTTTGGCGGTGCAGATCTTCCAGTTGCAAGCATTTTCCTGCGAATGGAAGGGGATTTATCCGGTTCCATCTTTTTCATTATGCCGTTTGAGCAAGCAGAGCAATTTGTAAGAGAGCTTGTACAGGACCCAGCGTTTGATATTGATACCATTCATGAACACGTGCTAGGGACGTCAGCATTGCATGAGCTAGGAAATATTTTAGCAGGCTCTTATTTATCAGCCCTTGCCGATCTAACAAAATTGAAGCTTTACCCAAGTGTTCCAGATGTCACTCTCGATATGTTCGGTGCTGTCATTAGTGAAGGGTTAATGCAGTTCAGTCCTCTCGGTGATCAGGCAATTGTGATTGATACATCCATTTTTGATGATCAAAATAAGCAAGAGCTGAAAGGAAATATGTTTCTATTACCAGACTTTGAATCGTTTGACAAACTGTTCAAAGCATTAGGTAACCTATAATGAACGTGCAGATTCCGGCAGTTGTAAAGGTTGGTATAGCGGATGTTCAGCTTGTAAAAACACCGGACCGCATTCGGACATCCGGTCTTGGTTCTTGCGTAGGGCTTGTCCTGTTTGATCAAGAGAAAAAGCTGGCAGGTCTTGTCCATGTCATGCTTCCAGACTCATCCCTTGCAAAAGGGGCGGTGGAGAACTTGGCTAAATATGCAGATACAGGTGTCAAGCATACAATTGATCTGCTCCTAAAAGAAGGAGCACGCAAACATGCGCTAAAGGCGAAACTTGCTGGTGGCGCGGAAATGTTTAAGTTTAAGTCAACCAATGATCTGATGAGAATTGGACCTAGAAACGTATCAGCTGTTAAAGAACATCTGTCTCTTCATCATATCCCGATCATCAGTGAGGACACGGGCGGGAATAATGGACGTACGATTGAATTCGATCCGCTTACGACAGAGCTTGAGATCCGCACTGTGAAGCATGGCATTATGAAGATATAACTAAGGAAGTATAGGGGGAGAAAGATGCAATCCTTAAATTACGAAGATCAGGCGCTATGGGCTAGATGGAAAGAGTGGAAGGACCCAGCTGCTGGAGATGATCTTATGCGCCGCTATATGCCGCTCGTCACATATCATGTTGGAAGAATTTCCATCGGTCTCCCGAAGTCAGTGCATAAAGAAGACTTGATCAGTCTAGGGATGCTCGGTTTATATGATGCCCTTGAAAAATTTGACCCCGGAAGAGATCTGAAGTTTGATACATATGCATCCTTCAGAATCCGCGGGGCCATCATCGACGGTCTTCGTAAAGAGGACTGGCTACCTCGTACATCAAGAGAAAAAACAAAAAAAGTAGAAGCGACTATTGAAAAACTTGAACAGCGTTATTTGCGAAATGTGACGGCGACAGAGGTTGCCGAGGAACTCGGCATGAGTGAACAGGATGTTGTCACAACGATGAATGAAGGTTTCTTTGCGAATTTGCTCTCAATCGACGAGAAGCTGCATGATCAAGAAGACGGAGAAAACATCCAAGTCATGATTCGCGACGAAAAGTCTGTGACACCTGAGGAGAAAATGCTGAAAGATGAATTAATTGAACAGCTTGCTGAAAAGATTACAGAGCTTTCGGAAAAAGAAAAGCTTGTGATCAGTCTTTTCTATAAAGAAGAACTGACATTAACGGAAATCGGTCAAGTGCTCAATTTATCCACCTCGCGCATTTCACAAATTCATTCGAAGGCATTGTTCAAGCTTAAGCATCTGCTTGATAAAGCCATTCAATCTTAAAGAGTTAGTGAGTGAAAAAATATGTTATGGCTGATTAGCTTTATGCTTCATGCTGCACTTATTTATTTTGTGATTATTTTATACACGAGAATGAATTCGCTGAAGGCAACTGAACAAAAGCAACGAGAGCTTTTAGAAGAAACGGAAAATACCCTGGCTGCATTTTTGATGGAAGTCAAAGAAGAGAATGACAAACTATCAAAAGCTGCAGCCGCTTCCCCTGATTTTTTTGCTGAAGAGCTGAAATCGGATATTCAGACACCAAAGCAACCACAACCACCAACTGAATCCCAGCAATCGGTAGAAAGTGAAGATCCAGTACCAGAGCACCTGTCGGCTCTCCTTAGCGAGGTTGAGGTGCAGGAAGAGAAGGTAAACGAACCCGTTCCAAATCTTGAAACAGAAGCTCCTGAGCCTTCTGAAAATGAAATAGAAGAAACATTCCAAGATCAAGTGAAGGCCTTATATGATCAAGGGCGGTCACTAGAAGAAATAGCGAAAGAATTGAAAACTGGTAAGACAGAAATCGAGCTTTTATTAAAATTTAGCGGAAAGCTGTAAAGGATTCTTGATTGTCAGTCCATCATGTGTTATATTATTTCTTGGTGTTAAATACACACGCTTGATGATTCATATGAAGGTGCTGCGTGGCGCAGTTTTATGTGAACATGACTTAAGCGGAGGAAAAAAAACCATTATATTAGGAGGCAACAAAATGTCAGTTATTTCTATGAAGCAATTGCTAGAAGCTGGTGTTCACTTCGGTCACCAAACTCGCCGTTGGAACCCAAAAATGAAGCGTTACATCTTTACAGAGCGTAACGGTATCTACATCATCGATCTTCAAAAAACAGTGAAAAAAGTAGAGGAAGCTTACAACTTCACGAAAAACCTTGCTGCTGATGGAGGAAAAATCCTTTTCGTTGGTACGAAAAAACAAGCGCAAGATTCAGTGAAAGAAGAAGCAATCCGTTCTGGTATGTTCTATGTAAACCAACGCTGGCTTGGTGGAACGTTAACAAACTTTGAAACAATCCAAAAACGTATCAAGCGTTTGAAAGATATTGAAAAAATGCAAGAAAACGGTACTTTCGAAGTTCTTCCTAAGAAAGAAGTCGTTCAACTGAAAAAAGAATTAGAGCGTCTTGAAAAATTCTTAGGCGGAATCAAAGACATGAAGAGTCTTCCGGATGCACTTTTCATTATCGATCCTCGTAAAGAGCGTATTGCAGTTGCAGAAGCTCGCAAACTGAATATCCCAATCATCGGTATCGTTGACACAAACTGTGACCCAGACGAAATTGATGTTGTGATCCCTGCAAACGATGATGCAATCCGTGCTGTAAAACTTCTAACTGCTAAAATGGCAGATGCGATTCTTGAGTCTAAACAAGGCGAAGAAGAAGCTGTTGTAGAAGAAACGACAGAATCTGAAACAACAACTGCGTAACCTATTCAAAAGGTGATAAGAGGGAAATGCCTTTTATCACCTTTTTTTCACCTAGTAATCCGTGTTTTAACATAGAAGGAGGAAATGTAAAATGGCAATTACTGCTCAATTAGTAAAAGAACTGCGTCAAAAAACGGGTGCAGGTATGATGGACTGTAAAAAAGCGTTAACAGAAACTGATGGTGACATCGACAAAGCAATCGATCTTCTAAGAGAAAAAGGAATCGCAAAAGCTGCGAAAAAAGCAGACCGTATTGCGGCAGAAGGATTAACTCTTATCAAAACTGACGGCAACACAGGCGTGATCCTAGAAGTGAACTCTGAGACTGATTTCGTTGCGAAAAACGAAGGATTCCAAACACTTCTTAACGAACTTGCTGATCATTTACTTGCTGCTAAACCTGCAACAATTGAAGAAGCTCTTGCTTCTAAAATGGAAAACGGTTCAACAGTTGAAGAGCATATCACATCTGCAATTGCGAAAATCGGAGAGAAAATCACTCTACGTCGTTTCTCTGTCATCACGAAAGAAGATAACGCAGCATTCGGTTCTTACTTGCACATGGGCGGACGCATCGGTGTATTAGCGGTTCTTAACGGAACAACTGATGAAGAGCTTGCAAGAGACATTGCAATGCACGTTGCTGCTGTAAATCCTAAATATATTTCTCGTGACCAAGTGTCAGAAGAAGAAGCAAACCGTGAGCGTGAAGTATTAACGCAGCAAGCACTTCAAGAAGGAAAGCCTGAAAACATCGTAGCTAAAATGGTAGAAGGCCGTCTAAACAAATTCTTCGAAGAAATTTGCTTACTTGACCAAGCGTTCGTTAAAAACCCAGATGAAAAAGTGAAACAAGTTGTAGGTGCGAAAAACGCAACTGTTCAAACTTATGTTCGCTATGAAGTGGGCGAAGGTATCGAAAAGCGTCAAGACAACTTTGCTGAAGAAGTTATGAGCCAAGTGAAAAAATAATGTTTGAAAAGCTCTCTGGGGCTTTTTTAGGGAGCACAAGTACTGTGTTCCCTATTTTTTAGAGGATATTGATTTACAAAAGGCAGTTTCTTACGCATAATAAGAGACGGTATAGTTTACACTTGGAGGTTATCATGAGCAAACCGAAATATAATCGCATTGTACTGAAGCTAAGTGGCGAAGCACTAGCAGGTGATGCTGGAAATGGAATTAACCCAACTGTCATTCAATCAATTGCAAAGCAAGTAAAAGAAATTGCAGAACTTGATGTTGAAGTTGCAGTCGTTGTAGGCGGAGGAAACCTTTGGCGCGGTAAGACAGGCAGTGACTTAGGAATGGACCGGGCAACAGCAGACTACATGGGCATGCTTGCAACAGTGATGAATTCACTGGCGTTACAGGACAGCCTAGAAACGCTTGGCATTCAGTCTAGAGTACAAACCTCTATCGAAATGAGACAGGTTGCAGAGCCATACATAAGAAGAAAAGCGATCCGTCATCTTGAGAAGAAACGTGTCGTGATTTTTGCTGCAGGTACTGGTAACCCTTATTTCTCTACAGATACAACTGCAGCACTTCGTGCAGCAGAAATTGAAGCAGATGTCATTTTAATGGCGAAAAATAATGTAGATGGTGTCTACAGTGCTGATCCTCGTACAGATGCGGATGCAGTAAAATATGATAAGCTTTCATATCTTGATGTACTAAAAGAAGGGCTTGCTGTAATGGATTCTACTGCGTCCTCATTATGTATGGACAATGACATTCCATTAATCGTATTCTCCATTATGGAAGAAGGAAATATTAAACGTGCCGTAAATGGCGAATCAATCGGAACGATCGTGAGGGGGAAATAACGTGTCAAAAGAAGTGTTGAACCAAACAAAAGAAAAAATGGAAAAAGCCGTTCAAGCATACGGACGTGAACTAGCAACTGTTCGCGCTGGTAGAGCAAATGCTTCACTACTAGATAAAGTGACAGTTGATTATTACGGTGCACAAACACCACTCAACCAAATTGCGTCAATTACAGTGCCAGAAGCACGTATGCTTATTATCACACCTTACGATAAAACAGCGATCGGTGATATCGAAAAAGCGATCCAAAAGTCTGATCTTGGCATCACGCCAACAAGTGACGGAAATGTGATCCGCATTGCGATCCCTGCGCTAACAGAAGAAAGACGTAAAGAGCTTGTGAAAGTTGTGAAAAAATACTCAGAAGAAGCAAAAGTAGCTGTTCGTAACGTTCGTCGTGATGCAAACGATGATTTGAAAAAGCTTGAGAAAAATGGGGAGATCACTGAAGATGAATTAAGATCATCTACAGAGGATGTTCAAAAATTGACAGATGAATATGTCGCTAAAATTGATGACGTGACGAAAGATAAAGAAAAAGAAATCATGGAAGTTTAAGAAAAAACTATGTACAATAGATAATAGTGAAAAGACCCTCTTCATGTTTACAGGGGGTTTTTTTGTTAATACTGTTGATGACTATATTATTAGCGGGAACGCAACCTTTTTGGGTGATGGAGGAATCTCATGCTCAATATACTCAAAAATTGGAAGAATCAGCAAACAGCAGCTTCCAACTTAGAAAGCCTGACAAAAGAAGACATATTAAATGGAGAAATTCCTGAACATATCGCCATTATCATGGATGGGAACGGAAGATGGGCGAAAAAACGCGCTCTTCCACGGGTAGCAGGACATCATGAAGGAATGAAAGTCGTCAAGCGCATGACAAAGCTTGCAAATGAGCTGAATGTCAAAGTGCTGACTTTGTATGCTTTCTCTACGGAAAATTGGAAACGTCCAAAACTAGAAGTAGACTTTTTAATGAAGCTTCCTGAAGAATTTTTAAACATCTATCTGCCTGAACTCATCGAGGAAAATGTTCGTGTGCGCTTAACAGGTGATCCAGACGGCCTCCCGCAGCATACAAAAAGAGCGGTAGAGAACGCAGTGAAGAATACGGCGAATAATGACGGACTCGTTTTAAACTTTGCGCTCAATTATGGAGGGCGAACAGAAATCGTCTCAGCATGCAGACAAATTTCTGAAAAAGTCAAAGAAGGTAAGCTTAGAGCAGAAGACATCACAGAAGAGATGTTTTCAGCTTATTTAATGACAGAATCTCTTCAAGATCCGGATTTGCTTATTCGCACGAGTGGAGAAATTAGATTAAGCAACTTTATGCTTTGGCAAATTGCGTACAGCGAGTTTGTCTTTACGGATGTGCTTTGGCCTGACTTTTCTGATGAGCACCTTATAAGTGCTATCGGAGAGTACCAGCGCCGCGGCCGGAGGTTCGGTGGAATTTAGAGGGTGGTGCAGATGAAACAAAGAATTTTGACGGGTGTTTTGGCAGCTGCAGTCTTTTTGCTTGCAGTTATATATGGACAGATGCCATTTACCCTGCTGATTTATTTAATGGGAAGTGTCGCTCTCTTTGAGCTTTTAAGAATGAAAAAGATCTCGATTTTCAGCTTTCCTGGTATTGTCAGCTTAATATTGCTTTGGCTTTTAATGGGCGGAGAGAACAGTTTCTTCCTGAACGCAGACGAATTAAAATTGCAAATTACTTTATTTGCTGTCTTAATCCTTTTAACTTATACAGTGTTGAGCAAAAACTCTTTCACATTCGATGAGGTTGCTTTTGTCGTATTGGCGACAATATATATTGGCGTCAGTTTCTATTATTTTATCCAAATTAGAGGCCTATATGGGATGACCGGGATATTCTTTGCAGCAGTGATTATTTGGTCCACTGACTCAGGTGCCTATTTTGTTGGGAAATCTATGGGGAAACGAAAGCTCTGGCCAGAGATCAGCCCAAACAAAACAGTAGAAGGATTTATCGGCGGAATCGTCACAGCGGTCGTGTTGTCACTTGTGTTTCAGGCGGTTACAGGATTTTTGCCATCATATCTGCTTGTTATGTTTATTACCCTTTTGCTAAGTATTTTTGGACAGCTTGGCGACCTTGTGGAATCTGCTTTAAAGCGTCATTATCACGTGAAGGATTCAGGGACAATACTCCCTGGCCATGGCGGGATTTTGGACAGGTTTGACAGCTTTTTATTCGTTCTGCCGTTTTTATATTTACTGCTGGACACGTTTGTCAGCTAACCTCATAGAAACTTATTGAACGAGAGAAGGAGTGGCAATTTGAAATATATTTCGCTATTAGGCGCAACAGGATCAATTGGAGAACAAACGTTAGATGTGATCAGGCAGCACCAAGACAAATTTAAGCTGAAAGCCATGACGTTTGGCAGAAATGTAGACAAGGCAATTCCCATTATTGAGCGTTTTCAGCCTGAATTCGTCGGGTGTTTAGACGAAGAGACCTATCGCACGCTAAAAAGTCATTCATTTGCATACGATGTCAAGATGGCAGCAGGTGATGAAGCCAACACCCAGGCAGCGACCTATGAGGCAGTGGACGTTGTGGTCAATGCACTTGTAGGAAGTGTTGGGCTTGTTCCAACATTAAAGGCCATTGAACAAAAAAAGACGATTGCACTCGCAAATAAGGAAACACTTGTGACAGCTGGTCATATAGTAAAAGAGTACGCCAAAAAGTTTGATGTACCTTTACTTCCTGTCGATAGTGAGCACTCCGCTATTTTCCAATGCCTGCAAGGTGAACAAGCTAAAAACATTGAACGCTTAATCGTGACAGCTTCAGGTGGTAGTTTCCGAGATAAAAAACGAACTGAACTTGAAGGTGTTACGGTTGAAGAAGCGCTGAATCATCCGAACTGGTCAATGGGAGCAAAAATTACAATCGATTCAGCGACCATGATGAATAAAGGGCTCGAGGTGATCGAGGCGCATTGGTTGTTTGACATACCATATGATCAAATTGATGTGCTGTTACATAAAGAGAGCATTGTCCATTCGATGGTGGAATTTCACGACAAAAGCGTCATGGCTCAATTAGGTACACCTGACATGAGAGTGCCCATTCAATATGCACTCACTTATCCTGACAGGGCGCCATTAAAAGAAGCGAAATCATTGAACCTTTGGGAGATTGGACAACTAAATTTCCAAAAAACGGATTTTGACAGGTATCGCTGCTTACATTTTGCTTATGAATCAGGTAAAATAGGAGGGACAATGCCTGCTGTGCTAAATGCAGCAAATGAAATTGCAGTGGATGCATTTCTAAAAGGCAAAGTGACGTTCCTGCAAATTGAAGAATTGATTGAAAAGGCACTAATTAGACATCATGTGATTTCAAAGCCTAGTTTGCAAGATATCCATGAAGTGGACAAAGATACACGAAACTTTGTTCAATCAATCCTCACATAAGGTGGTATGTTCGTGAATACAGTGATTGCGTTTATTATTATTTTTGGAACGCTCGTTTTTTTCCACGAGCTTGGCCATTTAATTATGGCGCAGCGCGCGGGTATTTTATGCCGCGAGTTCGCAATTGGTTTTGGGCCAAAGGTTTTCTCCTTTAAACGAAAAGAAACGGTTTATACCATTAGACTTCTACCAATCGGTGGATTTGTCAAAATGGCGGGAGAGGACCCTGAAGTCATTGAAATTAAACCAGGTCATACAGTGGGGCTCTTATTCAATGAGCAAAATGAAGTAGAAAAAATCATTTTAAATGATAAAGAGAAATATCCTGATGCACTTGTCATCGAGGTCGAGCAGATTGATTTAGATCATGCCATGAGAATCTCAGGATATGAAGCTGGAAATGAAGATATTCTGACTGGCTACAATGTGAGTCAAACAAGCTTCTATATCGCAGATGGTGAAGAAATTCAAATCGCACCATACAATCGTCAATTTGGCTCAAAAACGGTATGGCAGCGTATTAAAGCCATCGCAGCTGGACCGATTATGAACTTTATCCTGGCATATGTGATTTTAGTCGCTTTAGGTTTTATTCAAGGTGTAACCGTAGATGATCCTGTGCTCGGTAAGCTCACGAAAGATGGCCGAGCGGCGCAAGCTGGTCTCATGCAGGGGGATGAAATCGTTTCGATTAACGGGGATAAAATGAATTCTTGGACAGACGTGGTTCAAACGGTTCAAAAAAACCCTGAGAAAAAAATGAATGTCGTCATTGACCGAGACGGCAAAGAAAGCACTGTGCAGGTTGTACCAGAAGCTGTGAAAGCAGACGGGAAAAACATTGGCCGTTTTGGATCATACCCGCCAACGGAAAATGGATTTCTAAAAGTCATTTCATCTTCAGGAACGACTGTGATATCAACGGCAGGTCTTATCTTAACGAACTTGCAAAAAATTGTCACAGGACAATTTTCACTAGATATGCTGGCAGGTCCTGTCGGGATCTACGACATGACAGGAGAAGTAGCCAAACAAGGTGTGTTAACATTAATGCAGTTTGCAGCGTTCCTCAGCATCAACTTAGGAATCGTGAATTTATTACCGATTCCTGCATTAGACGGAGGACGTTTACTTTTCTTATTTGTTGAAGCCATTCGCGGTAAACCAATTAATCGTGAGAAAGAAGCACTTGTTGTCTTCATCGGTGTTGCTTTCCTCATGCTGCTAATGCTAGTGGTTACGTGGAACGACATCCAGCGATTATTTTTATAAAAACCAATGTCTCTTGTTTCTCATCATGGGAAACAAGAGTTTTTGTGAGAAGTCCTATTTCATAAATGAGGTGTAACGACATGAGACAATCCCTGACTTTCATTCCAACTCTTCGAGAGGTGCCGGCAGATGCTGAGGCAAAAAGTCATCAGTTATTAGTAAGAGCTGGATTCATTAGACAAAATACAAGTGGAATCTATCACTACCTGCCGCTGGCTCATAAAGTCATCCAGCATATTCAATCCATTGTTCGGAAGGAAATGGAAAAGGCAGGAGCAGCTGAGCTGTTAATGCCAGTGCTGCAGCAAGCAGAAATGTGGCAAGAGTCAGGAAGATGGTATACATACGGTCCAGAACTCATGCGTATGAAAGATCGTCATGGCCGCGAGTTCGCGCTTGGCCCAACGCACGAAGAAGTGATCACATCACTAGTACGCAGTGAAGTGAAATCGTATAAGAAGCTTCCTTTGACACTTTATCAAATTCAATCAAAATTCCGCGATGAACAAAGACCTCGCTTTGGGTTACTGCGCGGACGTGAATTTATTATGAAGGATGCTTACTCATTCCATTCTTCACCAGAAAGCCTTGATGAGACATACAACAAAATGTTTACGGCTTACTCTAATGTGTTCTCCAAAGTGGGTCTTAATTTTAGACCAGTCATTGCAGATTCTGGTGCAATGGGAGGAAAAGATACGCATGAGTTCATGGCGCTGTCAGAAGTAGGAGAAGATACAATCGCTTATTCTGATACTTCTTCTTATGCAGCGAACATTGAAATGGCTGAGGCTGTGTATCACGGAGAAGAAGCAAATCCTGCGGACTTTAAAGAACTTGAAAAAGTACACACGCCGCAAGTAAAAACGATTCAAGACGTTGCTGCATTCTTAGAAGTAGCTCCATCGGCATGTATCAAGTCTGTTTTGTTTAAAGCAGATGATGCGTATGTTCTTGTCCTCACAAGAGGTGATCACGAAGTAAATGATGTGAAAGTAAAGAACTTGGTAGGAGCACAGCTTGTAGAGCTTGCTTCACGCGAAGAAGTGCTAAAAGTCATTGGAACAGAGCCGGGATTTGTTGGACCTGTAAAGCTAGAAGCAGAAGTAGCTATTTATGCAGACCTCGCTGTAAAAGGAATGACAAATGCAGTTGCAGGTGCAAACGAATCTGATTATCACTATGTCAATGTCAACCCTGCACGTGATGTGTCAGTGAAAGAGTTTACAGATCTTCGCTTGATTCAAGAAGGAGACGCCTCTCCAGATGGAGAAGGCACGATCCAGTTTGCAAAAGGAATTGAAGTAGGACAAGTCTTTAAGCTGGGCACACGTTATTCTGAGGCCATGGATGCAACGTACCTCGATGAAAATGGACGCGCGCAGCCAATGATCATGGGTTGCTATGGCATCGGTATCTCTAGAACCCTTTCAGCTATTGTTGAACAGCATCATGATGATAAAGGCATTATCTGGCCGGAAACAGTTGCGCCATATGACCTTCATCTCCTTGCATTAAACATGAAAAATGATGCACAAAAAGAACTGGCTGAAACGTTATACGAGCGCTTAGAAGATGAGGGCTTTGACGTACTTTTTGATGACCGTCAAGAGCGTGCAGGTGTGAAATTTGCAGACAGTGACTTAATTGGCCTGCCAGTTCGCATTAGCTGCGGGAAACGTTCAGAAGAAGGTATTGTAGAAGTGAAGTTTAGAAAATCAGGTGAATCACATGAAGTATCTGTTGATGAACTGATTTCATTTATACGCCAAGCATAAAACGAACAAAAAAATGAAGGTACCTCCTGTAGAAAAGAGGTACCTTTCTGATTTACAAAAGGAGGGTCCTGTCTTGGATGAACAATTACCGATCACCCGGCGGCAATTTCATATATTACTCAATCAGATTCAAATGACAGATGATGACCTCAGTCGTTACTTTGAAGAAGGTGAAATCGTCAAATTGACGGTGCATAAGGCGACGAAAACGTGGCATTTCCTTTTTAAATTTAAGGCACTTCTGCCTTACAAGGTATATGCAATGTTTCTGAGCAGGCTGACAAATGCATTTTCTCATATTGCACAAGTCACTTGTACGATTGAAGTCAATGATCCGCACATATCTGAGGAGCTTGTGCAATCGTATTGGTCACATTGTGTGGAAGAGCTTCAAGGAATTTCTCCCCCAATCATCAGCTTGCTTCAGCAGCAAAAACCGGCGCTGTCTGGGCATAAAATCATCATCAAAACGAAAAGCGAAACAGAGGCTTTGGCGATCAAAAAGAAGTACAGCCCAATGCTCCAGGCTGCATTGAAACAAGTTGGTTTTCCTGAGCTGCAATTTGATACAGAAATTTTCGTATCAGATCAAGAGATTCAGAAGTTCAGAGAACAAAAGCTCGCTGAAGATCAAGAAAGAGCCATGCAAGCCCTCACTGAGATGGAGAAGAAAGAAAGTGAGGATCAGGAGGAAGTGCCATCAGGCCCTCTGATGATTGGATATCAAATCAAAGACAATGAAGAAATTCGTACGCTAGATAGTATTATGGACGAGGAAAGAAGAATCACCGTCCAAGGCTACGTGTTTGATGCAGAAACGCGCGAGCTGAAAAGCGGCAGAACGCTTTGTATCTTTAAGATCACGGATTATACAAACAGTATTTTGATCAAAATGTTTGCGAGAGAAAAAGAAGATGCCCAGCTCATGAAATCCTTGAAAAAAGGCATGTGGGTGAAAGCAAGAGGAAGCATTCAAAACGATACGTTTGTCAGAGATCTTGTCATGATCGCCAATGATGTCAATGAAATGAAACCTCAGCTCAAAGAAGATACAGCACCTAAGGGTGAAAAGCGTGTTGAGCTTCATTTGCATTCCCCAATGAGTCAAATGGATGCTGTCACTGGCATCGGCAGGCTTGTTGAACAAGCAAAGAAATGGGGGCATGAAGCGATTGCTCTTACAGATCATGCCGTTGTGCAATCCTTTCCAGATGCATATGCAGCAAGTAAAAAGCATGGCATCAAAATGATGTACGGTGTGGAAATCAACTTAGTCGATGATGGGGTGCCGATTGCATATAACCCAGAGCACCGCTTGTTAGAGGATGCGACGTTTGTCGTATTTGACGTAGAGACAACCGGGCTTTCTGCTGTTTATGATACGATCATTGAGCTTGCAGCAGTGAAAATAAAAGACGGGGAAATCATTGACCGCTTTGAGGCATTTGCAAATCCTCATCACCCGTTATCAGCGACGACCATTGAGTTAACCGGTATTACCGATGATATGGTCAGAGATGCACCAGATGTCGTTGATGTTGTTCGGGATTTCAAAGAGTGGATTGGACAAGACATCCTTGTTGCGCACAATGCGAGCTTTGATATGGGCTTTTTAAATGCAGCGTATAAACGTCTGTTAAAAACAGATAAAGCATCAAATCCTGTCATTGATACACTTGAACTCGGTCGATTCCTTTACCCGGAATTTAAAAATCACCGGCTGAACACACTTTGTAAAAAGTTTGATATTGAACTCACGCAGCATCACCGCGCCATTTATGATGCAGAAGCGACAGGCTACTTGATGCTGAAGATGCTAAAAGATGCGGCTGAAAAAGAGATTGCCTACCATGACCAACTGAATGAAAACATGGGTCAGTCCAATGCTTACCAGCGCTCACGTCCTTACCATGCGACAGTGATTGCGAAAAATGAGACGGGACTCAAGAATTTATTCAAGCTTGTTTCACTTTCTCATATTCATTATTTCTACCGTGTGCCTCGCATTCCGCGTTCACAGCTTGAGAAATATCGAGAAGGTTTGATTGTTGGGTCGGCTTGTGATAAGGGTGAGGTTTTTGAAGGAATGATGCAAAAGTCACCTGATGAGGTGGAAGACATTGCAGCATTTTATGACTATTTAGAGGTTCATCCGCCAGAAGTGTATCAGCACCTGCTACAGCTAGAGCTTGTTCGAGATGAACGTGCATTAAAAGAAATTATCACAAATATTGTGAAGCTTGGTGAAAAGCTGAATAAACCTGTCGTGGCGACTGGGAATGTGCACTACCTGCATCCTGAAGACAAAATTTATCGTAAAATCTTAATTTCATCACAGGGTGGTGCAAATCCGCTTAACCGTCATGAACTGCCAAAAGTTCATTTTAGAACGACAGATGAAATGCTAGAAGCGTTCTCTTTCCTAGGAGAGGAGAAAGCAAAAGAGATCGTCGTGACGAATACGATAAAAGTATCTGAGATGGTCGAAAGCATTAAACCAATCAAAGAGGATCTTTATACACCAAAAATTGAAGGTGCAGATGAAGAAATACGGGAAATGAGCTATCAAATGGCACGCAGCATCTACGGAGATGAATTACCGAAAATCGTAGAAGACCGTATTGAGAAGGAATTAAAAAGTATTATTGGTCATGGCTTCGCCGTCATTTATTTAATCTCTCATAAGCTCGTTAAGAAATCACTAGATGATGGATATCTTGTTGGTTCAAGGGGATCTGTCGGATCATCCCTTGTTGCGACATTAACAGAGATTACAGAAGTGAACCCACTTGCACCGCATTATGTATGCCCAAGCTGTAAGCACTCTGAGTTCTTTAATGACGGATCTGTTGGTTCAGGTTTTGACCTTCCTGATAAAGACTGTCCAGAATGTGGTGCGCCGTATAAAAAAGACGGACATGATATTCCGTTTGAAACGTTCTTAGGTTTTAAAGGAGATAAAGTCCCTGATATCGACTTGAACTTCTCAGGGGAATATCAGCCGCACGCACATAACTATACAAAAGAGCTGTTCGGTGAAGAATATGTATACCGTGCAGGCACAATCGGTACCGTTGCAGAAAAAACGGCATATGGATACGTGAAAGGCTATGCAGGAGATCATAATCTTCATATGAGAGGCGCAGAAATCGACCGGCTCGTGCAAGGATGTACAGGGGTAAAACGGACAACGGGCCAGCATCCAGGTGGTATTATCGTTGTGCCGGATTATATGGACATTTACGATTTCACCCCAATTCAATATCCAGCTGATGCGACAGGAGCCGATTGGAAAACGACGCATTTTGATTTCCATTCGATCCATGATAACTTGCTGAAGCTGGATATACTTGGGCACGATGATCCAACGGTCATTCGTATGCTTCAGGACTTAAGCGGAATCGATCCTAAAACCATTCCGACAGATGACCCTGAAGTCATGAAAATCTTCCAAGGGACGGAGCCTCTTGGTGTAACAGAAGAGCAAATTGGCTGTAAAACAGGAACACTCGGAATCCCAGAGTTTGGGACAAGATTTGTTCGGCAAATGCTTGAGGACACGAAACCAACAACCTTCTCAGAGCTCGTTCAGATCTCTGGTCTATCACACGGTACAGATGTATGGCTCGGAAACGCGCAAGAGCTCATACACAATAAAACGTGTGAACTAAGCGAAGTGATTGGCTGCCGTGACGATATTATGGTCTATCTCATCTATCAAGGCTTAGAACCATCACTTGCCTTTAAAATCATGGAATCTGTTCGTAAAGGGAAGGGACTTCCTCCTGAATGGGAAGAGGAAATGAAGAATAATCATGTACCGAACTGGTATATTGATTCTTGTAAAAAGATCAAATACATGTTCCCTAAAGCCCACGCGGCTGCTTATGTATTAATGGCTGTTCGGATAGCTTACTTCAAGGTGCATCATGCACTTCTGTATTACGCGGCATACTTTACCGTTCGTGCGGATGACTTTGATATCGAAACCATGACAAAAGGATCGAATGCGATTCGAGCTGTCATGGACGATATTAACTCAAAAGGTCTAGATGCATCACCGAAAGAGAAAAACCTATTAACTGTACTAGAGCTTGCACTTGAAATGTGCGAAAGAGGCTACCATTTCAAAAAAGTCGACCTATACCGCTCAAGTGCAACAGAATTTATCATAGATGGAGATGGATTAATTCCGCCATTCAACTCGATCCCTGGGCTCGGAACAAACGTTGCGCTCAATATTGTACGCGCACGTCAAGATGGTGAATTCCTATCAAAAGAAGATCTACAAAAACGCGGGAAAGTCTCTAAGACTATTCTTGAATATTTGGATCGTCAAGGCTGCTTAGAAGCACTGCCTGATCAAAACCAGCTTTCTTTGTTTTAATGTGATAAATGAAGAGCGCCCTCAAAGGGGCGTTCTTTTTATTATAGACAATCATTTTATTATGTTAACTAAAAACATTTTTCACCAATTGGAATTATTTTCTTAATCGTTCATATATCTTGATTTAACGTGATGTTTTAAGAGAAGCGATTGTGTGTCATTCTTTCTACCCAAATAGAGCAAAAAAGAGAATTTTGCCGTCTGAAATGTTCTCATCTGACATATGATCATTCTGGGTACAGTCACAAGGAGAATCAGAGAAAACCTTCGATGAGCGTAAAGCTGATTGCTGTTTACTATGCTTATTTTTGAAACATGTTTGATTCTTTTCAAAACTGTACAGATCACGCACCAAATAAAAAGGAGGTGGTTCGTCTATTGATCAATGTTTCACGTTGCACGAAAAAGAAGGGGTGAACAATAGGGAAATGTCATCTTATAACTATGTAGAGGTTCTTCAAAAATCAATTTTGTTCTACGAGGCGCAGAGGTCTGGAAGGCTCCCTAATAACAACCGTCTCAACTGGCGGGGTGATTCTGGACTAGAGGATGGGAAGGATGTGGGCCATGACTTAACAGGCGGCTGGTATGACGCAGGTGATCATGTGAAATTTGGACTTCCGATGGCTTACTCTGCAGCCGTGCTTGCATGGACAGTATATGAATACCGAGAAGCTTATGAAGAGGCAGACTTGCTTGATGATATGTTAGCTCAAATCAAGTGGGCAACCGATTATTTTTTGAAAGCACATACAGGTCCGAACGAATTTTGGGCGCAAGTAGGTGATGGGAACGCTGATCATGGCTGGTGGGGACCAGCAGAAGTGATGCCAATGAGCCGGCCAGCTTTTAAAATTGATGAACATTGTCCAGGGACAGAAGTAGCCGCACAAACTGCGGCAGCTTTAGCAGCAGGTTCTATCATTTTTAAAGAGACAGATGCGTCATATGCAGCAAAGCTTCTCACACATGCAAAACAGCTTTATGCATTTGCTGATCAATATCGCGGAGAGTATACAGATTGTGTCACCAATGCTCAGCCGTTTTACAACTCATGGAGCGGCTATATTGACGAGCTCATTTGGGGAGGAATATGGCTGTACTTGGCGACAAATGAACAGTCATATTTAGATCAAGCGTTAAAGGCGGTAGAAGAATGGCCGAAAGATTGGGATTATACGTTTACCATGTCGTGGGACAATACTTTTTTTGCTTCACAAATCTTACTCGCAAGAATCACGAAGGAGAAAAGATTTATAGAATCGACAGAGCGTAATCTCGATTACTGGACCACAGGTCTTGTTCAAAATGGAAAAGTAGAAAGAATCACTTATACGCCTGGCGGTTTGGCGTGGCTGGATCAATGGGGGTCACTTCGTTATACAGCAAATGCAGCATTTTTAGCCTTTGTATACGCTGATTGGGTTTCTGATCAAGAAAAAAAGAATCGATACCAAACGTTTGCTATCAAGCAAACACACTATATGCTAGGTGATAATCCGCTAAATAGAAGCTATGTCGTTGGGTTTGGTCAAAACCCGCCGATGCATCCACATCACCGAACTGCACATGGCTCATGGTCTAACCAACTGACAAATCCTCCATATCATCGGCACACTCTTTATGGAGCGCTTGTTGGGGGCCCTAATGCACAAGATCAATATGTCGATGACATCTCTGATTATGTATCAAACGAGGTAGCGACTGACTATAATGCCGCCTTTACTGGAAATATAGCCAAACTGGTGCAGCTGTTTGGTAAGGGACAATCCAAGCTACCAAATTTTCCGCCTAAAGAAAAGGTGGAGGATGAGTTTTTTGTAGAGGCAGCTGTGATGAATAACGATACAACATCTACTCAGGTAAAAGCGATTTTATACAATCGATCAGGCTGGCCGGCAAGAAGCAGTCAAACACTTTCTTTTAGATATTACGTCAATCTTAGCGAGGTTTTTACAAAGGGATTCACTGAAAAAGATATTCAAGTGACGTCAGCCTACAATGAAGGCGCTTCCCTATCTCCGTTAACGGTATATGACGCATCATCCCATGTATATTTTACAGAAATCGATTTTACTGGCGTAGCTATTTTTCCTGGAGGAGAATCACTGCATAAGAAGGAAATACAATTTCGATTATCTGCGCCAAATGGTGCGAATATATGGGATGCCTCAAATGATTATTCCTTTCAAGGGTTAACATCCAGTATGCAAAAAACAGCGAGGATTCCTGTCTTTGACAATGGTGCTTTAGTATTTGGCACGCTTCCAGACAAATAAAAATCAACTATATCAATTTAAAGGGTGAGGGACATGACAAACAAAGAACGGTTTTTAACGCTTTATCATCAGTTGAAAAATGATGCGAATGGATATTTTTCACCAGAGGGTATTCCGTATCACTCAATTGAGACGCTCATTTGTGAGGCACCTGATTATGGGCATATGACGACTTCAGAGGCATATAGCTACTGGCTATGGCTTGAAGTTTTATATGGACATTACACCGGAGATTGGAGCAAGCTAGAAGCTGCTTGGGACAATATGGAGAAATTCATCATCCCAGTAAAGGAAGACGGAAATGACGAACAGCCACATATGAGCTCTTACAATCCGTCAAGTCCAGCGACATATGCTTCAGAAAAGCCATATCCAGATCAATATCCAAGCCAGCTGAGCGGCGCTCGTCCTGCTGGTCAAGATCCGCTTGATAGCGAACTGAAATCAACGTATGGGACAAATGAAACGTATTTAATGCACTGGCTCCTTGATGTAGACAACTGGTATGGGTATGGGAATTTACTCAATCCATCACATACAGCCGCATATGTAAACACATTTCAGCGTGGTCCGCAGGAATCAGTATGGGAGGCCATCCCTCATCCATCACAAGATGATAAAACATTGGGAAAGCCGAATGAAGGTTTCATGAGCTTGTTCACAAAAGAAAATCAAGCGCCAGCTGCCCAGTGGCGCTATACAAATGCGACGGACGCTGATGCGCGTGCTGTCCAGGCGATGTATTGGGCAAAGGAACTTGGCTATAATCAGCCAACCTACCTTGATAAAGCAAAAAAAATGGGTGATTTTCTCCGTTACGGTATGTACGATAAATATTTTCAAACAATTGGAAGTGGAAAGCAGGGCAATCCGTCTCCTGGGAATGGAAAGAGTGCCTGTCATCACTTAATGGCATGGTATACCTCTTGGGGCGGGGGACTTGGAGATTATGCAAATTGGTCATGGCGTATTGGTGCGAGCCATTGTCACCAAGGGTATCAAAACCCCGTCGCTGCTTATGCTTTATCCTCAGATAAAGGAGGCTTAAAGCCAACGTCAGCTACTGGTGCAAGCGATTGGGAGAAAACGTTAAAGAGACAGCTTGAATTTTACGTATGGCTTCAATCAAAAGAGGGAGCGATTGCAGGAGGCGCAACCAACAGCTGGAATGGAGACTATAGTGCTTATCCTGCAGGAAGAAGCACATTTTACGATATGGCATATGAAGATGCGCCTGTTTACCATGATCCTCCGTCTAATAACTGGTTTGGGATGCAGGCATGGCCGATCGAGCGCGTAGCAGAGCTTTATTACATTTTTGCGAAAGATGGAGACAAAACATCTGAAAATTTCCAAATGGCCAAATCTGTCATGACAAAATGGATCAACTATTCATTAGATTACATTTTTATTGGCACACGTCCTGTGACGGACCAAGAAGGGTATTTTTTAGATGGTCAAGGACAAAGAATTCTAGGGGGAACGGATGTTGCTGTTGCGACAACGAGTGCACCTGGAGAGTTTTGGCTTCCTGGAAATATAGCTTGGAGCGGACAGCCTGATACTTGGAATGGGTTCCAGTCTGCAACAGGAAATCCAAACTTAACAGCTGTAACAAAAGATCCAACTCAAGATACTGGCGTCCTAGGGAGTCTGGTCAAAGCCTTAACATTCTTTGCGGCTGCCACAAAGAAAGAGACAGGAAGCTATACAGCCCTTGGCATAAGAGCAAAAGATATAGCTGCACAGCTCCTTGATGTTGCATGGAATTACAATGATGGCATTGGAATTGTCACAGAGGAAGAAAGAGAAGACTACTATCGCTTCTTTAAAAAAGAAGTATATTTCCCAAATGGGTGGAACGGAACATTTGGTCAAGGGAATCAAATCCCTGGTGCCAACACCACCCCGTCTGATCCACAGCGGGGAGGTAATGGAGTCTATACGAGTTTTGCAGATCTTCGTCCGAAAATAAAACAAGATCCAGCATGGTCTGCACTTGAGAGTAAGTATCAAGCATCGTTTAATGAAGCAACAGGCAAATGGGAAGATGGAGCGCCTGTTTTCACTTATCACCGCTTCTGGTCGCAAGTTGATATGGCTACTGCCTATGCTGAATATCATCGTCTCATCAACTAGTAGGTCAAAATCAAGCTGCCGGCTTCTATTGGCCGGCAGTCTGAATAGGAAATAATAAATCCAGTGAAAGTAAGGGTGATTACAACATGGTCAAAGAAAGAAGCTTTATTCATCATTCATTAAACAGGGGTGAAAATGGGCAAAAAAATCAAATATGGAAAAAAGAGGCGAATGATCGAATCTCAGAGCATAGACAAAGAGAGCTTGTTATAAACGTCACAAATGGTGAAAAAAAGCCAGTAGCAGGTATAGAGGTTGAAGTGAAACAAATTAGGCATGAATTCGCATTTGGTTCAGCAATGAATGACCAAGTGCTATTTAATCAACAATATGCTGATTTTTTCGTGAAGCATTTTAATTGGGCTGTTTTTGAAAATGAGGCAAAGTGGTATGCGAATGAGCCAGAAAGAGGGAAAATCACCTACGAAAAAGCAGATGCAATGCTGAACTTTGCAGATAGACATCAACTTCCAGTGAGAGGGCATGCTTTGTTTTGGGAAGTAGAGGATGCGAATCCAAGCTGGCTGAGGTCACTGCCGAATCATGAGGTGTATGATGCCATGAAAAGGCGGCTTGAGCATGCGGGCAATCATTTTAAGGGAAGATTCCGTCATTGGGATGTAAACAATGAAATGATGCATGGTTCATTTTTTAAAGACCGCTTTGGGAAAAATATTTGGAAGTGGATGTATGAAGAAACGAAAAAAATTGACCCTCAAGCGCTGCTGTTTGTGAATGATTATAATGTGATCTCATATGGCGAGCATCATGCTTATAAAGCGCATATCAATGAACTTCGTCAGTTAGGGGCGCCAGTTGAGGCAATTGGTGTGCAAGGACACTTTGAAGATCGGGTGGATCCAGTCATTGTAAAAGAAAGACTCGATGTACTAGCTGAGCTTGGTCTCCCCATTTGGGTCACAGAGTACGACTCTGTTCACCCAGATCCTAATAGAAGAGCGGATAACTTAGAGGCTTTATATCGCGTTGCTTTCAGTCATCCGGCGGTAAAAGGTGTGCTGATGTGGGGATTTTGGGCAGGTGCCCACTGGCGAGGTGAGCACGCAGCCATCGTTAATTATGATTGGTCTTTAAATGAAGCAGGAAAACGTTATGAAAAGCTTCTAAAGGAGTGGACGACACAAAGAGTTGAAAAAACAGATGCTAGCGGGAAAGTGACATGTCCAGCGTTTCACGGAACATATGAGGTTCGAATTGGCCAAAAAAGTAAGATGTTAAAGCAGCAGACGATTGAACTTGATTCAAATGAACAAACACCGCTTCAACTAGATTTCATCGTTCCTGCAGAATGATAATTGTGAGGAGAATTTGAATGAAAAAATGGGCTCAAATGGTGCCTTGTTTCATATTCGTGATAGCTGTATGGGCAGGTTGGTTCTCTCTTACCGTAAAGGCCGCTTCTTTTGTGCAAACGTCTGGTACACAATTTTTGTTGAACAATCAACCATTTTACTTTGCTGGCACAAACAACTATTATTTTCATTACAAATCAAAAAAGATGGTAGATGCTGTTTTTGACGATATGAAAGCAATGAATCTAAAGGTCATTCGTATTTGGGGATTTCACGATGGAGCTCCTCAAGAGAACTCAGTTTTGCAATCTAGTCCAGGGGTTTATGAAGAATCGGGTTTTCGAAAATTAGATTATGCGATTCATAAAGCAGGGCAAGAAGGCATAAAGCTAGTCATCCCACTAGTCAACAATTGGGATGATTTTGGCGGAATGAATCAATACGTTAAGTGGTTTCAGGCAGGCTCACACGATGCCTTTTATACTGATTCTCATATCAAAAATGCTTACAAAAATTATGTGCGCTATGTATTAGAGAGAACCAATACGTATACAGGTGTTCAATATAAAGACGATCCTGTTATTATGACATGGGAGCTTGCCAATGAGCCGCGTGTGCAGTCCGATCCTACAGGTAATATACTAGTAAACTGGGCAAATGAAATGAGTACATGGATCAAATCGATGGACCGGCATCATCTTGTCGCAGTAGGAGACGAAGGGTTCTTTCGCATAACTGGTCATGACGATTGGCTGTACGGGGGCGGAGAAGGCGTGGATTGGGACCGTTTGACCGCTCTGCCCAATATCGATTATGGAACCTATCATCTATACCCAGATCACTGGAACAAGTCAGCCGCTTGGGGAGTGAAATGGATTGAAGACCATATCACCCGCGGGGAGGCGATAGGAAAACCTGTCGTGTTAGAAGAGTTTGGCTATCAAAATCAATCGGCGCGCCCAGAGGTCTACTGAAGCTGGCTGTTAGCGATTGAGCGGCTCGGAGGGGCTGGTAGTCAATTTTGGATTTTAACAAGCACTCAAGACGATGATTCGCTCTATCCTGATTATGACGGTTTCCGAATCATAAAGGAGAGCAGGGAAGCATCACTCATCAGTGAACATGCAAAAAGAATGAATGAAAAGAACTGATGACGAATGCCCGTTTATAAGGAACTTCATTTGCATAAAAAAATTGGATATGGTATAGTTTTTATGGAAATGCTAACGATTACCGAGACAAGAGTGGGGAAACCCGCTCTTTTGTATTGAACAGGCAATTTTTGTCTCGACATTATTCATCCGTTTTCTGCTCCCCCTGCTCACATAAAGCAGGGTTTTTATGCAGAATGATTGATAAGAGCGTTTATCGAAAGCACAAGGAGGAAGAGAATGAGCAAAAAAGTAGTGGATGTCGTAAGCGAAATGGTGCAGCCAATTTTAGATGGCTTACAGCTTGAACTCGTTGATGTTGAATTTGTCAAAGAGGGTCAAAACTGGTTCCTTCGCGTGTTTATTGACTCTGATAAAGGCGTCGATATCGAAGAGTGTGCCAAAGTGAGCGAAGCCTTGAGCGAAAAGCTTGATGAGGCAGATCCGATTAGCCAAAACTACTTTCTTGAAGTGTCCTCTCCTGGAGCGGAGCGCCCATTAAAGAAAAAAGCTGATTTTGAAAAAGCACTTGGAAAAAATGTTTTCATGAAAACATATGAACCAATTGATGGTGAAAAAGCGTTTGAAGGTGAGCTTACAAGCTTTGATGGTGAGATTGCAACAGTGACAGTGAAGATCAAGACAAGAAAGAAAGAGATCAATATCCCATATGAAAAAATAGCGAACGCAAGATTAGCAGTTTCGTTCAATTAACCTTTCCATTGATATAAGGGGGAACCATAAAAATGAGTAGTGAGTTGTTAGATGCCCTGACTGTTCTTGAGAAAGAGAAGGGTATTAGTAAAGAAATTATTATTGAAGCGATAGAAGCTGCACTCATTTCTGCATATAAGCGTAATTTTAATCAAGCGCAAAATGTTCGTGTTGATTTAAACCGCGAAACGGGAACAATTCGCGTATTTGCAAGAAAAGATGTTGTAGATGAAGTGTATGATTCTCGCCTTGAAATCTCTGTAGGTGATGCAGTCAGCATCAACCCGAATTACGTGGTAGGTGACGTGGTTGAGATTGAAGTCACTCCAAAAGATTTCGGACGCATTGCAGCTCAGACAGCGAAACAAGTTGTAACGCAGCGAGTGAGAGAAGCAGAGCGAGGTGTGATCTACACTGAGTTCATCGATCGCGAGGAAGACATTATGACGGGAATCGTTCAGCGGATTGACAGTAAATTCATTTACGTGTCACTTGGCAAAATCGAAGCCCTTCTTCCGGTCAACGAACAAATGCCAAATGAGGAATACAAACCACATGACCGCATTAAAGTGTTCATTACAAAGGTAGAAAAAACAACAAAAGGACCACAAATTTATGTCTCTAGAACACATCCAGGTCTTTTAAAGCGTTTATTTGAAATTGAAGTCCCAGAAATTTATGATGGTACTGTAGAGCTTAAATCGGTTGCTAGAGAAGCTGGGGACCGTTCTAAAATATCTGTTCGTACAGATGACCCTGATGTTGATCCAGTTGGTTCTTGTGTTGGGCCAAAAGGTCAGCGTGTACAAGCAATTGTCAACGAGCTAAAAGGCGAAAAAATTGACATTGTCCATTGGTCTAATGATCCGGTTGAATTTGTTGCCAATGCGTTGAGCCCATCAAAAGTGCTTGATGTCATTGTTAATGAAGAAGATAAGGCGACAACAGTGATTGTCCCTGATTATCAGCTGTCATTAGCCATTGGTAAAAGAGGTCAAAATGCGCGCCTTGCAGCGAAGCTGACTAGCTGGAAAATTGACATTAAAAGCGAAACAGATGCAAGGGAACTCGGTATTTTCCCAAGAACTGAAGACTCTGAATCTCTTTTCTTAGAGGCTGAACCAGTAGCTGAGGAATCTGACGAATAAGAGGTGATATAAAAGGTGAAAAGCCGAAAGAAAATCCCGCTTAGAAAATGCGTCGTGACGGGAGAAATGAAACCAAAGAAAGAGCTAATCCGTGTGGTTCGTTCTAAAGAAGGTGAAGTGTCTGTTGACGCAACCGGAAAAATGAACGGGCGCGGAGCTTACCTTTCTCTCGATAAAGAAACCATTCTTGCGGCAAAGAACAAACGCAGTTTACAGCAGCAATTTCAGACACAGATTGACGAACACATATTTGAAGAATTACTAGAACTAGCTGAAAAGGTGAAAAAACCAAATGACTGAATCTAAGTGGTATCCTTTGCTTGGTCTAGCAAATCGAGCTCGTAAAGTCGTGTCAGGAGAAGATCTGGTGATCAAAGAAATTAGACATGCGCGTGCTAAGCTGGTTCTTCTTGCAGCAGATGCCTCACCGAACACAGAGAAAAAGGTATCTGACAAATGCAAATTTTATAATGTTCCGGTTAGAAAAATTGAAGACCGTTCCGTTCTCGGACGTTCTATTGGGAAAGAAGCTCGCGTAGTTGTCGCTGTCACTGACCAAGGCTTCGCTAAGAAGCTCATAAGCTTGCTCGATTAATTTATTTGGGGGTGAACGAATGGCTAAAGTGAGAGTATATGAATATGCAAAAGCCATAGATGTTTCAAGTAAAGATATTATAGCAGCGCTTAAGGATATGAACGTGGAAGTGAACAACCACATGGCGACGCTTGAAGACGACACTGTGAAAAAGCTAGACGCTATATATAAAAAAGCCAAAGCAAAAGAGACAGCTAACGAGAAACCCGCAGAACAAAAAAAACAATCATCTAACAAAATCAATGATAGAAAGAAGAATGACGTGCAGAATAATCAATTTAATAAAAACAAAAAAAACAACAACCAAAACAAAAACAAAAACAAACGCGGTGGCAACAAGTCACAGCATCAGCAAGCTAGACCTGTGAAGCCTAAAAAAGAGCTTCCTGAAAAAATTGAATTTACAAATTCAATGACAGTTGGCCAGCTTGCCGAAGAGCTTGGAAAAGAATCAGCTGAAATCATCAAAAAGCTCATGATGCTTGGTGTGATGGCAACCATTAACCAAGAGCTTGATAAAGATACAGTTGAATTAATCGCTTCTGAATATGGTGTTCCAGTAGAGGAAGTCATCATTTTAGAAGAAACTGAACTTGAAAAGTATGAAGTTGAAGATAAAGAAGAAGATATGCAAGTACGCCCTCCAGTTGTGACGATCATGGGACACGTTGACCACGGGAAAACAACCCTTCTTGACAGTATTCGTAAAACGAAAGTCGTTGAAGGCGAAGCTGGTGGAATCACGCAGCATATCGGTGCATACCAAATTGAAGAAAACGGCAAGAAAATCACGTTCCTTGATACACCTGGACACGCAGCATTCACAACGATGCGTGCACGTGGTGCCGAGGTAACTGATACAACAATCCTAGTCGTTGCAGCAGATGATGGCGTGATGCCGCAAACAATTGAAGCCATTAACCATGCGAAAGCGGCAGAGGTGCCAATCATTGTCGCTGTCAATAAAATTGACAAACCAACAGCTAACCCTGACCGTGTGATGCAAGAATTAACTGAACATGGTCTTGTACCAGAAGCTTGGGGCGGCGAAACGATTTTCGTTCCTCTATCTGCGAAAACAGGTGAAGGCATCGATGAATTAATCGAAATGATCCTTCTTGTCAGCGAAGTAGGAGAACTGAAAGCCAACCCACATCGTGCGGCTAAAGGAACTGTCATTGAGGCTGAGCTTGATAAAGGAAGAGGGTCTGTTGCAACCCTTCTAGTTCAAACTGGTACACTTCAAGTAGGTGACCCAATCGTTGTTGGAAATACATTTGGCCGTGTACGTGCAATGGTCAATGACATCGGACGCCGCGTGAAAACAGCAGGACCATCTACACCTGTTGAAATCACTGGTTTAAATGATGTACCAAATGCGGGCGATCAGTTCCTCGTATTCAAAGACGAAAAAACAGCTCGTCAAGTGGGTGAGGCGCGTGCTTCAAAACAGCTTGATGAACAGCGTTCAGACAAAGCAAAATTATCTCTAGATGACCTGTTTGAGCAAATCAAACAAGGCGAAGTGAAAGATATCAACCTGATCGTGAAAGCAGACGTACAAGGTTCTGCTGAAGCACTGACGGCAGCTCTTCAAAAAATTGAAGTAGAAGGCGTAAAAGTGAAAATCATCCATACGGGTGTTGGAGCGATTACAGAATCTGATATCATTTTAGCAAGTGCTTCTAATGCGATCGTGATCGGATTTAACGTACGTCCTGATGGAAATGCGAAGAGCACAGCTGAAACAGAAAACGTAGATATCCGCTTGCACCGCATTATCTATAAAGTCATCGATGAAATTGAAGCTGCGATGAAAGGAATGCTTGACCCTGAATATGAAGAAAAAGTCATTGGTCAAGTTGAAGTTCGTCAAACGTTCAAAGTATCTAAAATCGGTACAATTGCTGGCGGCTATGTCACTGAAGGAACGATTACAAGAGATAGTGGTATCCGATTAATCCGTGATGGCGTCGTTATTTTTGAAGGCGAAGTCGACGTATTAAAACGATTCAAAGATGACGTGAAAGAAGTTTCACAAGGCTATGAATGTGGTATTACCATTAAGAAATACAATGATATCCGTGAAGGTGATGTTCTGGAATCATTCGTTATGCAAGAAATCGAAAGAAAATGATCGGTTATACCGAATGTGAGTGCATCATTTATGATGCATCCTCACTGAAGGAAAAACGTGCGGTTCTTCAGCGTATATTGACAAGAACGCGCCATAAATTCAATGTGACCATTGCTGAAATGGATTATCAGGATACATGGCAGCGTACATCAATTGGAATCGCCGTGATTTCCTCATCTCGGGTTCAAGTGGAAAAGGAACTTCAGCGAGTATTAAGCTTTATTGATTCTTTTCCTGAAATTGAACGGACGATCACGAAAACTGAGTGGTTTTAATTAGAGGTGATAAGATCATGAGTATGAGAGCAACCCGTGTGGGTGAGCAAATGAAAAAAGAATTGGGCGATATCCTTGGCAGAAAGCTGAAAGATCCAAGAATCGGCTTTTTGACTGTAACCGATGTCGAAGTATCCGGTGATTTACAAATTGCCAAAGTCTACATTTCTGTTCTTGGAGACGAGAAAAAAAGAGAGGAAACCTTAAAAGGCCTAGCAAAGGCGAAAGGGTATATCCGCTCTGAAATTGGCAATCGAATTAGACTTCGCAAAACGCCAGAACTACACTTTGAATTTGATGAATCCGTTGATTACGGTAACCGAATTGAAAGCCTGATTGCTGAACTAAACACAAAAGATCACGAATAAGATGTTGAAATAAGGATAGGCGATGATCGTCTGTCCTTTTTCATCGTTTATGAAAGGAGAGAACGCGCAGATGATAAATGGTGTTCTTTTATTACATAAAGAAAGAGGAATGACCTCTCACGACTGTGTGTTCAAAGTGAGAAAGATATTGCACACAAAAAAAGTCGGACATACAGGAACACTCGACCCAGAAGTATCAGGTGTTCTGCCCATTTGTATTGGAAGAGCGACGAAAATCGTTGAGTACCTAACAGATAAATCGAAAACGTATGATGCAGAAATCACGATTGGCTTTTCTACGACGACAGAAGACCAAACAGGTGAAGTGGTTGAAGAAAAAAAGGTGCAAAAGCCGATTGCAGAAGAAGAAATTGATGCTGCGCTGAAACAGTTTGAAGGAACCATTGAACAAGTTCCTCCAATGTTTTCTGCTGTGAAAATTGGCGGGAAAAAGCTCTATGAATATGCGAGAGAAGGAATTGAAATCGAGCGGCCAAGCCGTGAAATTACCATCCACCGCATCGAGCGGACTACACCTGTCACATTTGAAGATGGAAACGTGTCATTCAGATTCACTGTTCTGTGCTCAAAAGGTACGTATGTCAGAACCTTAGCGGTTGATATCGGAAAAAAACTAGGGTTTCCGGCTCATATGTCACACCTCATTCGCACTGGGTCAGGCGACTTTACACTAGATGAATGTATCACCCTTGATGAGCTTCGTGATATGAGTGAGGAAGGAACGATAGGTGAGCACCTTGTGCCGATCGAGCGCGCGCTCAATCATTTGCCGAAATGGGAGATAAATGATACATTAGCAAGTAAAGTGGAAAACGGTGCAGTCCTGCCAATGCCTGATGAATTCGCTCATTTTGCAGAGGAGGATCGTGTCGCTGTTTTTGCTCCTTCAGGTCATTGTATGGCGATTTATATGAAGCATCCGACCAAACAGAACCTGATGAAGCCGGCGAAGATCTTATCTCAGGACAAGCAATCTTAAAGAAAAGGTGACCATCTCGTGAAGACTATACATATTTCACACCCACATACATTGAATCAAAAGGATCAAGCCCCGTCTGTGATGGCTTTAGGGTATTTTGACGGTGTTCACCTCGGACATCAGAAGGTGATTGACGCAGCGAAAAGCATTGCGGAAAAAGAAGGATTGGCGTTAGCTGTCATGACCTTTCATCCGCATCCATCACATGTTCTGCAAAAAGCACGTGAACCAAAAGATTTAATTACTCCGCTTGAGGATAAAATTGATTTCATTGAAAAGCTAGGCGCTGACTATTTATACATTGTGCAATTCAGCGAAAGCTTTGCAGCGCTGTCCCCTCAGGAGTTTGTAGATCAATATTTGGACGAACTGAATGTGAAGCACGCAGTAGCTGGTTTTGATTTTACGTTTGGCCGGTTTGGTGCAGGCACAATGGAAACGTTCGATGAATACGGGAAAGGGCGTATATCGGCAACCATCGTGCCTAAGTTGTCCAATCAAGACCGGAAAGTCAGCTCTACCCTCATCCGCTCCGCATTAAAAAATGGGGACGTTGAGTATGTGAGTGAGCTTTTAGGAAAACCTTATCAGCTGCGCGGCATTGTCATCCATGGAGACAAACGCGGACGAACGATCGGCTTTCCAACAGCCAATGTCGGTTTATCTGCTGAATACATTATTCCGCCAACCGGCGTATATGCAGTGAGAGCAGAAGTGAAAGGCAAAGTGTATGACGGCGTTTGTAACGTTGGCTACAAACCAACATTCTATGAAAAGCGTCCCGATCAGCCTGCCATTGAAGTGAATCTCTTTGATTTTAACGAAGAAATTTATGGTGAGCCGATTAAATTACAATGGTACAAGCGTATCCGCAGTGAACAAAAATTTAACGGAATCCAGGAATTAACGGCTCAAATTAGTCTGGATAAAGAAGAAGCGATTCAGTTTTTTCAAGATCAGCTCAACCAAACAAAAAAATCATAGAAAAACGGCCCTACCATTTGCAAATTCAGCATATTTTTAGTATGATAATTCCTGTAGCTTTAAAACCACTTACTTGGCAGGCCGACTTCACCGACGGTTGCGAGGTAGATGGGGCTAACATGATTTGGAGGTGAAACAGGATGGCTATTACTCAAGAGCGTAAAACTCAATTAATTAATGAGTTCAAAACACACGAATCTGATACTGGATCTCCAGAAGTTCAGATCGCTGTCCTAACAGAATCAATTAACAACTTGAACGAGCATTTACGTACTCATAAGAAAGATCACCACTCACGTCGCGGTCTTTTGAAAATGGTCGGTAGACGTCGTAATCTTCTTACGTATCTACGTAATAAAGACGTAACTCGTTACCGTGAGTTAATTAACAAACTAGGCTTACGTCGATAATCGTAAAAAGCGGGAGGATTCCCGCTTTTTTATCGTATAATCACTAATATTTTATGGTTAAAATGTTGAAAGAATGGCAAAACCCTTCTACATACAGCTTTCACATTGATATGTGAAAATCATTTTGTTCATAATAAGAAATAACCTAAAACTTTACGACAAGAGAGGAGTTTATCTCAGAATGGGACAAGAGAAACATGTCTTCACCATAGACTGGGCTGGACGTCAACTGACAGTTGAAACTGGCCAGCTTGCAAAGCAAGCAAACGGGGCGGTCCTCGTACGCTACGGGGATACGGCTGTGCTTAGCTCAGCCACCGCTTCTAAAGAACCTAAACCACTTGATTTTTTCCCGCTCACTGTGAACTACGAAGAAAGATTATATGCAGTAGGTAAAATTCCTGGTGGCTTCATTAAAAGAGAAGGACGCCCAAGTGAAAAGGCAATCCTTGCGAGCCGCTTAATTGACAGACCAATTCGTCCACTATTTGCAGATGGATTTAGAAACGAAGTACAGGTCATTAGTATTGTCATGAGTGTGGATCAAAATTGTTCATCTGAAATGGCTGCAATGTTTGGCTCATCTTTAGCATTATGTGTGTCTGACATTCCATTTGAAGGACCAATCGCTGGCGTTACAGTAGGACGAGTTGATGGAAAACTGATCATCAACCCAAATGTTGATCAGCTTGAACAAAGCGACATCAACCTTGTTGTGGCTGGAACAAAAGATGCGATCAACATGGTAGAGGCTGGTGCAGATGAAGTGCCAGAAGAAACGATGCTTGAAGCCATTATGTACGGTCATCAAGAGATCAAGCGCTTAATCGAATTCCAAGAAGAAATTGTCAAGGCAGTCGGTAAAGAAAAAATCGATATTCCTTTATATGAAGTGGATCAAACGTTAGCAGACGAAGTAAAAGAACTTGCTGAAGCTGATCTGCTGAAAGCGATTCAAGTACATGAGAAGCATGCTCGTGAAGATGCGATCAGTGCTTTGAAAAAAGCTGTGGTTGAGAAATTTGAAGAAGAAGAGCGTGACGAAGCGACGATCAAACAAGCGAAGGATGTACTAAATAAGCTTGTCAAAAACGAAGTTCGCCGCCTGATCACTGAAGAGAAAGTACGTCCAGATGGACGCGGTGTAGATCAAATCCGACCACTTGCTTCAGAAGTAGGACTTCTGCCAAGAACGCACGGTTCAGGATTATTTACGAGAGGGCAAACACAGGCGCTCAGCATTTGTACATTAGGTGCACTTGGCGATGTACAGATCCTTGATGGTCTAGGTGTTGAAGAATCTAAACGCTTCATGCACCATTACAACTTCCCGCAATTCAGTGTTGGTGAGACTGGCCCAATGCGTGGCCCAGGTCGCCGTGAGATCGGACATGGTGCGCTAGGTGAACGTGCATTAGAACCAGTGATCCCATCCGAAAAAGATTTCCCTTATACGGTTCGCCTCGTTTCAGAGGTATTAGAATCAAACGGATCTACATCACAAGCAAGTATTTGCGCAAGCACACTTGCTATGATGGATGCAGGTGTTCCAATTAAAGCCCCAGTTGCTGGGATTGCCATGGGACTTGTTAAATCTGGTGATTACTACACAGTGCTGACAGACATTCAAGGAATGGAAGATGCACTTGGAGATATGGACTTTAAAGTAGCAGGTACATCAAAAGGTGTAACAGCGCTTCAAATGGACATTAAAATCGATGGTCTATCAAAGGACATCCTAGAAGAAGCTCTTCAACAAGCGAAAAAAGGAAGAATGGAAATTTTAGATAGCATGCTATCAACGATTCCAGCTTCTAGAGAAGAATTGTCACGTTATGCACCAAAAATCCTAACGATGACGATCAATCCTGATAAAATTCGCGATGTCATTGGACCAAGCGGTAAACAAATCAATAAAATCATTGAAGATACCGGTGTGAAAATCGATATCGAACAAGACGGTACAATCTTTATCTCTTCTACAGAAGAAGACATGAACCAAAAAGCGAAGAAAATCATTGAAGATCTTGTCAGAGAAGTTGAAGTGGGGCAACTTTACTTAGGTAAAGTAAAACGCATTGAAAAATTCGGTGCTTTCCTTGAAATCTTCAGCGGAAAAGATGGACTTGTTCATATTTCTGAGCTTGCGCTTGAGCGTGTTGGCAAAGTAGAAGATGTCGTGAAGATTGGCGACGAATTACTCGTCAAAGTCACTGAAATCGATAAACAAGGCCGAGTGAACCTTTCTCGCAAAGCTGTTTTACGTGAAGAAAAGGAAAAAGAAGAAGAGCAGTCTTAAGTGAGAACAAATAAAATGTGTTAGAAGCCAGGTATTCGTGCCAGGCTTCTTTCTTTTCTTGCAGGTAACAATAGTTCTAGCTTGTTTCTCCCCATCATAATTTGTGGTAAAGGGGAGGGACAACCATTGAAAAAAACGGTACCAATCATTGTGTTTGTATTTTTACTGCTCATGTCATATCAAACGATGAAGCAGCCGGCTGCTGTCACATATATTGAATCAATGAAAGAGCATGCTGAGGTTGCATCTGTTTCGAAAGATATTTTGTATCAAGAGATTGAATCGAAGTCTTCTGACTATGAAGTAAAGGCGCAAAATGCTAAGATTGATAAAGTGTGGAAAAAGATGCCTGGTTTAAATGGACAGACTGTTGATATCGATGCTTCTTTTGAAAAAATGAAGAAACTTGGGACATTCGATGAAAAACTGCTTGTTTTCAATGAAACAAAACCATCTATTCATTTACATGAACTTGGTGCTGAGCCTATTTATAAGGGGCATCCAGATAAAAAAATGAATGCATTCCTCATCAATGTGGCTTGGGGTGACGAGCATTTAACAAAGATGTTGAATACGCTAGAAAAGCATCAGGTGAAGGCGACCTTTTTCTTAGAAGGCAAATGGGTGAAAAAGAGCACAAACCTTGCCAAAAAAATTGTGGCAGATGGTCATGAAATTGGAAATCATTCATACAATCACCCGGATATGCGCACACTGACAAGAGAACGAGCATTAGAGCAGATTACCAAAACAAATCGTCAAATTGAAGAATCCCTTGGGAAAAAACCGAAGTGGTTTGCCCCTCCAAGCGGAAGCTTTAAAGAAGAAACAGTGAAGCTTGCCGCAGAAGAAGGAATGGAAACCATCATGTGGACGGTAGACACCATTGACTGGCAAAAACCGTCACCAGACATTTTACAAAAACGGGTGCTTGGGAAAATTCACAATGGGGCGATGATATTAATGCATCCAACAGATGCAACGGCGAAAAGTCTTGACGCACTTATCACTCAAATCAAGGAAAGAGGATATGAATTAGGAACGGTTTCTGACCTCCTAAGTGAAAAAAGACATCCGTGATGCGATCTGTTTGTTGAATAGGAGGAGCAAAACTTGGTCAAAACGTATACATGCCAAAACGGAGTAAGAATTGTACTTGAAAACAATCCCACTGTGAGATCTGTCGCAATTGGCGTCTGGATTGGAACAGGTTCTAGACATGAGACACCAGAAATTAACGGGATCTCACACTTTTTAGAGCATATGTTCTTTAAAGGAACAAAGACGAGATCTGCACGTGATATCGCAGAATCTTTTGACCGCATTGGTGGTCAAGTGAATGCCTTTACGTCAAAAGAATATACTTGCTATTATGCAAAGGTGCTTGATTCACATGCTAGTTACGCTCTCGATGTATTAAGTGACATGTTCTTTCACTCCGCTTTTGATGAAGATGAGCTGAAAAAAGAAAAAAATGTTGTTTATGAAGAAATTAAAATGTATGAGGATACACCTGATGACATCGTTCATGACTTGTTAAGCAAAGCCATTTACGGTGAGCATTCATTAGGGTACCCGATTTTAGGAACAGAGGAAACACTCTCTACCTTTAATGGTGATTCCCTTAGAGCATATATGGATGAATTCTACACGCCGGATCGCGTCGTTATCTCAGTTGCAGGGAATGTAGATGACACCTTCATTCGCGAGGTTGAAAAATTGTTCGGCTCTTATGAAGGGAAAGGGAAAAAGCAGCCTGTAGAAGCTCCGCAATTTCATTATGATAAGCTCACTCGCAAAAAGGAAACTGAACAGGCACATCTATGCATGGGCTTTAATGGTCTTCCTGCTGGAGATAAAGGCATCTATGACTTAATCGTCTTAAATAATGTTCTTGGCGGAAGCATGAGCAGCCGTTTGTTCCAAGATGTAAGAGAAGACAAAGGACTTGCTTATTCCGTATTCAGCTATCACAGTTCATTTGCAGATAACGGCATGCTGACGATCTATGGCGGGACTGGAGCGAAGCAATTAAACCTGCTCTCTGAAACCATTTTACAAACATTAGACGTCTTAAAACGTGAGGGAATCACGCAGAAAGAACTTGAAAATTCTAAGGAACAAATGAAAGGCAACCTCATGCTCAGTCTTGAAAGCACAAACAGCAAGATGAGCCGAAATGGTAAAAATGAATTGCTCCTTGGCAAACATCGTACGCTCGATGAAATTATTGATGAAATCAATCACGTCACATTAGAAGGCGTGAATAACCTATCTAAACGAATCTTTACAGAAGATTATGCGCTCTCGCTTATTAGTCCGACAGGTGATCAGCCATCATAATGTAAACAACACGGCAGGCTTCTCATGAGGTCTGCCGTTTATTGTATATGAAGAAAAAAGGGGTCCTGCTTTGATGAAAAATGAACAACTGAAACAGCTCTCCCCGCTTCTTAAACAAGCTATCTCTTTCCAGCCGATGACATCTGGATTTTCGGGAGACCGCATATTTTTGGTCACAACGTCATCTAGCGAAAAGCTGGTGCTCAAGCTATCAGACATCCAAAATTATCCCCGCTTAAGAGAAAAAACGTCAGTTCTGCGTAAGTTGAAAGAACGAGGAATTCTCTGTTCTGAAGTCATTGAGATCGGAATGAGTGCTGAACAGAGCTGTTCCTATCGTATCCTCCCTTTTATCGAAGGAGAAAATGCCAGAGCATCCATCCATCTGCTCACAAACAAAGAGCAGTATGAAATCGGTAGACGGGCAGGCAGAGAGCTGAGTCTCATGCATACATATCCTGCGCCTTCGTTTGAAGTGCCATGGGAAGAGCGAGTGATGGCTAAACATGAACGGTATGTACATGCCTATCGATCAAGTGGAGTGACCTTTAACCATGCTCAGTTCGTATTGGATTTTATCAAGTCGCATGCTGATGTGGTCAAAGGGAGACCTAACCGGTTCCAGCATGATGATTTTCATTTAGGGAATATCATCATAGAAGGCAATCAATATGCCGGCGTAATTGATTTTGATCATTCCGACTGGGGAGACCCCATTCATGACTTTTATAAATTGTCCTTATTTAGTCGAGAGAACAGCATTCCATTTTCGGTTGGACAATTGGATCACTATTTGAGTACGCAGGCCACAAACGACGATTTCTGGCTTCTTTTTTCCATCTACACAGCAATGAGTTTCTTTTCTTCTATTGTTTGGACGCTGACCTTTGACCCGGCACATGTAAAAGACATGGTTGACCGAGTGGATAGAATGCTGACAGACCATGAGCGTTTTAATCAACTTAAGCCGACTTGGTATACCAATTGGCATCAGTCATGACATGTAAAGAGCGGGACGGTCTATTTCACCTTCCTCCTGCATATATAATATGGAAGGGAAGTGATGCGGTTTTGAGGCTAAGTGAGCTGTCAGGAAAAGAGATCGTCGATATCAAAAGAGCGGAGCGGCTTGGCGTGCTGGGACAAACCGACCTTGAAATAAATGAACAGGACGGTCAGATTACAGCACTCATCATACCTTCCGTCAAGTGGTTTGGCTTTCGAAAACAAGGAAATGACATCCGCGTTCCGTGGAATCACATTCAAAAAATAGGATCAGATATGATCATTCTCGATGTGCCTGAAGAACTTAAGCCGCACGGGGAAAAAGAGCACCCATCATAAAAGGGTGCTCTCAGCGTGTAGACAAACCCTCGCATTCTTTGTCAGTCCTGCGTGCCGGTGCTCACGAATCTCAAATTCGCTCCGCTCCAGTACTCGTCCTTCCTAGACTTCAAAGGTTTTCTATCACGCTGAAAAGAAGACAAAGGGCTAAAATTAAGATCATTTTAGCCCTTTGTCAACAATTTGAAAGAGCACCCATCATAAAAGGGTGCTCTTTTTCTTTTCTCTTCCCGATTTGTTCACAGGCTGAATCCTCTCCTCATATGCTGAAAGGGAGATTCAGAAAATGTTACAGACTTTTTTAAATAAAGAAGGTGAACGGTCAGTATGTTGAGCGGTTTAACGGTTGCGGTGATCGGGGGAGATGCAAGGCAGCTTGAAATCATTCGCAAGCTGTCACAGCAGCATGCCAAAGTGTTTTTGGTCGGATTTGACCAGCTGGATCATGGGTTTATCGGTGCTGAAAAGCTTAAAATGTCAGAACTTCCATTTGAACAGGTAGACAGTATGATTCTGCCGGTATCAGGTGCAACAGATGAAGGCGTCGTTGCCACAGTTTTCTCAAATGAGCAGGTCGTGCTGGAAGCAGAATATTTAGAAAGAACTCCAGCACATTGTACCTTGTACTCAGGTATTTCTAATACGTACTTAGACAATCTGGCAAAGCAGGTGAACCGGAAGCTTGTGAAGCTGTTTGAGCGCAATGATATTGCCATATATAACTCTATTCCAACAGTTGAAGGGATTATCATGATGGCCATTCAGCAAACGGACTATACGATTCATGGATCACATGTCGCTGTCCTCGGGCTTGGGAGAACAGGGCTCACAATTGCCCGCACATTTCGGGCACTAGGTGCGGATGTGAAAGTAGGTGCTGCAGATACAGCCCATTTAGCTCGAGCCTTTGAAATGGGACTTGATCCGTTTTCAATGGATCGTTTAAAAGAAGAAGTAACAGATGTTGATATCATCATCAATACGATTCCGAGCTTAGTATTAGATTCATCTGTTATCGTCAGTATGACACCGAAGACACTTATTTTGGATATCGCCTCCCGCCCAGGCGGAACAGATTTTGACTTTGCGCAAAAGCACGGAGTGAAGGCGCTTCTTGCACCAGGTCTTCCAGGGATTGTAGCACCAAAGACCGCAGGGCAAATCATTGCAAAAGTGCTTTCCGGGCTCTTATGTGAACTTGCGGAGGAAAAAAGGGGGATGGAATCATGACAACATTAAAAGGGAAAAGAATCGGCTTTGGTTTAACAGGTTCCCACTGTACGTATGAAGCCGTTTTTCCGCAAATTGAAGCACTTGTGAAAGAAGGGGCAGAGGTGCGTCCTGTGGTGTCGTATACGGTGCAAAGCACGAATACAAGATTTGGAGAAGGAGCCGACTGGATTGAGCGGATTGAGAAACTGACGGGATTTCAAGCGATTGACTCTATCGTAAAAGCAGAGCCGCTCGGACCTAAGCTTCCACTCGATTGTATGGTCATTGCGCCTTTAACAGGAAACTCCATGGCGAAATTCGCAAATGCCATGACAGACAGTCCTGTTTTAATGGCTGCAAAAGCAACCATTCGAAATCATCGTCCCGTCGTTCTAGGCATCTCGACAAACGATGCATTAGGCTTAAATGGTACAAATCTCATGAGGCTGATGTCGACAAAGAACATTTTCTTTATTCCATTTGGCCAAGATGATCCATTCAAAAAACCGACATCTATGGTAGCGAATATGGACCTTCTTTCTCAAACAGTAGAAGAGGCGCTTCAGCATAGACAAATTCAGCCGATTTTAATTGGACCAAACGATTAATAGATTCACTAGAAAATCATGAAAGATTCAAAAAAGATGCTTCAAGCCTTGCTTTTCTATGGTAAAATAAAATGTAAAAAGTCATAGGATGGCCATCCGAAAGAAAAGAATCATGGATGGGTCGGAAGGAGTTTTACTGATGGGAAGAGGATTGCATGTAGCTGTAGTTGGAGCGACTGGAGCTGTCGGTCAACAAATGTTAAAAACACTAGCTGACAGAGATTTTGAAATGGATACACTTACTCTACTATCCTCAAAACGTTCTGCTGGAACAAAAGTGACATTCAGAGGTCAAGAGTATACCGTTCAAGAAGCAACACCTGAAAGCTTTGAAGGGGTCAACATTGCACTATTCAGTGCTGGAGGAAATGTTTCCAAGGCGCTAGCTCCTGAAGCAGTCAAACGAGGTGCGATTGTTGTAGACAACACAAGTGCTTTTCGTATGGACGAAAATATCCCTCTTGTCGTACCAGAGGTAAACGAAAAAGATTTGCATGACCATCAAGGGATCATTGCAAACCCTAACTGTTCAACTATTCAAATGGTGGCGGCATTAGAACCGCTTCGTCAGGCGTATGGAATGAAAAAAGTCATTGTGTCCACATACCAGGCAGTATCAGGTGCAGGACATGAAGCAATTGACGAACTATACAGCCAGACGCAAGCCATTTTAAATAAAGAAGATGTAACACCAGAAGTCATGCCTTATCAAATTGCATTTAATGCGATTCCGCAAATTGATAAATTCCAAGACAATGGCTATACATTTGAAGAAATGAAAATGATCAACGAAACGAAAAAAATTATGCATATGCCAGAGCTAGAAGTAGCGGCAACATGTGTGAGACTTCCAATTGAAACGGGTCATTCAGAATCTGTTTACGTTGAACTAGAATCAAATGACGCAACGGTGGATGACATCAAGTCAATTCTAAAAGATGCACCAGGTATTACATTGCAGGATGATCCATCTCAGCAAATTTATCCAATGCCTGCAGATGCTGTTGGAAAAAATGACGTATTTGTCGGCCGCATTCGGAAAGATTTGGACCGTCCAAACGGGTTCCATTTGTGGATTGTATCTGATAACCTGCTGAAAGGCGCTGCATGGAACTCAGTTCAAATTGCAGAAAGCTTAAAAGCATTAAAATTAGTTTAACATTCAATGGATGATGAGGACGAACAGAAGAGAGTTAGGCATCTTTCGCCTGCTCTCTTCTGTTACGTCAGAATGAACTTGGAGTGAAAACAGTGAAAATAATTGTCCAAAAATTTGGCGGTACATCTGTCAAAGATGATCAAGGTAGAAAAAGGGCACTTGCACATATCTTATCTGCGAAAGAGAAAGGCTATAAATCGGTTGTAGTCGTTTCTGCAATGGGACGAAAAGGCGATCCTTATGCGACAGATACGCTGCTTGGATTGCTTTATGGCAGCGTGCAGCACATGACAAACAGAGAAAAAGACCTGCTCGTTTCTTGCGGAGAAAATATTTCAGCTGTTGTGTTTTCAAGTATGCTGAATGAAAACGGGCTAAAGGCTGTAGCGATGACAGGTGCACAGGCAGGCTTTGTGACAGATCAAGAGCATACGAATGCGAAAATTATTGACATGAAGTGTGAACGTCTTGAAGCGGCACTTTCTGAGCATGATGTTGTCGTTGTCGCTGGGTTCCAGGGAGCTGCGAAAAATGGAGACGTGACAACGATTGGACGAGGCGGCAGTGATACGTCAGCAGCTGCTTTAGGCGCTGCACTGCAGGCAGACTTTATCGATATCTTTACAGATGTAGAAGGGGTTATGACAGCAGATCCCCGCATCGTAAAAAATGCAAAACCACTGAGAGTCGTGACATATACTGAAATTTGCAACCTCGCATATCAAGGGGCGAAAGTTATTCACCCGAGGGCTGTTGAAATTGCCATGCAAGCAAAAGTACCAATGAGGGTCCGCTCAACATACTCTGATGATGAGGGCACACTTGTGACGTCACACTACTCAGATAAAATGAGTCATGATGTGTATGACCGCCTCATTACGGGTATTGCACATGTCAATGATGTGACGCAAATCAAAGTCCCGGCGAAAGAAGGGCAGTACAGCGTACAAACAGAGGTCTTCAAAGCAATGGCAAACGCACAAATCAGTGTCGATTTCTTCAACATTACACCGAGTGAAATTGTGTATACAGTGACAGGTGGAATGACTGAAAAGGCAACGTCGATCCTAAAAGACCTCGGCTATACACCGATTGTGACAACAAATTGCGCGAAGGTATCAGCTGTTGGAGCAGGCATCATGGGTGTACCAGGTGTCACATCTAAAATTGTATCGGCATTATCTGAGCAAAATATTCCGATTTTACAATCAGCTGACAGTCATACGACCATTTGGGTGTTAGTGCACGAAGAAAACATGAGAGCGGCTGTCAATGCTCTGCATGAAGTGTTTGAACTTTCAAGATAAATGTGATTGAATCATGATGAGGTGAAAAAAATGAATTTCGGAAATATCGCAACAGCTATGATTACACCTTTTGATAAAAAGGGCAACATTGATTTCCAAAAGCTATCAATTCTCATTGATTATTTGTTAAAAAACGGCAGTGACTCTTTAGTCGTTGCAGGTACAACAGGCGAATCGCCAACTTTATCGACTGAAGAAAAGGTCGCTCTTTTTCAGCAATCGGTGAAATTAGCAAATGGTCGTTGTAAAATCATTGCAGGAACAGGCAGTAATAACACAAATGCGTCTATTAAACTAACGAAAAAAGCAGAAGAAGCGGGCGTTGATGCAGTGATGCTTGTCGTACCTTACTACAACAAGCCATCACAGGAAGGCATGTATGCACACTTTCAAGCAATTGCCGAGTCTACATCTCTTCCTGTCATGCTTTACAATGTACCAGGAAGAACGGTTGCTTCATTAGCACCAGAAACAACGATTAAGCTTGCGCAAATTCCAAACATTGTCGCGATTAAAGAAGCAAGCGGCGATCTAGATGCCATGACAAAAATCATTGCAGAGACGCCAGAAGACTTCGACGTATATTCAGGTGACGACAGCTTAACACTTCCTGCTGTAGCTGTTGGTGCAAAAGGAGTCGTCTCTGTGGCGTCTCATATCGTAGGACTTGATATGCAGCAAATGCTTAAAAGCTATGCTTCAGGTCAAACAGCCAATGCAGCATTGATCCATCAAAAGCTGCTTCCAATCATGAAACAGCTTTTCTCAGCGCCAAATCCAACGCCTGTCAAAACAGCCCTTCAGCTGAAAGGACTAGATGTCGGATCTGTTCGTCTCCCGCTTTTGCCTTTGTCAGAAGAAGAGAGACTGGATTTGAGCGGCGTATTAAATAGCTGATCAAAACAAATAATTTCGTAAGCGGTCATTCTCAGATGCCCCTGAGTATGACCGTTTTTTATACATAAATACTTTCTTAAAATGTGACTTCATCTTGTTTTCTAAAATTAGATTCAGTTATAATAGCATTAAGCGATGATGGACGGGCTTGAGACTAGGAGGATAAGAATTTTGAAAAAGAAAAATACAGAGAACGTAAGAATTATTGCACTGGGAGGCGTTGGAGAAATCGGGAAAAACTTATATGTCATTGAAATTGATTCAGACATATATGTTGTAGATGCAGGTTTAATGCATCCAGAAAACGAAATGCTAGGCATTGACGTGGTTATTCCTGATATCTCTTATTTAACTGAACGAGCTGATCGGGTGAAAGCAATTTTTCTTACCCACGGACATGATGAGGCAATCGGAGGCGTATTCCATGCCTTGAGTAAATTGTCTATACCAGTCTATGGAACGAAGCTGACCCTTGCGTTACTTCGAGAAAAATTAAAGCAATATGGCTACAATCAAAAAGCTGATTTGCGCGAGGTACATGCGAAATCGGTCATTACATTTGAAACAACAAAAGTATCATTCTTTAGAACGAATCATAGTATTCCTGATTCGGTCGGGATCAGTTTCAAAACCTCTCTTGGTTCAATCGTATGCACAGGTGATTTTAAATTTGATCAAACCCCAGCGCTTAACCAAGCCTGTGACATCGGAGAGATTGCGAAAATCGGAAACAATGGCGTTTTAGCACTTCTTTCAGATAGTGTGAATGCTGAAAAACCAGGCTATACACCGTCTGAGGCGATCGTCCAAGATGAAATCTCAAATGCGATGTACAATGCTGAGAATCGTGTGATAGTCGCTGTATCTTCATCAAATATTAACCGTGTACAGCAGATCATTAATGCAACCATTCAAAATGGCCGTAAGCTTGCAGTAGCAGGAAAGAATATGATGACAACTCTTCAGCTGGCAATCAAGCTTGGTTATGTCACAGCAGACGAAGAATTATTTGTGCCAGTTCAAGAAGTGAAGAAAATGGCGAAAAACGATGTGGTCATTCTGACGGCTGGAAGCCATGGAGAGCCTCTTGCTGCTTTAACAAAAATGGCCAAACAAAATCACAAACAGCTTCATATTGAAAAAGGTGATACCGTTGTGATTGCGTCTACACCTCTTCCTGGACAAGAACTCACGTATTCAAAAACAGTTGATTTCCTCACAAGAAGCGGAGCACAGGTGATTTTTGCTCAAAAGCGTGTACATGTATCTGGACATGGCTGTCAAGAAGAGTTAAAACTGATGCTGAACTTACTAAAGCCAAAGTATTTAATTCCAGTGAATGGCGAATATCGTATGCAAAAAGCACATTCTCGTATTGCTGAAGAAGTGGGAATGAAACGCAGTGACATTTTCTTGATTGATAAAGGGGATGTTGTTGAATTCAGAGGACAGAACGTAAAGATCGGTGAAAAAGTTCACCAAGGTAACATTTTGATTGATGGTCTTGGCGTTGGAGATATCGGTAACATTGTTTTACGCGATAGACGCCTACTGTCTCAAGATGGGATCTTAATTGTGGTCATTACGCTCGATAAACAAAAGAAACAATTAATTTCTGGACCTGAAATCATCACAAGAGGATTTGTTTATGTAAGAGAATCCGAAGAGCTGATTGTGAAAGCAACAGAGATGGTAAAAGGAATTGTCAAAGAGCAAACGGAAAACTCTATTGTTGAATGGTCAACACTGAAACAATCCATGCGCGATGTATTAAATCAATTCCTATATGAAAAAACAAAACGTAAGCCGATGATCATTCCAATTATTATGGAAGTGTGATGAGAAAGCCCAAGGAGCCCAAGCTCTTTGGGCTTTTTTAATGTGGCGCTAGGAATGCGGATGGAATACGACCTTCTTGTTCATAATAGGAGGAGAGTTTTTAGGAAAGGATGGAGACAAATGGACGAAAAGAATGAACAGCAGCCTGAGCGAAAGCCAGAAGAAAAAGATAGCATTATGAGCAAAATACAGCAGCTTGGTGAAACAGCAGTACCGCAGTTGCCACAGGATACAAATATACATTGCCTCACCATTATTGGACAAATTGAAGGTCACATGCAGCTTCCTCCACAAAATAAAACAACCAAATACGAACATGTCATTCCGCAAATCGTAGCAGTTGAACAAAACCCAAAAATCGAAGGGCTTTTAATCATCTTAAACACAGTGGGCGGCGATGTAGAAGCGGGTCTAGCCATTGCAGAAATGCTGGCGTCACTATCGAAACCGACTGTATCGATTGTGCTCGGCGGCGGCCACTCAATTGGTGTCCCAATCGCTGTATCGTGTGACTATTCCTATATTGCAGAAACAGCCACTATGACCATTCATCCTGTGCGTTTAACCGGTCTTGTGATTGGTGTCCCGCAAACCTTTGAATACTTAGATAAAATGCAGGAAAGAGTCATTAATTTTGTCACAAGCCACTCAGACATTACAGAAGAGAAGTTTAAAGAGCTGATGTTCTCAAAAGGCAATTTGACAAGAGACATTGGAACAAATGTTGTTGGTCATGAGGCAGCAGAATACGGACTCATGAATGAAGTAGGCGGCGTCGGACAAGCGATTAAAAAGTTGAACGAACTCATTGGAGACAGGGCAGCTCAAAATGAGGGGCTGATTCAATGATTTTATATACCCCTATGCCCTATGAAGCCATTTACGCTGAAGACCAAGGAGACCGCAAACTGCAGCAGGTGAACATTCAAGGCGTGCCAGTGATGGTTGAAATGAAAGAAGATGAAGCAGAAATTGTTCAAGTGATGAGCACCAATCCAATGGACTTTTTGAATCAAGAGCTTGCACCAGGCAAGCGATTGAAGTTACATTTAGGCACCAATCAAACCGACTCATATGAATGATTCTATGCTATAATAAAGGGAAAACTTACAACAAGATGCAGCCAAAACCAGGCTGCTTTCTTTCTGATCTTTCGGTAGGTTATATTTTCTTTCGTAGTAAGGTGATGAGTATGGCTAAAAAGAGGAAACGTAAAACGAGAAAAAAACAAAATAAACAGCTAAAACTGAAATATGAATTAAATGGGTTAGTCTGTATTGCCATAGCGATCATTGCCATTTTACAGCTAGGTGTTGTTGGACAAACCTTTGTACATCTATTCCGATTCTTTGCAGGTGAATGGTTTATTCTCTGCCTTATCGGATTATTTCTTTTTGGTGTGACGATCTTTTGGAAAAAACAAATCCCAGATATGTTGACAAGAAGAAAAGCAGGTCTATACTGCATCATTGCGAGTATCTTGCTTTTGTCACATGTGAAGCTTTTTCAGCACCTGTCATCTGCAGGAGTCATAGGCTCTCAAAGTGTGATCAGAAATACGTTTGAGCTTTTCTTAATGGACATGAAAGGTGAGACTGGGTCGCCTGATTTAGGAGGCGGCATGATCGGTGCCGTATTATTTGCTGCTTCGTATTTCTTATTTGCACAAGCAGGCTCTCAAATCATGGCGATTGTTCTCATGCTGATTGGAATTGTTCTGATCACAAATCGATCACTGCAAGAAATGGTCAAAAAAGTGACACTCCCTGTATCACAATTTATGGTGAAGCAGTGGAAGGCGTTTGTTCAAGATATGAAGGGGATCAGGCAGGCGAAAAAGAGCGCACCTTCTCAGAAAACAGGTGAAAAGAAAAAGCGTTCACGCATTCAAGAAGATGACGAAGATGATCATATCTTGATCGAGGAGGAAACACCGGTTTCTGACAATAGTCAGCCCATTATCTCAAGCTTTGCAGACAGGGATGACATTCTCACCCCGCCGGTTCAAAAAGAGCAGGTAATAAAAGACTCAGAACCGCTTCAAGAGTCCGTGCAAAGTGCACCATCTCAAGATACGGCTGATGAACCAAAAGAAGCTCCGCCTATGACGTTTACTGAACTGGAAAACAAAGATTACGAATTGCCGTCTCTTGATATTTTGGCAGAGCCGCAGCATTCAGGCCAGCAAACAGATAAGAAAAATATTTACGAAAATGCAAGAAAGCTTGAAAAAACGTTTCAAAGCTTTGGTGTAAAGGCGAAAGTCACTCAGGTTCATTTAGGGCCGGCTGTGACCAAATATGAAGTATACCCAGATGTCGGCGTCAAGGTAAGTAAGATTGTGAACTTAAGTGATGATTTAGCCCTTGCCCTAGCAGCAAAAGACATTCGGATTGAAGCGCCGATTCCTGGAAAATCAGCCATCGGGATAGAAGTTCCTAATGCAGAAATTGCCATGGTTTCTTTAAAAGAGGTCTTAGAATCGAAGCAAAATGACCGTCCAAATGCAAAACTGCTTATTGGACTTGGCCGAAATATTTCAGGTGAAGCCGTGCTCGCTGAAATGAACAAAATGCCGCATTTGCTTGTAGCAGGCTCGACCGGAAGCGGAAAAAGTGTATGTATCAATGGCATTATCACAAGTATTCTCATGAGAGCGAAACCTCATGAAGTGAAGATGATGATGATTGACCCTAAAATGGTTGAATTAAATGTTTATAATGGCATCCCGCATCTTTTGGCTCCAGTTGTAACGGATCCGAAGAAAGCCTCACAGGCCCTCAAAAAAGTAGTCAGTGAAATGGAGCGCCGCTATGAATTGTTTTCTCATACAGGGACAAGGAATATTGAAGGATACAATGATTACATTAAACGAATGAATCAATCAGAAGAGGCAAAGCAGCCAGAACTTCCTTATATTGTCGTCATTGTAGACGAGCTTGCAGATTTAATGATGGTTGCTTCCTCTGATGTGGAAGATTCCATTACAAGACTTTCTCAAATGGCACGTGCTGCGGGGATTCATTTAATTATCGCCACACAAAGACCTTCTGTTGATGTCATTACAGGTGTCATTAAAGCCAATATCCCATCCCGTATCGCCTTTAGTGTATCCTCCCAAACAGATTCAAGGACGATCCTTGATATGGGAGGCGCAGAAAAACTGCTCGGCAGAGGGGATATGCTGTTTTTACCTGTTGGAGCAAATAAGCCGGTCCGTGTGCAAGGCGCATTTTTATCAGATGAAGAAGTGGAACATGTCGTTGATCATGTCATCACACAGCAAAAAGCGCAATATCAAGAAGAAATGATTCCAAGTGAAGAAACGCAGGAGCAGCTTGCGGCTGTGGATGACAATTTATATGATGAAGCAGTTGAACTGATCATCGGCATGCAGACAGCTTCTGTCTCTATGCTTCAAAGAAGATTCCGCATCGGTTATACACGAGCGGCACGTCTGATTGACGCAATGGAAGAGCGAGGGGTTGTAGGCCCATATGAAGGAAGTAAACCGAGAGAAGTTCTGCTCTCAAAAGAACAATATGACGAGCTCTCTTCATAAATCGAAGAGAGCTTTCCTAAAACAAAGTCAACGGTATAATGATTATGTTAACTGGATGTCAGACTATTTATTTATTTACAAAAACATGATATAGTTATGTTCATCTTATCTCGGAATAGAGATTTCTCATCTTATCATTTGCATTGATTAGACGGAGGGAAAACATGTCGACCAAAACAGACAATCGCCATTTATATTTGAAAGTGATTGACCGTATTAAAGAAGATATTCAAACAGGCGTATATGCGGAAAAAGAAAAGCTGCCTTCAGAGTTTGAGCTCTCAAAGCTTTTAGGCGTGAGCAGAGCGACACTGCGTGAAGCCCTTCGTATATTAGAAGAAGAGAAGTATTTAATTAGAAGGCATGGTGTGGGAACTTTTGTCAATTCAAGGCCGCTCTTTTCAACAGGTATTGAACAGCTGACAAGTGTCACGAAAATGATTGAGCAGGTCAATATGACGCCAGGTACCATCTTTTTATCCTCGCAAGAAGGGGATCCGACAGAGAATGATGTCATTCGTTTTCAGTGTGATGAATCTGATGAGATTTTTTCAATGGAACGGGTTCGAACGGCAGATGGACAGCCAGTCGTCTATTGTTTAGATAAGATTCCGGTCAAGCATCTCCCTGCTTCTTTTACTCATGAAGAAGAGTCACTTTTTGAGCTGTTTGGAAGAGAACCACACAGCGAGATTAAATATGCAGTTGCTGACATCGAACCGATTGGCTATCACGATCAGGTCTCACCGATACTAGAATGTGATCCTGAAACGGCGTTACTATTACTGAAACAAATGCACTATGATCAGGATGATCAGCCGGTCTTATACTCACTCAATTACTTTCGAGCGGATAAATTCAGCTTTCATGTCATACGTAAACGATTTTAACAAAGCAGTCGCTTCCATAGGCGGTTGCTTTTTGTTTGTCCATACATAAAACCCATAAAACTTGCCACACTAATACGTAACAGTATATAGAATTGGGTGAATGATGTTGGGCGAGAAAACAGTCAGTAAAAAGAATATTATTGCATTATCATCAGTGCCTCTAATCATGACGCTTGGGAATTCGATGTTAATACCAGTATTGCCTGAGATAGAAAAGAAACTCTCGATCACTTCCTTTCAAGTTTCACTCATTATTACGGTATACTCCGTTGTGGCGATCTTATGTATTCCAATTGCCGGTTATTTATCTGACCGGATTGGGCGGAAAAAGGTGCTCCTGCCGTGCCTCTTAATTGCAGGACTTGGGGGAGCTGTGGCAGCTGTTGCCTCAACCATCATGAAAGAACCCTACATGTGGATTCTGTTTGGCAGAGTCCTTCAAGGTGTTGGCTCAGCTGGAGCGGCACCTGTCGTCATGCCGTTTATAGGAGATTTGTTTCATGATGATGAAGAGGTCAGTGCGGGGCTTGGAGCCATTGAAACCTCTAATACAGCTGGAAAGGTACTAAGTCCTATTATTGGAGCACTTCTTGCTTTATGGTTTTGGTTTGTGCCGTTTTGGTTCATTCCGTTCTTTTCGATCATAAGCTTTCTCATGGTACTGTTTATGGTCGAGACTGCGAAGAAAGAGGAGGACCCGCCTACATTTAAAGAATTTTTAAAATCAACAAAGACCATTTTCAAGCATGAGGGACGCTGGCTTTATGCCATTTTTGCTATTGGCGGTTTTATTATGTTTCTTCTATTTGGTGTGCTCTTTTACTTATCCGATAACCTAGAGGCGGCGTATCAAATAAAGGGGGTCAAAAAAGGGCTGCTGCTTAGTATCCCGCTCCTTTTTTTATCGATAAGTTCCTACATTGCTGGGAAAACGATCGGAAAAGAAAAGAGGAAAATGAGAATCTTTCTAATCGTAGGCATGGCCCTTTTATCAATTTCCTATCTTTTTTTATGGTGGAATCACAGTTTTTACGTCTTATTTATCTGTTTAAGCATTGGCGGAGTGGGGATTGGTATTGTTCTTCCTGCACTAGATGCGCTGATTACAGAAGGAATTGAAAAAGAGCAGTGCGGGACCATTACGTCATTTTATAGCAGTATGCGGTTTATCGGTGTCGCTTTAGGACCTCCGATTTACGCCTATCTCATGGATAAAGGAGACTCAATCGTTTTTATTCTCTCGACCATTTGCAGTCTCATTTCATTATTTTTGGTGCTCTTTTTCATCCAGCCAGATGAAAAGGATGAAAGTGAACAATTGAAAACGGTTTAAACGTAGAAAAAAGATGCTATTTTGCCATCTTTTTTCTTTTTTATAAATTGACATGTAAAATTTTGATAGTTAAACTAATGTATAGTAATATCTTTTAAATTATCCCAAATAGGAGGTGTGAAAAACATTCATTTTCTGTCTTTCTTTAGGCAGAAATTGAGCTCGTGGCTGATGATGGATATGTGTTTCTTCAACACGAAAGGACAATTGAATAGGTCATCCTGCCATAGCACGTTGAAGGAGACGAAGTCAGCACTTCAGACACGCTCAAATACAGCAAATTGATTGATGAACTAGAAGGAGCTTGAAGCAGCTATGTTGCAAATTATTAAAGCAAGATGGATTGTATTAATGGTGTGGATGATAACAGCTGTTATTCTGTTTATTACTGCGCCCGATTTAGAGGAATTAACAAGAGAAAAAGGGCAATTAAAGGTTCCGGAGGGGACACCAACAGCTGAGGCACTTCACTTATTGGATAAGCTATCAGATCATAACGGGAAAAAAGATACTGGTGTGATTGTATTCTCCGAACAACATCTGTTCCCTGCGAAAGAGCAGGAATTAAAAAAGGCTTTAGCTGCACTCATGACACATGCCCCAGAACTCCACATTGACGGAATTACTTCATACTTTCATGTAGATCCGGACATTCAAAAACAACTTTTATCAAAGGATAAAAGTACACTTCTTGTTCCATTCAAATTCGACCACTACGAAACAAAAGCTGTGAAGATTAAAGAACAAATTGAGGAAGTTTTAAAGCCCTACGACGTCTCATATGAAATGACGGGTCAAAAATTTGTGGATTCAGATGTCATTAAAAGCTCTCAACAAGGTCTGAAGAAAACTGAACTTATTACGATGATTTTTATTTTCTTTATTTTAATAATTGTATTCAGATCAATATTGGCACCTGTTGTTCCGCTCATTACGATCGGCATTTCTTACGCCGTCAGTCGGTGTATTGTGGCTTTTCTAGTAGAATATACGCAATTTCCTCTATCTAATTTTACTCAGATTTTTATGGTAGCCATTATGTTCGGTATAGGAACGGATTACTGTATATTGCTTTTAAGCCGTTTTAAAGAGGAGATTGGTCAGGGACGTGATGTCAAAGAGTCGATTATCATCACGTATCAATGTGCAGGGAAAACGGTATTTTTCAGTGGCTTAGCCGTGTTAGTCGGCTTCTCAAGTATTGGTTTTGCTAAATTCCAATTGTATCAATCAGCCGTCAGTGTTGCCGTAGGGGTTGGCATCCTGCTAATTGCCCTTGTCACGATTGTTCCTTTTTTTATGACCGTCTTTGGAAAATCCCTTTTCTGGCCATCTAAAAGAGAAAATATCCGGCATCCCCAAAGTAAGTTGTGGGAATGGGCTGGGCGCTTTTCATTCAAAAGGCCGCTGATTAGCTTAGGTTTAGTCGCACTTATCACTGTACCTCCTATCCTGATGTATGACGGCACCCTTTCTTATAACAGTTTAAATGAGATTGGGACAAAGTATGAGTCAGTGTCTGCATTTAATACGATATCAGAGCAATTTGGCTTTGGTGAAGCGCTGCCGCTGAATGTGCTAGTCGAAAGTGACAATAAGCTAGATAATCAAGAAAATATTGTCTTGATTGAAAAACTGACCCGTAAATTAAATGACATTGAGGAAGTAAAAGCAGTTCGCAGTGTCACTCGTCCTGTTGGAGACGGGTTAAGTCAGCTGTACGTCACCTCTCAAGCGAAAGAGCTGGGAGGAGAACTTGGGAAAGGTCATGAAGGAATCGGGAAAATTTCTGATGGCTTGACCGAAACAAACCTAGCCCTTCTCAAACAAAAACCAAAAATTGAAGAATCTGCTAAAGGTATTGACCAGCTGATTGATGGTACAAAAGCCATCAAAAACGGTATCGGAGAAGTAAAGAAATCCCTGATTTCTTTAGAAGATGGGGTCAGGCGCAGTAAAGATGGCGTAGGCACCATTCGAAGTAAAATCAAAGAAGCGAAAAAAGAATTAGAACAAGAATATCGCAGCAGTGAAGCCATGATTCAAGAGCTTGAACGAGTGGTGAGTACGCTGGAACGTCATGCGAAATCGAATCAGCAGCTGATGACAACCATTAAGAAAGTAAAACAATCCTATGAGAATCTATCATTTGAAGCACTTGAAAATCGGCTTCCAGAAGTAAAAGATATGGATGAATACAAGGAAATCAAAAAAGTATTCAAAGACACGAAAGGAATGCTTGATCAAGCTGGAGATCAAATGAGTTTATATGAAGATGAAGCATCTGCCTTTAAACAAAAGATCAAGAAAGCAGATCAAGTGATTCAAACCTTATCAAGCAAGCAAAAACAAGTAAAGCGTCAAGTACAAGCGCTAATGACAGGGCTGGATGAAATTTATGATGGTCTTGATCAAACAAATGAAGGGCAAAAACAATTAATCAAAGAATTGCCTAAAATCGAAGATGGCGCAGATCAGCTGACAGGTGGCCAAAAAGCCATCAAAAAAGGCTTTAACCAGCTATCATCAAAACTGACATTATTAACAGATGGTTTAGATGAAAGTATTTCAGGGCTTGAGCAAGTCAAAAGCGGCTTCACCGAGGCTGACAGCTACTTAAAGCAGCTTCAGCAAGCGCCAGATGAAGAAGTAACGGGCTGGTTTATCCCGAAAGAAGTATTAAAACGCCAAGAGTTTAAGAGAATATTCGATACGTATATGTCTCCAGATCGTAAATTAACGACCTTTGAAGTCATTTTAAACGTGAATCCATACAGTAATGAAGCGATGAAAGGTGTAGCCAAAATCGAGGACACCCTTGATCAATATTTACCTGTAAGTGGACTGAAAAATGCCAATTACGGTGTATCCGGTATCTCAAGCTTAAATGTTGACTTAAAAGAAACGTCTGACGGTGACTTTATCAGAACGGTGATTTTCATGTTAATTGGCATCTTCTTTATTTTAATTTTATTATTACGGTCAATCGTCATGCCGATATACTTAACACTTTCACTTATTTTAACGTATTTTACATCCATCGGTTTAACAGAATGGATCTTTAAAACATTCTTTGGCTACGACGGTGTGAGCTGGGCTGTTCCATTTTTCAGCTTTGTCATTCTTGTCACACTCGGCATTGATTATTCGATCTTCCTCATGGATCGTTTTAATGAATGGAAGGGAGAGCATGTTCAAGCATCAATGATCTCAGCGATGAGAAATATGGGCTCAGTCATTATTTCAGCAGTTACCATTTTAGCGGGGACCTTTGCCGCTATGCTGCCATCGGGTGTATTATCACTTGTTGAAATTGCAACGGTCGTACTCATTGGACTATTATTATATGCTTTTGTTGTTCTACCGCTCTTTATACCGGTCATGGTTCGTATTTTCGGTAAATGGAATTGGTGGCCTTTTAGAATGAAATAACGACCGGCGTCTCTGCTAATAGCAGAGGCGTTTTTATTTCCTATCCTTTCCTTTGATTGATATAATGACTATTAAATGGCTGTTTCACGTATATATCAGCTATGTTCTAATACATAATAAATAGGATGAACAAAGGAGGTTTCTCATGACGTACTTACAAGAGAAGACATTTGGTACACCCGGTCTTCATACTCATATTGTCAAAACAGAAAAATTTAAAACAGTGACGATCCTTTTTAAAATGCTTGCGCCTCTATCAAAAGATGACGTCACCATGCGATCCCTTTTCCCGCATGTGCTGTTAAGAGGAACAGAAAAAATGCCGAAAACAGGAGAATTGCGCGCTTATTTTGATGAGCTCTATGGTGCAACAGTTTCGGCTGACATGGCGAAAAAAGGAGAGAATCACATCATTACATTCCGCCTCGAAATGGCGAATGAAAAATATTTAAAAGATCAAACACCTTTACTAGAAAAAGGGATTACATTGCTGTCTGACCTATTATTTCACCCGCACGTTGAAAATGGGATGTTTAGTCATTTATATGTAGAGCAAGAAAAACGTACATTAAAACAGCGAATCCAGGCAGTGTATGATGACAAAATGCGTTATTCGAACTTAAGACTTGTGCAGGAAATGTGTAAAGGTGAACCATATGCACTGCACGTCAATGGTGAAATGGAAGATATCGAGAATATTACAGCAAATACGCTCTTTGAAGCTTATGAGCATGCGCTTCAATCAAATCAGCTTGATCTCTATGTTGTGGGAGATGTTGACGAACAAGACATCAATCGAATGGTCTCGCAATACTTCAAAACAAGTGAGAGAGAGCCGGTCAAACAAAACGCCGAATCATCAAGGTCAAAAACAGAACCAAACGAAGTCATTGATGAAGAGGACGTAAAACAAGGAAAGCTGAATATTGGCTTTCGCACGCATACAACGATTGCAGATGAAGATTATCCCGCGCTGCATTTGTTTAATGGCATATTCGGCGGCTTCTCGCATTCCAAGCTATTTATCAATGTTCGCGAAAAAGCAAGTCTTGCGTACTACGCTGTGTCTAGACTTGAGAGCTTTAAAGGCTTGATGATGGTCATGTCAGGTATTGAAGTCGGCAACTACCAGCAGGCAGTAGACATCATTAAAGAACAATTTGATGCGATGCAAAAAGGCGATTTTTCAGATGAAGCGATTGATCAAACAAAGGCTGTCGTCAAAAATCAGCTGCTGGAAACAATTGATACGTCTTATGGGACAGCGGAATATCTGTATCAGCATGCAGTCGTGCCAACAGGTGAGACCCTTGATTCCTTTTTAGAAGCATTAGACCGAGTGACCAAAGAGGACATCATTAAAGTAGGGCAGAAAATCGAATGGGATACGACCTATTTTCTTAAAGGAACGGAGGGTGCTTCATGATGGTGAAAACAATTCAATTCGATCAGCTGCAAGAGACGGTGTATCATGAAAAAATGGACAGCGGACTAGACGTCTATGTGCTGCCGAAGCAAGGGTTTAATAAAACATATGCGACCTTCACAACAAAGTATGGCTCTGTCGATAACGAATTTGTGCCGCTTGGCAAAGAAGACATGATCCGTGTGCCTGACGGAATTGCCCATTTCTTAGAGCATAAACTGTTTGAAAAAGAAGATGGGGATGTGTTTCATACATTTAGTAAACAAGGAGCAGCCGCAAACGCTTTTACAACGTTTACGAGAACGGCCTATTTATTTTCAAGTACCGCAAATGTCGAACAAAACCTTGAGACACTCATTGAATTTGTGCAAGAGCCTTATTTTACCGAAAAAACAGTCGAAAAAGAAAAGGGCATCATTGGTCAAGAAATTAATATGTATGATGACAATCCGGACTGGCGTTTATTCTTTGGCCTGATTGAAAATCTTTATCAAGAACATCCGGTGAGAATTGATATTGCTGGAACAGTAGAGAGCATTGCTCCTATTACAAAAGACCATTTGTATGAATGCTACGAAACGTTCTATCACCCAAGCAATATGCTCCTTTTTGTTGTCGGTCCTGTTGATCCGAAGCAAATATTAGATCAAGTAAGAGCGAATCAGGCGAAAAAACCGTTTACAGACCAGCCTGAGATCAAGAGAAAAGAAATCAATGAGCCTGAAAGCGTGTATCGAAAAGAATACGAACTGAAAATGAACGTACAAGGCTCTAAATGTATGTTCGGTTTGAAAACAAAAAACCCGCATAAAAAAGGCAAACAGCTTCTAAAGCATGAGCTTGGTATGAATCTAATTTTAGAGACATTGTTTGGTAAAAGCTCCTTACAATATGAGCGGATGTATGAAAAAGGCTTGATTGATGAGACATTCAGCTACGATTATACAGAAGAGGGCGGCTTTGGTTTTACTTCAGTTGGCGGGGATACAAACGATCCTGATCAACTGGCAAAAGAATTAAAAGAAACCCTTCTTCAAGCAAAGAGCCTGATCACAGAAGAAAAAATTGAGCTCGCGCGTAAGAAAAAAATTGGCAGCTTTTTAAAAGCCATGAACTCTCCAGAATACATTGCCAATCAATTCACGAGATATGCGTTCTTGGATATGAGCTTATTTGATGTCGTGCCAGTGCTTGAGCAAATCCAATTAACAGATATTCAGCAGATATTAGAGGAAGAAATGGATGAAGAGCGGATGTCTGTTTTCAAAGTCGTCCCGAAAACAAAATAAATGAAAAAAGACAAACTCAGGTCAAAGGAGTTTGTCTTTTTTATGTCTAATGGAAGAAAGCGCTTGATTTGTGAGGATAATGATTGACAATTGTTTCGGTCATTAGTTAAACTCTTTAATAGTTAAACACTTAAACTAAAAGGAGCAGCGTATGGAACAAAATAAAATTGCACAGCTCATTCAGAGGTATGCAGACGTTTATCTCATGATGGAGAAAAAAGTATCGAGTATGATCACAGAAAAGCTTGATAAAGAGCTTACCCTTGATCAGTATTACTCGCTTCGATACATCAATTTACATCCAGGGTGTACATCAACGGACCTAGCTGATGTATGTAATGTGAATAAAAGTGCTGTGACATCAATGACGAACCGTCTATTTACAAAGAACTATATTGTTCGTGAGCACGATCAAGCTGATAGAAGAAATGTGCATCTGTACGTAACTCCAGAGGGCAAAGATGTCGTCAGCCGAATGGAAAAACAGCTTCAGGGTCTTGTTCGATCTTATTTTGAAAAGCTGGAAGAAAAGGAAATGGAATCATTTATTCAAACTTATGAAAAGATTTATCAGATTATCATCGAAGAGGAGGCACAAAGTACAAATGAGAGCAATCATAAAGGGTAGATGGCTTATCACGATCCTTTGGGTCGCATTAGCGGCAGTGTTACTTATCACCGCTCCTAATATGGCGCAATTAACAAAAGAAAAAGGGCAAATTTCCGTTCCGGATGGTTATCCGTCCTCATATGCGAATCAGCTATTAAAGAAAATGTCTGATAGCGGAGATACGGAAAAATCAATCGTCATTGTCTTTCAAGAAAAGAACATTGTCAAAGAAAGAGAAACATCTTTAAAAAAGGCAATGGAGATTATAGAAAAGGATAAAGATCTCCACGTAGAAGACATCACTTCTTATTTTGAAGCGAACAAAGATATCAAAAAACAAATGCTCTCTAAAGATCAAACGACGCTCCTTGTTCCAGTTACATACGACTCAAGTAAAATCAAAGCATCCGATTTTAAAGAAAGAGTCAATGAAAAGCTAAAGAGCCTGAACCTAAAATTTGAAATGACAGGGCAGCCGTTAATAGATGATGATGTTCTCACAAGCTCCCAGGAGGGCCTGAAAAAAACGGAGTTCATTACGATCGGGTTTATTTTAGTCGTTCTTGTACTTGTCTTTAGGTCAGCGGTGGCACCACTCGTTCCGTTAGTCGCAGTGGCACTTTCTTACTTAGTCAGTCAATCGATCGTAGCTTACTTAGTCAAATATCTAGACTTTCCGCTCTCAACCTTTACCCAGATCTTTATGGTTGCGATCATGTTTGGGATTGGAACGGACTATTGTATTTTACTCCTAAGCCGGTTTAAAGAAGAGCTGTCACATGGAAAAGATAAAATTGAAGCGATTATTACAACGTATAAAACAGCAGGGAAGACGGTTTTATTCAGTGGTATTGCTGTGCTGATTGGCTTCACTTGTATTGGTTTAGCGCAATTCCAGCTTTATAAATCAGCTGTTGCAGTCGCTGTTGGGGTCGCCGTGTTAATCTTGGCACTACTTACCGTTGTTCCATTTTTCATGGCTGTTTTAGGGAAAGTGTTGTTTTGGCCGATTAAAGGTGACATTGCCCACCCGCAATCGAAAATATGGGAAACAGCAGGTCGTTTTTCATTTAAGAAACCGCTTTTTAGTTTATTAATCGTAGGGATCATCACACTTCCGCCAATTCTGATGTATAAAGGGACTCTTTCCTATAACAATCTTGATGAAATCGGTAATAAATATGAATCCGTCAATGCGTTCAATACGATTTCTGACAAATTCGGACCAGGGGAAGCACTCCCGGCAACGGTTGTGGTGAAATCATCTGATCTGTTAGACAACAATAAAGGGCTGATTGCCGTTGAAAAGCTCAGCCGTGCGATTGAACAAACAGATGGCGTGAGTAAAGTAAGGAGTGCAACACGTCCTGTCGGCAAAGGCCTGAGTGATCTGTACGTGAAGTCACAAGCTAAAGAGCTGAATAGCGGACTGGATAAAAGTAATGAAGGCTTGAAAAAAATCCAAGATGCACTTACGAAAATGAGTAAATCCATTGAGGATCAAACGCCGCAAATCAAATCATCTGGAAAAGGCATTAATAAATTAATTTCTGGTACAGAATCAGTGCAAACAGGCATTCAAAACGTCGAAAAATCGTTAAAAGATTTGCAAAGCGGAATCGATCAAAACAAAAAAGGTGTAGCAGCCATTAAAGAGAAAATCAAAGGTGCGAAAAAGGAATTAACGGCTCAAGTCGCACAAGTGAATCAGCAAGTTGCCCTATATAAAAGCATTTCCAAAGAATTAAAGGCAGCATTAGCGCAAGTGGATACGTCATCCTCTGCCGCAGCGGATGTAAAAGCATTAATCACACAAGCAAATAAACAATTTAGTACACTCGAAAAACAAATTCCGCAGGTAAAAGAAAATCAATCGTATCAAGCCATCAAAGCTTCATACAATGAACTTTCTACTACCTTACAAGAAGGTGCCAAACAGGCAGACAGTTACGCAAAACAAGCAAAAGAAGCAAAAAAACAGCTTGAAGCAGCTGATGCTTTTATCGTAAAAGCTTCAGAGCAGCAAAAAGTGTTTACAAATCAAATCGATCAGCTCATTGCAGGCTTAGAAGAAATTGAAAATGGATTGGCTCAAACGTCTAAAGGGCAAGGACAGTTAGCTGATGGTATGCCAAAGCTTGCAAATGGAGCAGGTGACATCATTAACGGTCAAAAGCAAATGAAAGAAAAGATTGGCGGCTTTGGTGATGACCTCACCAAGCTGACAGATGGCCTGAACAAAAGTGTAGATGGACTTGAGAAAATTTCAAGCGGCTTAATGGGTGCAGGTGACTACTTAGACGAACTGAAAAATGCACCAGATCAAGACATGGCCGGCTGGTTTATTCCAAATGACGTCCTGAAAAATAAAGCATTCAAGCAAGTATTTGATTCATACATGTCGGATGACCGCAAAATGACAAAGATTGATGTCATTTTAGAAAAAAATCCATATGGCAATGAAGCCTTGTCGACGATTAAGCAAGTGGAAGCTTCTGTCGAGCGGGCACTCCCTGAAACAAACCTAAAAGATGTATCATTTGGCGTTTCGGGCGTATCAAGTATGAACGCTGATTTAAAACAGCTGTCAGACCAAGATTTCAATAAGACGGTTTTTTACATGATGATCGGTATTTTCCTCATATTGGTGATTCTGTTCCGGTCGCTTGTCATGCCGCTTTACTTAGTTGGTTCACTCATTTTGACTTACTTTACAGCAATAGGTGTAACGGAATTTATTTTCACCCATTTCTTCGGATATCCGGGTATCAACTGGGCTGTTCCATTCTTTGGCTTTGTCATATTGATGGCGCTGGGAGTAGATTATTCTATTTTCTTAATGGAGCGGTTCAATGAATACAAAACAAAAGACATTCAGTTTGCAATGACCGAATCAATGAAGAATATGGGATCTATTATCATGTCTGCTGCTGTTATTTTGGCAGGAACATTTGCAGCGATGCTGCCTTCAGGTGTGCTGTCGCTTTTACAGATTGCAACACTTGTCCTGACAGGACTTTTACTGTATGCACTTGTTGTGCTACCATTGTTCGTACCTGTTATGGTCAAATTGTTCGGATCAGCAAACTGGTTCCCATTTAAACGAAAAGAATAGGTATTTCATAAAGAAAGTAGGAACAATGTATGAGTCGTTGGGCGCTTATTACTGGTGCCAGTGGAGGGATTGGGCAGGCGGCAGCCAAAAAGCTTGCCCAGGAAGGCTGCCATCTGCTGCTTCATTATCACCAAAATGAACAGGCAGCCATGCGTCTCTCCGCTCATCTGGAAGAGACATATGAAATAGAGACGCACGTCGTTCGTGCAGATTTAGCTAAAACAGGCGGAGCAGATGAGCTTGTCAGGTGCCTGCCGTTATTTCCAGATATACTTGTTTTGAATAGCGGTAAGAGCCATGTCGGTTTAGTGACAGATACAGAAAAGGAAGTTCTAGCCAGCATGGTGCAGCTTCATGTCACAAGTCCATATGAGCTCACCCAATCCCTTTTGCCTGCAATGATTCAAAAAAAAGCAGGTCATATCATTGCGGTTAGCTCCATCTGGGGAGAAACGGGCGCATCGTGTGAAGTGCTGTACAGCATGGTCAAGGGTGCACAAAATGCCTTCATTAAAGGGCTCGCAAAAGAGCTTGCCCCAAGCGGAATTAGAGCAAATGCCGTCTCGCCCGGTGCTGTTCAGACTGACATGATGCAAAGCTTCACGCAAGAAGACATTGCGATGCTTGAAGAAGAGATTCCACTCGGCCGGCTTGCAGCACCCGAGGAGATCGCAGATGTCATTTGGTTTCTCGCTTCAAAACAATCAAGTTATATCACGGGTCAAATTTTATCCGTGAATGGCGGCTGGTACTGTTAAAAAACGTGTATAATTCGTCTCTCCATGACAAAAGCTATGGCTGTAATTCATCTTTTCGAATGGAGGAATCGACATGTCTGTACTTGAGAGCTGGGACCATTGGAAAAACTTTTTAGGTGACCGTTTAAATCATGCGCAGGATAAAGGTTTATCAGATGATACAATCAACAACCTTGCGTATGAAATTGGCGGATATCTAGCTAACGAAGTGGATGCAAAGAACGAGCAGGAAAGAGTGCTTGCTGACCTTTGGAGCGTTGCATCAGAAGATGAGCAGCGCGCCATTGCAAATATGATGGTCAAGCTAGTTGAAAATAATAGCTCGCACTAAACAAAAAGAGGGGTCGTTTGTGCCTCTCTTTTTATTTTAACCGTTTAGCAACATTGTGCTTTCTAAAAATGTGAAAATGCTTTATGATAAAGGAAGGTAAAAATTTGCCACAATGAAGGGGGTAATATCATTTGGCAAAGCTCGAATGGTATTTTGAATATGAGATATATGTAAACCGTCCCGGACTTTTAGGAGACATTTCTTCTCTAATGGGGATGCTTTCAATTAATATTGTGACAATTAATGGTGTTGATGTATCAAGACGCGGAATGCTTTTGCGCTGTGACCACACAGATCAAATTAAGCGCCTTGAATCAATTTTAAATACAATGGAAACGATAAAAGTAACAAAATTAAGGCAGCCAAAACTTCGTGACCGTTTAGCTGTTCGTCATGGACGATACATCCAGCGGGATGCTGATGACAAAAAGACGTTCCGTTTCGAAAGGGACGAGCTCGGTCTTCTTGTTGATTTTATGGCTGAACTATTTAAAAAAGAAGGACATAAATTGATTGGTATTCGCGGAATGCCGCGTGTTGGAAAAACAGAATCAATTGTTGCTTCAAGTGTATGTGCAAGCAAAAGATGGCTGTTTGTATCGTCTACTCTTTTGAAACAGACCATCCGCAGTCAGCTGATTGCTGATGAATACAGCCCAGATAACGTCTTTATTATTGATGGAATTGTGTCGACAAGAAGAGGTTCTGAGAAACACTTACAGCTTTTAAGAGAAATTATGAGACTGCCTGCAACGAAAGTGGTCGAGCATCCAGACATCTTTATTCAAAATTCAGAATATACAATGGATGATTTCGACTATATCATTGAACTGCGCAATAGTGCAGACGAAGAAATTACATACGAGCACGCTGAAGAACCACAAGTATTTGATCATTCTGGTTTTTCCGGCTTCGATTTTTAATATGGTAATGGTAGGTGTTTGTTTTGACTGAATTGGGAAAACGGCTCGTTGAGGCCAGAGAGGAAAAAGGGATGTCGCTGGAGGATCTTCAGGCGGCGACCAAAATCCAAAAGCGCTATTTGCTAGCAATCGAACAAGGAAACTATGATATTATTCCAGGTAAATTTTACGTCAGAGCGTTTATTAAACAATATGCCGAAGCCGTTGGACTAAATCCTGAACAATTGTTCGAAGAATTTCGTAAAGATGTACCAAGCACGTATAACGATGAAGTATCTGATAAATTATCAAATATTAAACCGCAGAGAGAGCTGCCAAAGCCTGCCTCGAAGGTGCTGGAGCTATTGCCGACGATCTTAATCATTGGAGGCATACTTGTGGTGATCGCCATCATATATGTGATCGTGCAAGCGGTCAATCAGGATAGCGGACAGAAGAATAATCAGGCAGCTCCTCAGAAATCAGAATCAAAATACGAAGTGTCTGAGGATTCATCACTCGCAAAGGATCAAAAGAAAAAAGAAAAAGCCTCGTCAGATGATAAAGAAAATACATCTAAAAAAGACGATTCATCAAAGGATGATTCATCAAAAGACGATGAAGCTGTTTCTTTGAAGGCGACGAATACAGAAGGATCCACGACAACATATGAAGTGTCAGGTGCAGATGAGATGGAGTTAACCATTTCTGCCTCGCAAGCTTCATGGCTGCGCGTGAGAGACGAATCTGGAAAAGTGCTGAAGATGGGTGAACTGAAAGATGGCGAATCGTTTAAAACAGACCTGTCAGAGCTCTCCCAGATCGATATCCGTCTCGGGAATGCGACTGGAATTGACATCAAGGTCAATGACGAGACACTTAAGTACGAATTAGACCCTAAAGACACGATGACACAAAACATTGTGATTGTGAATAAAGGAAAGGAAAAGTCATCTTAAGCAAGTAGATGACTTTTCTTTTGTTCCTACTATTATATACATAAAAAAATTGCTTTATTGGAGGATTGGATTTCATGTTTAACTTACCGAATAAAATTACTCTTTCTCGGATCGCCTTGATCCCTGTTTTTATGATCATTATGCTTGCACCTTTTGACTGGGGTGTTGCACGCTTTGGTGATGTCAGCATTGAAGTGACTCACCTTGCCGGAGCGATCTTGTTTATTGTGGCTTCGACAACCGATTGGATTGATGGTTACTACGCACGTAAGTTCAATTTAGTGACGAATTTTGGTAAATTTTTAGATCCGCTTGCAGATAAATTGCTTGTTTCAGCTGCTTTAATTATACTTGTTCAATATCACCTCACGCCGGCATGGATGGCCATTGTCATCATTAGCCGTGAATTTGCTGTAACAGGTTTAAGGCTTGTATTAGCCGGAGGCGGTGAAGTGGTAGCGGCCAATATGCTTGGAAAAGTGAAAACATGGGCGCAAATCATTGCGATTTCAGCACTTCTATTGCATAACCTGCCGTTTGAACTTGTATCATTCCCGTTCGGTGATCTTGCGATGTGGGTAGCGGTGTTCTTCACTGTTGTCTCGGGCTGGGATTACTTTGCGAAAAACTGGGAAGCTTTAAAGAATTCTAACTAACAAAGGACGTGTACGCTTTGAAGTCAGAGAGAAAAGCAGAAATTATTGCAGTCGGTTCCGAACTTTTGCTAGGGCAAATTACGAATACGAATGCACAATTCATCAGCAAACAGCTAGCTGAAATTGGTGTGAATGTTTATTACCACACAGCAGTTGGTGACAATCCAGAGCGTTTAAAACAAGCCATTCAAGTGGCGCAGGAAAGATCTAATTTTATTATATTCTCAGGCGGTCTTGGACCAACAAAAGATGATTTAACAAAAGAAACCATTGCAAATACACTCGGAAAAGAGCTTGTGCTAAATGAAGAAGCATTTGAATCGATTCAAGACTACTTTCGAAAGACCGGACGTGACATGTCACCGAACAACCGTAAGCAGGCACTCGTTCTAGAAGGATCTGATGTATTGGTGAACCGGTTTGGGATGGCACCAGGTATGTTTATTCAAGAAGAAGATACGTTTTATATTCTGCTTCCTGGACCACCAAGTGAACTGCACCCGATGTTTGAAAACGAGGCGAAGCCGCTGATTTCTGAGAAACTTGGCTTAAAAGAAAAAATCGTGTCTGTTGTGTTGCGTTTCTTCGGAATCGGTGAATCACAGCTTGAAACAGACCTTGAAGATTTAATCGATGCTCAGACCAATCCGACGATTGCACCGCTTGCAGCTGACGGTGAAGTGACACTAAGGCTCACAGCCAAGCACGAGGATGAAAAAGAAACGGAGCGTCTGTTAAAAGAAACGGAAGCGCAAATTTTAGAGCGGGTAGGCGAGTACTTCTACGGATATGGAGATACATCTCTTGTCCATGAAGCTTCCAAGGCCTTGCACGAACACGGGAAAACAGTAGCATCCGCTGAAAGTCTGACTGGCGGCATGTTCTCCGAATGGCTGACAGATCTCGAAGGGGCATCATCGATTTTTAACGGAAGTGTGGTTTGTTATACCAATCAAGTGAAGCAGCAGGTGCTTGGCTGCCGGGAGGAAACGTTGTCTTCTCATGGCGCTGTCAGCAAAGAGTGCGCTTTAGAGCTCGCTGAGGGCATTAGAAAGCTGACAGGAAGCGATATCGGTATTAGCTTTACTGGTGTGGCAGGACCTGCTAGCCAAGAAGGACAGCCTGTCGGAAAAGTGTTCATTGGGCTATCCACTAAAGATCAGAAAGTCGTGTTTGAATGGATGTTTACAGGCAGTCGATCAGGCATTCGAAAACGCGCTGTGAAATATGGTCTGCATCACTTGCTCAAATTATTAAAAGAGAGTTAATTTTGTTTTTTGTTAGGTTTACTCCTTTATAAAAGACTGTTTTTTCTAATAGAAACAGCTCTTTTCTTAAAAGATCTGCCAAGAAAAAATCGAATATGTGTTCGATTTTTTCTTGGCAAATGACGTAAAACAAGGTATAGTATAGATAGTGGAATTGATAAAGGAGGAAACAATAGAATGAGTGATCGTCAAGCAGCCTTAGATATGGCTCTTAAACAAATAGAAAAACAGTTTGGTAAAGGCTCTATTATGAAACTAGGAGAGCAAACAGATACACGTATTTCAACAGTACCTAGTGGTTCGTTAGCACTTGATACTGCGCTTGGAATAGGTGGATATCCTCGCGGTCGTATTATTGAAGTATACGGCCCAGAGAGTTCTGGTAAAACAACAGTAGCACTTCATGCAATTGCTGAGGTTCAGCAGCAGGGAGGACAAGCTGCATTTATCGATGCAGAGCATGCGCTAGATCCAGTTTACGCTCAAAAACTAGGTGTCAATATTGATGAGTTGTTACTTTCTCAGCCGGATACAGGAGAGCAAGCACTTGAAATTGCAGAAGCTCTTGTCCGCAGTGGTGCAGTTGATATTGTTGTCATTGACTCAGTAGCTGCTCTTGTACCAAAAGCAGAGATTGAAGGAGACATGGGTGATTCACACGTTGGTCTTCAAGCACGTTTGATGTCTCAAGCACTTCGTAAACTATCAGGTGCTATCAACAAATCGAAAACAATTGCCATCTTTATTAACCAAATTCGTGAAAAAGTAGGGGTCATGTTCGGTAACCCTGAAACAACGCCTGGTGGACGTGCTCTGAAGTTCTATTCGTCTGTTCGTTTAGAAGTGCGCCGTGCTGAACAGCTGAAACAAGGCAATGACATTATGGGAAATAAAACAAGAATTAAAGTTGTGAAAAACAAGGTTGCACCGCCATTCCGTATTGCGGAAGTAGACATCATGTATGGTGAAGGGATCTCAAAAGAGGGAGAAATCATCGACCTTGGAAGCGAACTAGATATCGTACAAAAGAGCGGAGCTTGGTATTCTTACCAAGAGGAACGTCTTGGACAAGGCCGTGAAAATGCGAAACAGTTCCTTAAAGAAAACAAAGATATCCTCCTCATGATTCAAGAACAAATCAGAGAACACTACGGTTTGGATACAAACGGAGTGAAAGAAACCGAAGAAGAAGGACAAGAAGAATTGGAATTTAAAGACTAAAAAGACGCTGAAAAGCGTCTTTTTAGATTGTTGACAAAGGGCTAAAATTGATCTTTATTTTAGCCCTTTGTCTTCTTTTTCAGCTTCAGCGTGAAGAGAAAGTGAGAGTTTTTAAGACAAGATGTCCACAAAACCCTCATTTTCGTCTTTTGAACTGTTCAAGAAACGATAAATGGTGTTTTTCACTTGAAAAGCGTCTTTTTTTTACAATTACATGACAGGTAGCGGTCAAAAGTTCTGTCTTCGCTTGAAATAACGACTTACGCCTCAGTCTGACTAGCTTGACAAGTATTTCCGACACAATTACAATGGAAATGTATCACTTGTTTTTCTTAACATGATTGATAACTAATTTAAACTTGACAAGGGCAGTGAGGATCTCATTCCCTGTGAAGGCCCTGTATGTTGAGGTACAAAACAATGTACATGCCGACACTTTATTTGTAAAACCAAGTTCATAGCAAGAGGAGGTGAAAATATGTCGCCTACGATGTTTACGATCATCTCCATTTTGCTGAGCCTAATCTGTTTAGTTGTTGGCTACTTTGTTCGTAAAACCATTGCAGAAGCAAAAATATCCGGCGCAAGAAACATGGCCGAACAAATTGTTGAGGATGCAAAGCGTGATGCGGAAGCATTGAAGAAAGAAGCGCTCTTGGAAGCGAAAGATGAAATTCATTCGTTTCGTGTAGAGGCGGAGCAAGAAGTTCGTGAAAGACGTAATGAGCTTCAAAGACAAGAAAACCGTTTACTTCAAAAAGAAGAAAATCTTGATCGCAAAGATGAAACTTTAGATAAACGGGAGTCCCTGTTGGAGAAGAGAGATCATTCTCTGAATGAACGACAACAACATATTGAAGAGATGGAAAGCAAAGTGGATGATATGATTCGTTTGCAGAAAGCCGAGTTGGAACGCATTTCTAGTTTAACTCGAGATGAAGCGAAACAAATCATTCTGGATCAAGTTGAAAATGAGCTTTCCCACGACATTGCAGTCATGACGAAAGAATCTGAAAACCGGGCGAAAGAAGAGGCTGATAAAAAGGCGAAAAACATTCTTTCACTTGCGTTACAGCGCTGTGCAGCTGATCATGTAGCTGAAACAACGGTATCTGTAGTCAATCTTCCAAATGATGAGATGAAAGGTCGTATTATCGGACGTGAAGGACGAAATATCCGTACGTTAGAAACGTTAACAGGTATTGACCTGATCATAGATGATACACCTGAAGCTGTCATATTATCGGGCTTTGATCCGATTAGACGTGAAACAGCGAGGATAGCTCTGGACAAGCTAGTCCAGGATGGCCGCATTCATCCTGCACGAATTGAAGAAATGGTGGAAAAATCACGCCGTGAAGTCGATGATTATATCCGCGAGATGGGTGAGCAAACGACATTTGAAGTCGGTGTTCACGGTCTGCATCCGGATCTCATCAAAATTCTCGGTCGCTTAAAATTCCGTACAAGTTATGGACAAAATGTCCTGAAGCATTCAATTGAGGTTGCACATCTTGCAGGTCTCATGGCTTCAGAGCTTGGAGAAGATGCAAAGCTTGCAAAACGAGCAGGTCTTCTGCATGACATTGGAAAAGCCATTGATCATGAAGTAGAAGGAAGCCACGTAGAAATTGGCGTTGAGCTTGCGACGAAATATAAAGAGCATCCTGTTGTCATCAACAGTATTGCCTCGCACCACGGTGACCAAGAACCGACATCTATTATCGCTGTTCTTGTTGCGGCAGCTGATGCATTATCTGCAGCACGCCCTGGTGCAAGAAGTGAGACGCTTGAAAATTACATTCGGAGACTTGAAAAATTAGAAGATATCTCTGAATCTTATGAAGGTGTTGAAAAATCGTTTGCGATACAGGCTGGACGTGAAGTACGTATTATGGTGAAGCCAGATTCAATTAATGATCTTGAAGCTCACCGTCTAGCAAGGGATATTCGTAAGCGAATCGAGGACGAGCTCGATTACCCTGGTCACATTAAAGTGACGGTCATTCGAGAAACTCGCGCAGTAGAGTATGCAAAATAAAGCGGTGCGCTTAGCGCCGCTTTATTTTTTTGTGTAAATATGCAACACTGATAGGAAGATCAATTTATAAGAGAAAGGGTACAAAACGCATGAAAATATTATTTGTTGGAGATATCGTCGGTTCACCTGGCAGAGATACACTGAAAGAATACTTGCCGAAGCTTAAGAAAAAATATCAGCCGCACTTTACAATTGTCAATGGAGAAAATGCGGCTCACGGGAAAGGTCTCACTGAAAAAATCTATCACGAGCTGCTGCAAGCAGGAGCTGACGTGCTCACAATGGGCAACCATACATGGGATAAAAGAGACATTTTCGATTTCATCGATGATGCAGCCAATATTGTTCGTCCTGCCAACTTCCCGCAAGGTACGCCTGGAAAAGGACTCACCTTCATTAAAAAGCAAGGAAAAGAATTGGCTGTCATCAACTTACAAGGACGTACTTTTTTACCTCCAATTGACTGCCCGTTTCAAAAAGTAGATGAATTAATTGCAGAAGCATCAAAACGTACACCATTTATTTTTATTGATTTTCATGGTGAAGCCACAAGTGAAAAGCAAGCGATGGGCTGGTATACAGACGGCCGTGCATCATGTGTTGTTGGAACGCATACACATGTTCAAACAGCTGATAACCGCGTATTGCCAAAAGGAACTGCGTATATTTCAGATGTTGGCATGACAGGTCCTTATGATGGCATTTTAGGGGTAGACCGGGAAACGATCATTAAACGATTCAAAACGAGCCTTCCAGTCCGTTTTGACATTGCAGAAGGCCGCACACAATTGAGTGCAGTGATCGTAGAAATTGACGAACAGTCGAAAAAAGCTGTCAAAATTGATCGAATTTTGATAAATGATGACCATATTTTCTTTGAATAAATGTTCACATATTTATTTCAGAAAAATATTAATCAGAAAGAAGGAATATGCGCCCTCTATCGTGAATATAGTAAAAATGGTAGGTAGCCTGCTATTTTTGAAAAACATTTTGGGGATGGATTTTCAAAAAAATAGCATCATCTAACAAAGATTGTTCTAATGAACACTCACTTATCCATTGTAAATTTAAGGGGGAGCAGAAATGGAAATTTTAAAAGTTTCAGCAAAGTCAAATCCGAATTCAGTAGCAGGAGCATTAGCCGGCGTTTTACGTGAACGCGGTGCAGCAGAAATACAAGCAATCGGTGCTGGAGCGCTGAATCAGGCAGTCAAGGCAGTCGCCATTGCAAGGGGATTTGTGGCGCCTAGCGGAGTGGATTTGATATGCATTCCAGCCTTTACTGACATTCTTATCGATGGAGAAGAAAGAACAGCAATCAAACTGATTGTTGAGCCACGATAATTCTAATTTTATTATTTTCAACCTGCTTACATCATGTAAGCAGGTTGTTTTTGTTTACTGCTATACATTTCTTATATAACATATTCAGTTCATGAAATAGATAAAAAAACTACATATTAGAGCTTGCATTTTTTCACCATGATGATAAATTAAGATTAAGTTGAAAATACTTCATCAAAAATAAATATTTAAGTAGGTGAAATAATGATTGAAGCTTTTTTGAAAAGAGGAAAGCTTGTTTTTATTTTGTTTTTTATCGTTCTCATTGCCGGGGGCTATCTATTTACGCAGCTTCCTAAAAGAGAACTGCCAGAATTCCAAGCAAATATCGTGACCATCTCCACTGTTTTTCCTGGTGCTGATGCAAAACAGGTGGAAAGTGATGTAACCAATAAGCTGGAATCAGCCATAACTGATATCAATGGTGTAGAGAAAACGAGCTCTGTTTCTGCCATTGGTTTTTCAAATATTGTGCTTGAAATTGATGATCAAGCCGATTTTCAAAAGGTGGCAGGTCAAATTAAAAATGAAACCACGAGTGCCGCATCTTCCTTTCCTGACGGTGTGATGGAGCCAGATGTAAAGGATGAGTTTGGCAACGTGCCGGTTGGTTCTTACATGATTGTGTCGAGTAAGTCATCTGACTTAGCGAAAAGTCAGGAATCGCTTCGTGCGTTGAAGGAAAAAGTAGAGGACATCAAAGGTGTTGACGGTGTCGTCATCAAAGGCTTCAATGACAAACAAGCGATATTGAACTTAGACTCAAGTAAGCTTGAGGATGAGGGGTTAAATGTGACCGATGTCACAAATGCCATCAATCAGGAATTTGACACTTCTCCACTAGGTGACATTCAGGCAGACGGAGAGAAGGTCAAGCTGTCTATTGATGCCTATGACCGCTTAGATCAAGTCGAAAAAATTGAGCTTTTCTCAAAAACGAATCGAGAGCCAGTCACAATTAGTCAGCTTGGCAGCTTAAAAGAAGTAGAAAAAGAGAAAAGTGATATTGTTTCGTATAACGGAAAGCCCGCCTATTCGTTTACAGTCAATATAAAACCAGGGCTTGATATTCCTAAAATGTATGACAAAGTCAGTGCTGTCATTGAAAAAGAGAAACAGCTGCCAAATGGTGTAGAGTGGGTAGACTACTATTCTCAAAAAAGTGAAGTAGATGCCATTTTTAATGATTTAATCAAAGAAGCCATCGTTGCAGTCATCGCTGTCATTATCGTCACCACACTTGGTCTCACCATTGGCGGTGCCTTTATCGTTTCACTAGCGATCCCATTATCGATCACGATTGGAACCATTCCGCTGCCATTTTTACAAGTGGACCTTAATCAAATTTCAATCATTGGCTTTATCATTGCCTTAGGGATACTTGTGGATGATGCCATTGTCGTTAACGATAATATTTTAAGGCAGATGAAAAAATACGAAAGCCCGCTTAAAGGAACGATTGCAGGGGTGAAAGAGGTCGCAGGCTCCATTTTGACATCAACGCTTGCGGTTGTGTTTGCCTTCTTGCCACTTGTTTTCCTATCTGGTGCGAACGGTTCATTTATTCGAGCATTACCGTCTGTTTTAGTGACGACTGTGCTTGCGTCTATGGTCATTTCATTGACACTTGTCCCAGTCTATCAATATACAGCGAACCGGAAAAGAAAGAACAAGAAGATTCAAAAGGAGCCGGGATTCTTAGGCAAACCATTAAAGAAATTAGCAGATTTTTATGCAGACCGCGTGCTGACAAAAATCGTGAGGCGTCCACTTCTCATTGGACTAAGTGGTTTGCTTGTTGCCACACTTGCCTTTTTACTTATCTTCGTCACACCGTTTGAATTTTTCCCTGCGGCGAATAAGAAAGAAGTTGTTGTCACTGTCACACTTCCAAGTGAAACGACATTAGACAAAACAAATGAAACATTAGAGAAAATAGAACAAGAGATCAAACAGCAAAAAGGCATTGAAGAGACGGCCATTTTTGCAGGTGGCGGTGTGCCGAACTTGTTTAATGAAAGCATCTCAAACGCAAGTGACCATACTGGTCAGGTTGTCGTGAGAGTAGACAATGAACAGATGACAAGTAAAGCATTGATTGACCGTATGACAGAGCCTTTGCGAGAGAAATTTAAAGATGCTGATATCTTTATGAAAACCATTGTTCAAGGGCCGCCAACCGGAGCGCCTGTGACTGTAACCATTGCGGGTGACTCTTTTTCAAAGCTGATTGATATCAAAGGAACGCTTACAAAAGAAATGAAAGAAAATGGAGCAAGCTTGATCACGGACGATGTCAATCAGCCGGTGAAAACCATCTCATTTGAATTAAACCGTGATCGTATGGCAGAGAATGGGCTCAGCGCTCAGTTTGTCAGTAGACAGCTTGGTCTTGTGACAGAAGGACTCCCATTAGGCACCTTTAAACAAGGAACAGAGGACATTGATCTCGTGGTCAAACAGGACATGGGTACACATCAAAATAGCCTGAAGCTAAACGAAATCAAAGTGCCTGTGAATACAAATGAGGGTGGTGTGCCTTCACTGGAGCCACTTAGCCGATATGTGAAAGAAAAAGAGACAGAGCAGTACGAGAGCATTCCACATGAAAATGGTATTCCGACCATCACGTTAAAGGCGTACCCTGGAACGTCAGATACATTTAAAGACGATATGAAAGAAGTTGTCAATCAAGTCGAAAAAAGTGATGCAGCGAAGGATTTGACCATTTCTCAAGGTGGAGAAAATGAAGATCAGACCCAATTTTTTATTGAAATTAGTCTTTTATTTGGAGTTGTCTTGCTGCTCATTTATGTGACGATCGCCTTCCAGTTCAATTCATTGATGCTTCCACTTTTAGTGATAGGAACTGTTTACTTAGCGATATCAGGAGCCGTTATCGGACTGTTTGTCACGCAAACGCCGTTCAGCTTTATGGCGACAATGGGGATTGTATCATTAGCTGGCATCGTGGTTCGAAATGCGGTTGTCTTATTCGAATTTATTGAACAGCGGCGCAAGCTAGGTCTTGATCAACGAACAGCCGTGATTGAAGCGGGAAGAGCAAGGATTAGACCAATTTTATTAACGGCATTTACAGCACTAGTTGCCCTAATGCCTGTTGCGTTAAGTAATGACCCACTCTTTAAGCCGCTTGCAATCTGCATTGTATCAGGTGTCTTTTTCTCAACGATTCTGACACTATTAATTGTACCGGCCCTATATGTTGTTGCCGTTTCAAAAAAACGCTGACAGCTAAAGCAAATCTCCTTCTATTCGGAGATTTGCTTTTTTTTATAGAAAAATATCTAAAAAATTATGTGGAGTGTTCATTTGTCTCTACTGAGTAGACAGTGGTATTTACGACTAAAATAATACGTGTTAAAATCTGATTGGGAGAAGTTTTTTAACAAAGGGGTTGTACGTCATGTGTGGAATGATGAAAGCGATTGTTAAAAAAGAAAGCGCTTACGGAGCGGTGTTGATAGACATGCCGATTCCAGAAATCAATGATCATGAAGTATTGATCCAGGTGAAAGCCACATCGATATGCGGAACAGATGTGCATATTTATAATTGGGATAATTGGGCAAAGGGAAGGGTCAAAGCACCTTACATTTTCGGACACGAATTTACAGGGGAAGTTGTCAAAGTGGGTAAACAAGTCTCACGTGCAAAAGCAGGGGATTTTGTATCGGCTGAGACGCATATTGTATGTAATCAGTGCTATATGTGTTTAACAGGACAGCAGCATTTGTGCAGTGAAACGAAAATTTTAGGGGTAGACATTGATGGCTGTTTTGCTGAGTATGTCAAAGTACCTGAACAAAATGTGTGGCACAATCCAGCCCAAATGCCAGTGGAGCTTGCGTCTATCCAAGAGCCGCTTGGAAATGCAGTTCATACAGTGTTGCACACACCTGTTTCAGGTAAGTCAATGGCGATTTTTGGCTGCGGACCCATTGGTTTAATGGCCATCGCAGTCGCAAAAGCCTCTGGGGCTGTCCAAGTGTTTGCCGTTGATAAAAATGAATACAGGCTTGAGCTTGCAAGGAAAATGGGCGCAGACCATATCGTGGATATCGGAAAAGATGATCCTGTTGCGATGATTAAGCAGCTCACGCGAATGGAAGGGGCAGACGTGATGTGTGAGATGTCAGGACACCCAGTGGCGATTCATCAAGCACTCGAAGCTTGTGCAAATGGAGGGAAAGTCAATATACTGAGTTTGCCAGAAAGGCCAGTGACCATTGACATTACGAATCAAATTGTTTTTAGGGGATTAACTGTTCAAGGGATCACGGGGAGAAAAATGTTTGAAACGTGGCGTCAAGTATCTGAGCTTTTAAGAACGAATACAATTGATGTACAGCCGGTTGTCACCCATACGCTGCCATTTGAAGATTTCGAAAAGGGGTTTGAACTCATGAGAAATGGTACATGCGGAAAGGTCGTGCTTATGATGCCATCATATCAAAGGGGGAAGAAATGATGAAAGAATTCACGTATTTACAAGATGAATTAGAAACAATGAAGCAGCAAGGCACCCACCAAACGCTCAAAGAGATCGACTCAAAACAATCATCCGTGGTCACATTAAATGACCAATCCGTTATACAACTCTCCTCAAATAACTACTTAGGCCTCACCTCGCATCCACGGCTGATGAAAGCAGCGAAAAAGGCGATTGATGAATTCGGTGCAGGAACAGGTTCTGTACGAACCATCGCCGGCACAATGACGATGCATGAACGCCTTGAAAAAAAGCTCGCTTCATTTAAAAAGACAGAGGCAGCCCTTGTGTTTCAATCAGGTTTTACGACCAACCAAGGGGTCTTATCAAGTATCTTAACAAAAGATGATATTGTGATTTCAGATGAGCTCAATCATGCCTCGATCATCGATGGCATTCGATTAACAAAGGCAGATAAAAAAGTATACGCCCATTCCAATATGGAAGAGCTTGAGAAAATTTTAAAGAAATCTATGAATTACCGCGCCCGGCTTATCGTAACAGATGGTGTGTTCTCGATGGATGGAGATATTGCACCGCTTCCTGAGATTGTGAGACTCGCAGAAGCATATGACGCATTTGTAATGGTTGACGATGCGCATGCGTCAGGAGTACTTGGCGAAAATGGACGCGGGACAGTCAACCATTTTAAACTCGACGGCAGAGTGCACATTCAGGTTGGGACACTTAGTAAGGCTGTCGGTGTGCTAGGCGGCTACGTGGCTGGTTCTGCGGTTTTAATCGACTACTTAAAGCATAAAGCAAGACCGTTTTTATTCAGCACCTCACATCCACCAGCTGTAACTAGAGCGTGTGAAGAAGCGATTGAAGTGCTGTTAGACGAACCGGAGCGAATTGATACGCTTTGGGAAAACGCTGCCTATTTTAAAGAAAAGGTCATCAATCTGGGATTTCAAGTTGCACCAACAGAGACACCGATTATTCCGATGATGATTGGAGACGAGGCACTTACTTTCCGCTTTTCAAAGGCATTAATAGAGCGAGGTGTCTTTGCTCAGGGCATAGCCTTCCCAACTGTTGCCAAAGGAAAAGCGAGAATTAGAGCCATCATCACAGCAGAGCACACAAAAGAAGAACTTGACCGTGCACTGGCAATCATTGAAGAAGAAGCGAAAAAACTGAACATACTTGATTGAGAGAGCGCGGCTCTCTTTTTCTTTTTATAAAGAGAATGGTTATGACTGTCCTGTTAAATAGGCATTTTTCATAGAAAAACCTCATATGAATTTATTTTCAATTCATAACAAAATAGTCTATACTGTAGGGTGGAGCTTGGTTTGAAAGGAGTACAAATTCATGAATGAAAAGCAGAGAAAAGAGAGCGGACAAGTAAGTTCATCGGACAAAAAATCCGAGAAGGACTACAGCCAATATTTTGAAGCTGTGTACATTCCGCCTTCCTTAAAAGATGCGAAAAAACGGGGTAAAGAAGAAGTCGAATACAATCAATTTCAAATTGACGAGCGGTTTCAAGGGTTAGGGAACGGCCGCAAGTTTTATATTCGCACATATGGCTGTCAAATGAACGAGCATGACACAGAAGTGATGGCTGGGATCTTTATGGCACTTGGTTATGAACCGACAAACTCAACGGAAGATGCGAATGTCATCTTATTAAACACTTGTGCGATTCGCGAGAATGCGGAAAACAAAGTGTTTGGAGAGCTTGGTCATTTAAAAGCATTAAAACGCGAAAAGCCAGATTTGATCTTAGGTGTCTGCGGATGTATGTCGCAAGAGGAATCTGTCGTCAACCGTATTTTGAAGAAACATCCATTTGTTGACTTGATTTTCGGAACGCACAACATTCACCGCTTGCCGGAGCTTTTATCTGAATGTTACCTTTCAAAAGAAATGGTCATCGAGGTTTGGTCGAAGGAAGGGGATGTCATTGAAAACCTTCCAAGAGCCCGCCAAGGTAAAATCAAAGGCTGGGTGAATATTATGTACGGCTGTGATAAGTTCTGTACATACTGTATCGTGCCTTACACACGCGGCAAGGAAAGAAGCCGCCGGCCAGATGAAATTATTCAAGAGGTCAGACGTTTAGCGGCAGAAGGATATAAGGAAATTACTCTTCTTGGTCAAAACGTGAATGCGTATGGAAAAGATTTTGAAGACATGGAATATGGTCTCGGCCACCTGATGGATGAGCTGCGTAAAATCGATATTCCGCGTATCCGTTTTACAACAAGTCATCCGCGTGACTTTGATGACCATTTAATTGAGGTGCTTGCAAAGGGCGGCAACCTGCTCGATCATATTCACTTGCCAGTTCAATCAGGAAGTTCTTCTGTGCTGAAACTCATGGCGAGAAAATATGACCGTGAACGTTACCTTGATCTTGTGCGCAAAATCAAAGAAGCGATGCCAAATGCTTCCCTGACAACAGACATTATCGTTGGGTTCCCAAATGAAACAGATGAGCAGTTTGAAGAAACCCTTTCCCTCTATCGTGAGGTGGAGTTTGATGCGGCTTATACGTTCATTTACTCTCCAAGAGAAGGAACACCAGCAGCCAATATGAAAGACAATGTCCCAATGCGTGTGAAAAAAGAACGCCTTCAGCGCCTGAATGCACTCGTGAATGAAATTTCCGCGAAAAAAATGAAGGAATATGAAGGGCAGACTGTCGAAGTATTAGTAGAGGGTGAAAGTAAAAATAATCCTGAGATCCTAGCCGGATATACAAGTAAAAGCAAGCTTGTGAATTTTAAAGCACCAAAAGAAGCGATTGGCAACATCGTCAAAGTGAAAATCACACAAGCGAAAACTTGGTCTCTTGACGGAGAAATGGTTGGAGAAGCTATCGAGGTGAATTAAAATGACGCTTTATTCAAAGAAAGAGATTGTCGAGCGCGCAAGAGAGCTCGCTAAAATGATTTCTGAAACAGAAGAAGTTGATTTCTTCAAGAAAGCAGAAGCACAAATCAATGAAAATACAAAAATTTCGACGATCATTAATCAAATTAAGGCGCTTCAAAAACAAGCTGTAAATTTAAAGCATTACGGCAAACACGAAGCCTTAAAGCAAGTCGAAGAAAAAATCGATGCCCTGCAAGAAGAACTGGATGAGATCCCAGTGATTCAAGAATTCAAAGAATCACAAATTGAGGTCAATTCCCTGCTTCAGCTTGTAGCGCACACGATTTCTAATCAAGTAACGGATGAAATCATTCTTTCAACCGGCGGTGACCTATTATTAGGAGAAACCGGTTCAAAAATGAAAAATTCATCACCAAGTTGCTCCATTAAATGAGAAAACCCCGCGCCTGCGGGGTTTTTTGTTACCTTTTTTTGAAACAATTTAAGAATGGAATTCCCCGCTCTACTTCAAAGCTCCATCAACCTAAATCTCTCACTCTCCAACTTTTCCAATTTTCAAGGCAAGTTTATGGGCGACCATGCATACACTGAAACAGAAATGAATTTAATTGAACATGAAGCTCAAAATCGTGACACACTAGACGAATGCCCAGCATAAGATAAAACGATCAAGAACAAGGAGGCATGCCGGAATGTCTGAATACCGAGAGATTATTACAAAAGCGGTGGTTGCAAAAGGGAGGAAATTCACCCAAAGCACACACACCATTTCTCCATCGCAAAAACCAACCAGCATCCTAGGTGGTTGGATCATTAATCATAAGTATGATGCTGAAAAGGTCGGTAAAACTGTTGAGATTGAAGGAACATTTGATATTAACGTGTGGTACTCTTACGCTGACAACACGAAAACAGAAGTGGTCACAGAACGTGTGAAATATGTAGACATCATCAAACTGAGATATAAAGATAAAAATTTCCTTGATGATGAACACGAAGTGATTGCGAAAGTGCTGCAGCAGCCCAATTGCTTAGAGGTGACCATTTCTCCTAATGGCAATAAAATTGTTGTTCAGGCGGAGCGTGAATTCATTGCTGAAGTGGTAGGAGAAACAAAAATTGTCGTAGAGGTCAATTCAAGCTGGAAAGAAAAAGATGATCACGAGTGGGAAGAAGAAGTGGATGAGGAGTTAGAGGATATTCATCCAGAATTCCTAGCAGGTGATCCAGAAGAGTAATAGATGACTAGGGCGCATATCTCCCTAGTTTTTTTGTGCCTCGATCTAGGAAAAAAAGGTGCTTTTTTATGCTATAATGTAAGATGGTATGAATTCGAAAGTGATATAGTGAGGGATTAGAAATATGGCAAGTTATACGCCCATGATACAGCAATATTTAAAGATCAAGGCAGATTATCAAGATGCCTTTTTATTTTTTCGCTTAGGCGATTTTTATGAAATGTTTTTTGATGACGCAAAAGAAGCGGCACAAGAGCTAGAAATTACGTTAACAAGCAGAGACGGCGGGACGATCCCAATGTGCGGCGTCCCTTATCATTCTGCTTCTGCATACATAGAACAGTTGATTGCAAAGGGCTACAAAGTCGCCATTTGTGAGCAGGTGGAAGATCCTAAAACGGCAAAAGGTGTGGTCAAAAGAGAAGTTGTCCAACTGATTACACCAGGTACGGTCATGGACGGTAAAGGGCTTAGTGAAAATGAGAACAACTTTATTGCGTCTGTTTCCAGCTTTCAAAATGGGTACGGCCTTGCGCTTTCCGATTTATCAACAGGGGAAAACATGGCCGCTTTCATCGATCGATTAGATGAGGTTGTGTCTGAAATTTATTCTGTCGGTGCAAAAGAAATTGTGGTGTCAAAGCAGCTGGATGAGGAAACAGTGAAGACCCTTAAAGAGCGCTGTCATGCAACGATTTCATACGAAGATAGCGGCCAATTAATGGATGAAGCTGAACCGCTCGTTTCCCACCTTGACGAAAATCTGAGATCAGCATTTTTAACGCTATATGCCTACTTAAGAAGAACGCAAAAAAGAAGTCTTGATCACCTTCAGCAAGTTCAAGTGTTTGAGCTTGAACAAACGATGAAAATTGATCTTTACTCAAAGCGAAATCTTGAATTAACAGAAACGATCCGTTCAAAAAGCAAAAAGGGCTCTTTATTATGGCTGCTAGATGAAACAAAAACAGCGATGGGCGGAAGACTGCTCAAGCAATGGATCGATCGGCCGTTAATTCGCCTTTCGCAAATTAAGGAACGCCAGGAAATGGTGCAAATTCTCATGGATCATTTCTTTGAACGAGAGGATCTGCGTGAACGATTAAAGCAAGTATATGATCTTGAGCGTCTAGCAGGCCGCGTGGCATTTGGAAATGTGAATGCCCGCGATCTCATTCAGCTGAAGGAATCCTTAAAACAAGTACCGGCCATTAAAGAGCTCGTCCATTCACTGCCAGAGGAAATAGCGAAATCAAGAGCGAATGATATTGACCCTTGTGGTGACTTGCTTGATTTATTAGAAGATGCTCTTTTTGAAAATCCGCCGATGACGTTAAAAGAAGGCAATTTGATTAAAGATGGCTACAATGCAAAATTAGATGAATATCGTGATGCCAGCCGAAACGGTAAGGACTGGATTGCACGGCTTGAACAGCAAGAAAGAGAATATACTGGCATTCGTTCCTTAAAAGTCGGTTTTAATAAAGTATTTGGTTATTATATCGAAGTGACCCGGGCGAATACGCATCTGCTGGAAGAAGGCCGTTATGAAAGAAAACAAACCCTTGCCAATGCAGAGCGGTATATCACACCTGAATTGAAAGAAAAAGAGGCCCTTATTCTTGAGGCAGAATCAAATATTAGCGAATTGGAATATGAACTATTTACAGCTCTTAGGGAACAAGTGAAAACTTATATTCCTAGATTACAGCTGCTCGGAAAACAAATGAGTGAGCTGGATGCGCTGCAATGCTTTGCCACTGTGAGCGAAAAACGCCGTTATGTCCGTCCCGAATTCTCAGAGGATGAGGTGGATGTCATTGATGGCCGTCACCCTGTCGTTGAAAAAGTGATGGATCACCAGGAGTATGTGCCGAATGACTGCCATATGGGAAGAGGCAGACAAACCTTGCTCATTACTGGACCGAATATGTCAGGGAAAAGCACGTATATGAGACAAATGGCGCTCATCTCAATTCTTGCGCAGATTGGCTGTTTTGTGCCGGCATCAAAGGCGACTCTTCCGATATTTGATCAAATCTTTACACGTATTGGTGCGGCAGATGATTTGATTTCAGGTCAAAGTACTTTTATGGTAGAGATGCTCGAAGCAAAAAATGCGATGGTGCATGCAACGAAAAACAGTTTGATTTTATTTGATGAGATTGGACGCGGGACAAGCACCTATGATGGAATGGCTCTTGCACAGGCGATCATTGAATTTGTTCATGATCATATTGGTGCCAAAACCCTCTTCTCAACACATTACCATGAGCTCACGGTACTTGAGTCTCAATTAAGTGAGCTGAAGAATGTCCATGTACGAGCTGAAGAGCATGAAGGAACGGTCGTTTTCTTACATCAAATCAAAGAAGGTGCAGCTGACAAAAGCTATGGCATTCATGTAGCGCAGCTTGCTGAATTGCCTGATGCCATCATTGATAGAGCCCAGACGATCTTAACGGAGCTTGAGAGCGGATCACATGAAGTGATTCCGCACGTGGCTTCAGCTCCAAAAACAGAAAAGCCCGAGGAGAAGCAGCAGCTTTCTTTCTTTGAAGTGGAAGAAAAACCGCAAACAAAAGCCGTCCTCAAAAACAAAGATCAAGCGGTGATCGACGAATTAAAGTCATTTAACTTAATGGATATGACACCACTGGAAGCCATGACAAAGCTATATGAATTGCAAAAGAAATTATAATGTAAGGTGAGGTGAGCAGAAATGGCAAAGATTATTCAGTTATCCGATGACCTATCAAATAAAATTGCTGCTGGTGAAGTGGTCGAACGGCCGGCTTCTGTCGTAAAGGAGCTTGTGGAAAATGCGATCGATGCAAGTAGTACAGTCATTGAAATCGATGTAGAAGAAGCAGGTCTTTCTTCTATTAGAATCATTGATAATGGTGTTGGAATCGATGCTGAAGATTGTAGGCTCGCCTTCCAGCGCCATGCAACGAGTAAAATCAAAGATGAAAATGATTTGTTCCGTGTCAGAACACTAGGTTTTAGGGGAGAGGCGCTGCCAAGTATCGCGTCCGTCTCTCACCTAGAAATGAAAACAAGTACCGGTAAAGGAGCTGGAACGCACTTAGCCCTCCAAGGCGGGAAGATCATTTCAGAGACAAAAACCTCTGGCCGTCGCGGCACCGAAATTGTGGTCACCAACTTATTTTATAATACGCCAGCCCGCTTAAAATACATGAAAACCGTTCATACAGAGCTTGGCAACATATCGGATGTCGTCAACCGAATTGCACTTGCTCATCCAGAAGTATCGATTCGCTTGCGTCATCAAGGGAAAGTCTTACTTCAGACAAATGGAAACGGAGATGTACGGCATGTGCTTGCGGCCATTTATGGAACGGCTGTGGCGAAAAAAATGCTGCCACTTCACGTACAATCACTTGATTTTGAAGTGAAAGGGTATATTTCCTTACCAGAAGTGACAAGAGCATCGCGGAATTATATGTCTTCTGTTGTAAACGGCAGATATGTAAAGCATTTCCCGCTCGTGAAAGCCATCCATGAAGGGTATCACACGCTGCTTCCGATCGGTCGCCATCCGATTACATTTATTGAGATGAAGATGGATCCAATTTTAGTCGATGTGAACGTTCATCCTTCGAAGCTTGAAGTGAGACTAAGTAAAGAGCAGGAACTTCATGAGCTGATTAAACAAGGAATTAAGGAAGTGTTTCAAAAGCAGCAGCTCATTCCAAGTGCTTCAGTGCCAAAAAAAGCACCAATGCCAGCTGTGAAAAATGAGCAGCAATCCTTAACCTTTGATGCGAAACAAGGAAACCCAAGCCGGACGGAAACACCACGATCCTATCAGCCGGAGCCGCTCGAATCGTTTGTATACGAGACAAGCCAAACCGCAGCATACGAGATGCCTGAGCAGGAGAAGAAGGGAGCATCATTACCCGCATTTTATGAAGAAGCTCCAGCTGAGAATGTTCATTTAGAGGAATCCGCAGCTTCACTTGAATATGAAGAGACAGTACTAAAAGAAGATGTTACAGAAACGATTCCAGAAAACGACCGCGTTCCTGTGATGTATCCAATTGGGCAAATGCATGGCACATATATTTTGGCTCAAAATGAACAAGGGCTTTATATCATAGATCAGCATGCGGCTCAAGAAAGAATCAAGTATGAGTATTATCGTGAGAAGGTAGGAGAGATCGAACAGGAAGTGCAAGAAATGCTCGTCCCATTAACATTTCACTACTCTAAAAACGATATGCTGATCATTGAAGAGCATAAGGATATTCTAGCAAAAGTGGGCGTCTTCTTAGAACCCTTCGGATCAGGAAGCTACATCGTTCGATCGCATCCGCAGTGGTTTCCGAAAGGAGAAGAGGCTGAACTGATCGAAGAGATTATTCAACAAGTGCTTGATGAAAAGCGTGTTGATATCAAGAAACTGAGAGAAGAAGCGGCGATCATGATGAGCTGTAAAGGCTCTATTAAAGCAAATCGCCATTTGCGTCATGATGAAATCAAAGCCTTATTAGATGAACTCCGGCAAACGAAGGACCCATTCACATGTCCGCACGGCCGACCAATCATCATTCATCACTCCACATATGAAATGGAGAAAATGTTTAAACGGGTCATGTGACCAATGAGAAAAAGCGCTCTTAGAGCGCTCAGCGTGTAGACAAACCCTCGCATTCGGTGTCACTCCTGCGTGCCAGTGCTCACGAATGTCAAATTCGCTCTGGTACTCGTCCTTACTAGACTTCAAGGGTTTTCATATCACGCTGAAAAGAAGACAAAGAGCTAAAATAATCTTTATTTTAGCCCTTTGTCAAAAATCTGAAGGCGCTCTTAGAGCGTTTTTTATTTAACATCCACAAGGATTTGGTGGTGTGACGACAACTGGTCGTTTATTAATATCAATCGTATCTTCTGCATAAAATGTGGAACCAATGCTGATTCCACGATTTTCTGCACGGAATGTATATGTACCTGCCGCAGGGAGTACTTTATGTGAAAGCTGTAATGTATATTGTGAACTTCCAAATAAATCGATTCTAGCCGGAATGCGGACCGTTTTTCCGCTATTCAAAATATAGCTGTCTTTTAATGCTTTTCCGTTAAAGATGTCTTTTGTTGTGGCTTGAAAGCCTGCAGGCAATGTAAACTCAATTGCACCGATACTTAGGACTGAATTTGGACGGTATGTCAGCTCAATGTCAGAAAAAGACCATTCCTGCTTACTTGCTCCTGTAATTTTCGCATAAAGTGCAGCTGGTCTGGCATTGGTCGAAGCTTTGCCTTCTTCCGTCTTGGCTCCTTCAGCGGATGCGGCAAGCGGTACCGATAGTGCCATGACCAGTGTAAGCATCCCCATCATTAAGATTGTCCATGTTTTTTTCATTTCTTCCTTCCCCCTTGGTTGATTATAGGTAAATAATAGATAATAACATCCATTATTTACCTACAAGATTACCATATTCCTATATGTCATTAAATGATACATTATACCCTTATTTTGTCTATTTGTTTAGTAATAGCGGGGGAGGAACGCATTAGGTTGATTCATTCCGTAAGCGTGGCCTGCCATATGATGGTGTGGCATCATATGCATATTTTGATATCCGTATGGCTGCTGATATGGAGGCATCCCATATCCACCACCATAGTGGCCTAGATGCTGGTGATCTTTCATTGGAACATGTGAAAATGAATCATGCTGATTCGTATACGGGGAATATGGTGAATGGTGATGCGGGTAGTGTCCGCTATAAGCATCTTTTTTACCAGTATGATAATGGTTTGGCATATTCATATGCTCATGCATGTTTGGTGCGATCACATGCTCATGATTGGCTGTATACACATTTTCAAACGTGTGATAGGGATTTCCTTGGTGGTAATGATTGGTCTGGTTATTCATATTGTTCATTTTGTATCTCATCCTTTTTGTCAGGTTGCCATATCCTATGAGGGTCACCCGTTTCATGAGCCTATCCATATGAAAGAAAAAGTGAATCACACGAGAAAAAAACCGGCTTTTCAGCCGGGAAAACAAAAAGCAGGTGAAGCGTCAAACACTAAAATGAGGTGCTATGCTTTCTTCTGCGACGCTTCTTACAGCTGCTGCAGACACTTTTAGGATAATAATAGGGATCGTAGCTTCTAGAAGTATCCCAAAAATCGCTCTCAAACCAATCATCTTTTTTATGATAAAACTTCTTTTCTTTACATGGATCAACATGGCGATGATCGTCATGCTTCTTATAACAGTTTGAGTGGGAATGTTTGCACTTGCATTTGCATTTGCACATTGTCATCCCTCCTAAATGTGACTCAATGCTAGTATATGCAAGGAAGATACACGAGGACTGGATGGTGGTGCTTGTTTTGTAAAAAAGGCTTTTTCTTTAAAAACTCAAATGAAAAGAATTGACTATTGCTAAAATAACATGATAAAATATAAATTTTTATCCTCTGGTGAAATGTGTTATAATCATATTGTGAATACTTTCGGAGGTGGCGGATTTGTTTCAAATAGGTGATAAAATTGTTTATCCTATGCATGGAGCCGGTGTGATTGAAGGAATGGAAGAAAAAGAAATTTTAGGTAAGACGGAGGAATATTTTCTGATTCAAATGCCGAATATGCAGATGATGATCCCAAGAGGCAGAATCAATCAACTAGGTATACGTCCGGTAGTTGATCAAGCAACGTTGAAAGTTGTGATGAACAATTTTGCAGAAGAAACAAACGACGACACGCTTACTTGGAAGCAAAGATATGATGAAAATCTGAAAAAGCTAAAAACAGGTACGATCGAAGATGGTGCAGACGTTGTGAAAGATCTGATGAGACGAAATCAGAAGAAAGCATTAAATTCAAGTGAAAAGAAAATGCTTGAAGATGCACGAGGCATGTTAGTGAGTGAAATTTCACTTGCACAAGGGTTATCGCAAGATGAAGTGCTGACAGTCTTAGAGAATGAATTAAGAGTTTAATGATGGATATACAGTAATTGGCTGTAAACAGAAGGGTATACACCTTTTGTTTACAGCTTTTTTGTTTGAAAAAAGAGTAATATTTCCATTTTTGCAGGAGTTTTTTACTAAATCTGAAATAAGGTCATAGGATTTAAATTTTACTTGCAAATGAGCGTTTCAAAGAAGTCTGAAATACCTAGACAACATAAAAAAAACAGGTAAGTTCTCCTGATTCGTTAAAAAGAGCCGGACATTCTTTGAATTTTCTTAGCCATTGATAGTAAAATAATGCGATAAGATGGCATCTAAGAGAATGAAAAGGAGCGGTGAAATGAAAAGGCTACTTATATGTGGATTCATCTTTCTGATCCTGTGTGCTCTTTTAATGGTGAAATGCAGCCATTCCGTTCAAGAAAAAAAAGAGCAAAAACAACATCAAGAAGAAGTAGAAAAGTTTAAGAAAGAGCGAAAAAAAGGTGATCAATATGAAAGTTTTAAACAGCTCATACGACATGAAAGGGACGGCTATGAGATAGAATTTCACGAAAAGGGTGGTAGTGATTTACTCGTATTTTCTCCTCATGGAGGTGAAATTGAACCAGGAACAAGTGAAATTGTAGAAGCATTTCAAGAAAGGTACTCTACGTATTTGTTTGAAGGTACGAAACAAGACAATAATCGAGACTTGCATATCACGAGTACAAAATTTGATGAACCCATTTTGGTTCAAATGATTAAAACGTATCCCTTTTCAGTTTCCATCCACGGCTATAAAAGTGATAAAAGGCATACGTTAGTTGGCGGGACAAACCCAGAAATGAAAAGAGCTGTTGTACGAGAATTAAAAGATCGTGGCTTTTCCGCAGAAATGGTGCAAGAGGGGGAACGGCTTTCTGGAACAGATCCCAAAAACATTAATAATCAAAATGCAAGTGGTGAAAGTGTTCAGCTAGAAATTAGTACGGCGCAGAGAGAAGCCTTTTTTGACAATTTTGATACGAGAAAAGGAAAGAAGAAAGCATTCAGACGATATATTAGTGCCTTAAAAAAAGTGCTAAGAGAATTCGATCCATCTTCGTAGAAAAAGGTTTTGATGGGCAAAAGTACTCTATTTAAACTTGGTAAAAAAGATAGAAACACACGAATTGAAGATGAAATATGAAAAAAATGACAATTTGCCTTAAAAACATAAATTATGTAAAATAATAGTTATCAGTTTGATATGATAGAATGGGGCTGAAGTGGGTGGCACACAAAATACCATCTTCCGAAGTAGGTGTAAAGATCAATCAATGGTACACGCATATTTGCAAATTTGAAGTGGAACAGGCAAACGACATGAAGCACCTTGTTGAAGAAAAAATTCATGAGATGGAAGAGGATCAAGATTTATTACTTTATTATTCTCTAATGGATTTTCGCCATCAAATGATGCTTCAGCACTTAACGCCAGTCCATGCAGGGAGTGAAACGCTTCAAGCTGTGTCCTTTCCTAAAGAAATTGAAGATGCAGAAGATGAGATGACAGGCTTACTGGGCTATTACTTTCATTTTTTCCATGGGATGTATGCGTTTATCCAGCGCCGATATATCGAGGCCATTTCATATTACAAGCATGCGGAACATCAACTGATCTTGGTGACAGATGAAATCGAAAAAGCGGAATTTTACTATAAAATCGCTGAAGTATACTATCATATGAAACAAACCTATTTCTCTATGCACTATGCCAAAAAAGCGAGAGACATCTATAAGAAACATCAGCTTTATGGAAAAAGAAGCATTCAATGTGATTTTGTGATGGCAGGTAATTGGATTGATGTCAATCAGCACCAAAAAGCGCTTCCTTATTTAGAAAAAGCGTTAAAGGTCTGTGAAGCGATGGAAAGACAAGAATGCACGTCTTATTTTAAAGCGATGGCTCTTAATAACTTAGGAACTTGTCATTATAGTATGGGCACGTACCATACAGCAACTGTCTTTTTTGAACAAGCCATTTCACTTTATCAAAAAGACCAAGCAGCCACGATGATAAAATCATTGTTTTCACTTGCTCTTACTTGTTTTAAACTCGGAGATATGGAGCGAGCGAGTGAAGCCATAACCAAAGGAATGAATCAGGCTTGTTTATTGGAAGATGAGATTTATCAGTTGAAATTCCAATTTTTGCAGGCGCTCTATATAGAGAAAGACAGCGGTGATCAATTGAGATCGGCACTTTTTGGTCTAAGAAGCAAAAAAATGTTTGCTGATTTAGAGGAATTAGCACTTGATGCGGCTAATTATTATAAGGAACGCGACATGTACAAGGAATCTTCCACTTTTTTTGAAATTGTGATCGAAGCGCGTATGCACATTCAAAAAGGAGATGAGATGTATGAGAACGAAGCATAACATGTCAGCTGCTCAAGTAGATGAAAGACTTCACACATAAAAACAGACAAACAACACCCTTTACGCAAAAACGTAAAGGGCTTTTTTATTTATTCTTTCATCGCTTTCTCTGCGTCAATTGCACCTGCTCCATAAATCATTGGATCATCTCCAGACCACTTGCTTGTATTTTCTATTAATAGGGCTTTGACATCATCAGGTGTTAAATCCGGGGAATGCTCTAAAAGAAGAGCGCAAATACCGGCGCAAATCGGTGTTGCCATTGATGTGCCAGATAGCGTCGTATAATCATCATCGACTCTGCTTGATTTATCTAGTTTATCCAAAAAGGATCTTGGTGATCTGAGAGATACGATGTTGACTCCTGGTGCAAGGATATCTGGCTTTGCTTCACCATAGACAGTTGGACCTCTGCTCGAAAATGGTGCCACGATATCGTCACTTGATTCTGGTGTATTCCGGTCATCATAGGCGCCGACCGTAATGACTTTTTGACTGACAGCCGGGCTCGCAATCGTTTGACTGTTAGGACCAGAGTTTCCAGCAGCGACGCAAACAACAATGCCTTGATCCCAAGCCGCATTGACAGCGCGCACCATCGGATCATCTTGTTCATCATCATAACGCTGAGCATCTCCGCCTAGTGACATACTCATAATATGAATTGGATCATCGGGATGGTCTTCGTTGAACTGTATGCACCACTCAACACCTTCTATAATAGTAGAAAGTGATCCAGCGCCTTGTTTATTTAACACTTTCACGCCAATGAGATTTGCTTTTGGGGCAGGTCCCTTGTATAAGCCGTCTGAGGCGGCTCCGTCTCCAGCCACATCTCCAGCGCAGTGAGTACCGTGCCCGTTATCGTCATAAGGCTTCGTTTTTTGTTTGACTAAATCCACAAATCCGCGAATCCGTCCATCTAAATCTTCATGCGGATAAATCCCCGTATCAATGACAGCCACCGTCATGCCTTCACCGGTTAATGTCGTGCCATTTCGTTTGACTTGGTCAGCATGACTTGCTTGTGTTGCGATATCGAGCAGCGCATGAACTTGTCGGTCTAAATAAATCTTTCGAATATGCTCCCCATTCGCTAACAGTTCCTCTAAAGCAGCAGGTGTCAAATCAGCTGCGCAGCAATCGATGTGGGTAAAGTGCTGTTTTATCTTTGTTTTTCTATTTTTTTTCATTAGCTGCTTTGTACTTTGAATACCTGCTTCGACTGCATCCTCCTTAAATTCAATGATCACACGAAGCTTCTTTTTCTTCTTTAATCTTCCTTCAAAAAAGCGATGAAGAAAACAAGGCGTCCACTTAAAGGGTTTATAGAGGTGAAGGACGGTTTCTCTTAACGGCTGATCCAGTTTACTAGCATGCGTTCTGACCATTTGCACCATGGAAAATCCAAACATGTGATGCCCTCCATTCTAGCTATCAATTCTCGTACACTCTTACGTTATGAGACTGAAAGCTGCTTTGTTCGGATTCTTGTCCCTCCTTTTCTTCATATTGGCGGCTTGCTCATTTATTCTAAAAAGAAAAACGCTTACATTTTGTAAAATAATAGAAAAAGGTGGAAATCATGTAGAATCTGCCGATGATAGGTGGGAGAGTTTTTCTTAGAGCATCAGTGAAACAATGGATTTTGCAGAAAAAGGGGGGCTAGACAGGGTCAATGCTCATACAAATGTGATGCGTCACAGTTGAAAAAAATCAAATTCGCATAAAAAAAAGCCGAATTAAAGAAAACAGACTGGGTAGGACTAGGTCATTTTAAACATAACTTCATTTGTTTGTCATACTATTCTAACTCTGTTTTCAAACAGGAGAGACGTTTCTGTGTATATAAATGCAATTATCTTATTTTTGAGGAATCTCATGATCTAGAGTGTTATGATCAAATTTGAAGAGAAAATGTGGAAAAAATGAAAAGAAATGATGATTCAATATTAATCATAGAAACGGCTTAGAAATCTGTTAAAGGAGAACGGGAATGAAGAAGTTTTTTGCTTTGCTTCTCCTGCTTGCGATCGGATGGGGCGTTTATTATACCATGCAAGCACAGGAACATGATGAGCCATTGTCATCAGGTGGGGAAGACGAAAGCGGTTCAAATGATATTTATCGCAATTTTAAAGAACTGGAAGAGAACGAATCAACAAGCAGCTATCAAATTACAGCCAACCCAGTGCCTGGCAGCCGTCTTCTTGTGATGTCACCCCATGGCGGGAGAATTGAAGGCGGCGTTAGCGAGATCGTCCATTTTTTTGATAACGATTTTTCTACGTATTTATTTGAAGGTTTAAGGGAGAGTGCGTCAGAACTTCATATTACTAGCACAAACTTTGATGAACCTATCGGAGTCGCACAGGCAAAAGCACATGATTATGTATTAGCAGTGCACGGCTATAGAGGTGAGGAAGGAATTGACCATACTCTTGTAGGCGGAACCGATTACGACCGTGCAGAGAAAATTGTGAACTCATTAGAGCGGAATGGATTTTCTGCTGAACTTGCTGTTGCACACGCATCCCTAAGCGGAACGAGCAATCATAATATTAATAATCTTACAAAAACAGGGCGAAGTGTGCAGCTTGAGATCAGTAGAAGTCAACGTGAAGCTTTATTTGACAGTTTCGATTTTCGGAGGCGGTCGAGTACGAAAAATGAAGCGTTCTACCGTTATGTCAGGGCGATTCGGACGGTGCTGGATGAAGAATATACATAAGGATTGTGCACATCTTAAGACAAGCAGGGTGACTTCTTGTTACACTATAAAAAGTGATAACAAAAGGAGAGACGGATATGGCGCGTCATCATTTTCATCTTCAGGCAAACTGGCCTGGTCTGCGTAACGATGTTGGTACAATTACATGTGAGCAATTAAAAACGAAGATTTCGATTCCAAAAGAAATGGACGGCCCGGGCATCGGAACAAATCCAGATGAGATGCTCTTAGGTGCAGCGGCCACGTGTTATATCATTACACTTGCCGCCATGATGGAGCGGAGTCAATTAGAGAAAGAGGATCTATCGATGAGCTCTGAGGCCGTCGTAGATGTGACAAATGGTGTGTTTACATATGAGAAAATCATTCATCGACCTGTCATTATCCTCAAAGAGTCCGCTTCCACGCATGATATTGAACTAGCCCGTAAGCTTGCACATAAAGCCGAAAGCTCATGTATGATCTCAAGAGCTGTTCAGGGAAATGTGGACATTTCCTTAGAAGAAACCATTCAAGTCGGCCGTTAAGGCAAAAAAGTCATTTTCTCTTTTACATGGAGAAAATGACTTTTTTTATGACGTCCATTCGGTTTGATCCATTTGTTCTTTGTTTTCTTCCTTTTGTTTCTTGGACTGATTTAAGACAATCACACCGCATATCACGAGTGCAAGACCGATGAAGCCTTTCATATGAATGGTTTCGTTAAACAACACGAGCCCTACAAGAGCGGTGAGTGCTGTTCCGACGCCAGACCATGTGGCATAGGCGGATGAGAGCTCAATTGTTTTAAGTGCCAAACTAAGAAAAGTAAAGGCACATCCAAATCCGATCAGCACCCCAATACTCGGCAGCACTTGTGTAAAACCTTGCGAAAGCTTCAGCATCGTACTGCCAAAAACCTCCGTCAAAATGGCCCCTGTTAAATAGAGCATTCCTTTCATGATCTCCTCACATCCTTTATGACATATTTAAAAGTACGACCCCTAAGACAAGCATAGCCATCCCAATGATTGCTCTCTGGTTCAAGGTTTCTTTAAAAAAGAGCACGCCAAAAAAAGCCGTGAGGACGGTACCAACCCCAGACCATGTTGCGTACGACATGCTAAGTGGAATAATGTTAAGTGTTAATGACAGCATATAAAAAGCAAGTGTATAGCCAGCGACAACGACAGCACTAGGTTTAAAGCGCGTAAAGCCATTTGATAGTTTTAACATCGCGGCCCCAATTGCTTCTGAAAAAATGGCAACAGCTAAAAAAAGATATCCGAGGATCATCATCATCCCTCCTCTAATATGTGTAAAATCCGATGAAGTAAAAGGGTTTTTTCCTCTCGGTTCAGTGGTTCAAGCTGAAACATCTCTGAAAACCATATCCCATCACATGCAAGGCGGATCAGCTGGCTCAGCGCAGGATCGTTTATTTCCTCAGCTGCTTTCTCTTTGAACTCCGCATAAAAATCACGCCAAGGGTTCAATAACGCTTCATCAAATGACATAGTGGCCAGCATGCTTGTACATAACTGGGTCGTATTTTGCATATCAAGATCATTTAATGTCGCCAAAATATATGCACGTACATAAGGAGCCTTTTCGTTTTTGTATGTTTCCTGATACGACTCGAGCTGCTGACGAAAGCAGACAATCGCGTGCTCATTCATTTTTTGGATGAGCTCTTCCTTGCTTGAAAAATGATAAAGCAGGCCGGCTTTGGTCATATTTGCATGCTCTGCTACCTGCTGAAGGGTCAGCTGACTTAATCCTTCTTTTAAAATTGTACGAGCAGCTGCCTCAAAAATTTGTTCTTTTTTGGTTTTAGACATAAAAAAACACCTACTTTACTGAACGGTCGGTAAAGTAAATGTTAACCCATGAAAAACTAGTGTGTCAATTGATTCATTTTATGAAAGGATGTTTTCACTAAATAGTCATATTTAATAATAAGGGTATGGTCCATATGGCGGATATGGCGGTGGATAAGGATATCCATATCCTGGAGCGAGCAGGGATCCAGCAAGTAGTCCTCCGGCAAAACCACCTAAAAATGGAGGTCCAAAAAATCCAGGTCTACCATAACCGAAGCCAGGTCTTCCAAACCCAAAGCCAGGGCGTCCAAACCCAAAAGGTCTTCTCATGTCTTCTTGAATAAACGGCGGTGTTTCAAAATAATTCATAAAAAAAGGCTCCTCTCACATAAAATCACTGTAACTGACATCAGTGTATGCGAATGGCCTACATGTGTTTGGGTGACCGCCTAATATAAGGAGGAATGTCAAAAATGGGCCTGTATCCATCTGATTGGGCAAAATGTCCGCCGCATGCTCATGCATATAAAGCACGTACGGATGTAACAGAAGAGCATTATCATTTAATAGAAGGTATTTCTCAGCCTGTGAATGGAAGCAGTACCGATCAGCATACTCATTTTTACCGCGGAATCACATCTTTTGAGAGAGGGCATTTCCACAGATACTACGGCATCACAGGGCCTGCGATTCCGAGAGTGGATGGAACGCATTATCATGAGATCGAGGAAGTCACCTTTTCTGCCTATAATGATTCTGTCCCTATCCCATATGGTGGTGTCGTTTATAGTCCAGATGAAGAGCGGCCAACCCATACGCACCGTTTGAAAGGAAAAACATATGAAGTGGTGGGAAATGAACCAATCGGCTGGTGATGGGCAGGGCAGTATATAGGAGTGAAAGAGAAGTTGTGCTATACTGTAGGCAGTTTGTAAAAGAGAGTGATGTTATGAAAAAAGCGAAACAACCAGTGATTGTGTTAGTAGGACCGACGGCTGTCGGGAAAACAAAGCTGAGCATTGATATAGCCAAAGCATTTAATGGAGAGATCATCAGCGGGGATTCTATGCAGGTTTATAAAGGAATGGATATTGGAACAGCGAAAATCACCCCTGAAGAAATGGATGGCGTCCCGCACCATCTAATTGATATGAAACAGCCGGATGAATCATTTTCTACAGCTGAATTTCAGCAGCTTGTCCGTTTGAAAATCAAAGAGATTGCGGGTAGAGGAAAAACGCCAATGATTGTCGGCGGAACAGGTCTGTATATTCAATCTGTTTTATATGATTACACATTTACCGAAGAGAAAAGTGACCCCGCCTTTAGAGAGGAAATGACGCTGTTTGAACAGCAGCATGGGCCGCTTCAGCTGCACGAAAAGCTAAAGGCAGTAGATCCTGACGCTGCAAAAGCGATCCATCCGAATAACGTCCGCCGTGTGATTCGGGCGCTAGAGGTGATACATACAACCGGTCAAAAAATGTCTGAGATGCAAAACGGGCATCAGGAAGTTCCTCTTTACGACACAGCCTTCATTGGGCTGAAAATGGAGCGAGAGCTTTTGTACGAGCGCATTCATCAAAGAATTGATATCATGTTAGATGAAGGCTTAATGGAAGAAGTGAGAGCGCTATATCAATCTGGTTTGAAGGATTGTCAGTCTGTTCAAGCAATTGGTTATAAAGAACTGTATGCCTATTTTCAAGGTGACTGCTCTCTTAATGAAGCCATCGAGCAATTAAAGCAAAATTCCCGGCGATATGCGAAGCGTCAGTTTACGTGGTTCCGTAATAAAATGGATGTCACCTGGTTTGATATGACACCACCTTGCCACTTTTCAGACAAAAAAGAGGAAATTTTCGCATATATAGCAGGAAAGCTTGGACTTAAAGCGAAACTGTAGTTATCAGAATCAAGGAGGACGAAACATGAAACCGATTAATATTCAGGACCAATTTTTGAATCAGATCCGCAAAGACAATACATTTGTCACCGTATTTTTACTGAATGGCTTTCAGCTTCGCGGTCAAGTGAAAGGATTTGACAATTTCACAGTGCTGCTTGAGACAGAAGGGAAGCAGCAGCTTATTTATAAACACGCCATTTCTACATTTGCACCTCAAAAAAATGTAAATCTAGAATTAGAATAGGACAATTTGTACCTAATAGCCCCATGCATCTGCGAATAAACCGGCCGGAACCCGCTACGTTTTTTGTCAGTGCAGAGGGGCTATTTTGTATGCCGTGAAACTTTTCTGGCCATTTTGTGTATGATTCCTTATTGGACTTTTAAAAAGGTGAGGGGATTTATATGGAAAATGCAGAACTTGAATTAAGAAGGATTAGAGTGATACTCCTTTTGATTGGAATCGTTGTCTTATTTGGATCTTGCGCCATCTCAAACATCGAAACGAGACAAGAAAATTGGCAAAACGATTCTTATCAAAATGACGAGGATCATGTAAAAGGCATTTTACAATCGTCTGTTGCGCTAAAAAATAATCACTTTGCTGTTGTGAAAGATGATGAAGTACATGTGTATCAGTTTGATGAAAAAGAGGGGAAGCTAAGCACGTCAATTTACAAATGTATGTGAAGTCGCTACACTATAATCATGCATCAGACATCTAGACAGAAAAGGATGAGTTCATGACACACAAAATTAAAATTAATCACTGGGAACAAACTTGTGAAGACGACTCCTGTTTCGAATATGGAACAAGCGTTTCTGTAAATGGGAAAGAATTAGTGAGAGAAGCTTCAATCGTCTCTGCGCTTGAAGAGGTGCTAAAAGAATTGGGTGTTGAAGTGGAAATAACAGAAGTGTCAGAAGATTTACAGTGCGATGCCTACAAAAAATAAAACAAAAAGTCTAGTCTACTAAGCGATTTTTTTTCGTGTTATGATAGATTTCGGTTTCAGTTGAATAGGGAGTAGGGCAGTCTATTTTTAGATCCTGCTCTGCTCTATTTATTTGAACGTACGAGTTCGGCTATGAATGTTCGGCCGGGTTGGTTGATTTTTTTCGTTTCGAACATCTATATGTTGTGTTTTAAAAAAACATAGTATACTATATATAGTGAATAACGAAATGATCAACAATACTAAAAACTAGGTCGTGATGGAATTGATTCAAATCGTATTTGATTCAAAAACAGGAAATGTTCAACGCTTTTTGGACAAGACCCCTTTTACAGACAAACAAAAATTGACTGGAGAAGAGTTTTTGGATACGCCGTTTATTCTCGTCACCTTTACGACAGGATTTGGACAAGTCCCTAGTACCACTCAGTCCTTTTTAGAGAAAAATGCTCACCTTTTACTAGGTGTAGCAGTGAGTGGCAACAAAGTGTGGGGAGATAATTTTGCAAAAAGCGCCGATACGATTTCTAAACAATATCAAGTTCCTATTTTGCACACCTTTGAACTAAGCGGAACAAAAAGGGATGTTGAATTGTTTACACAGGAGGTAGAAAGAATTGTCACAAAATCAGGTTCCGAAGTGGATACAATTAAATAACGAGATTATGATTCAAAAAGAAGGAAAGTTTCAGTTCGATAAGGACAAAGAAGCTGTACATAGTTATTTCGTAGATTATATTAATCAAAACACGGTCTTCTTTCACAACTTAGAAGAGAAGATTGATTACTTAATAGAAAACGACTACTATGAGGAAGAATTTTTAAGGCAATACAGCATGGCAGATATTAAAGAAGTATTCGAAGCTGCATATGCCAAAAAATTTAGATTCCCATCATTTATGAGTGCGTTTAAGTTTTACAATGATTATGCACTGAAAACAAATGATAAAAAGAAAATTCTTGAACGCTATGAAGACCGCATTTCAGTTGTGGCTCTTTTCTTCGCGGGCGGAGACAAAGAAAAAGCACTTGAGTTTGTAGAACTAATGATCAACCAAGAATATCAGCCAAGTACTCCAACATTTTTAAACGCTGGACGTAAAAGACGCGGTGAGCTTGTGAGCTGCTTCTTGCTTGAAGTGAATGACTCTTTAAACGATATTTCAAGAGCGATTGATATTTCCATGCAGCTTTCGAAACTAGGCGGCGGCGTCAGTTTGAACCTGTCAAAACTTCGTGCGAAAGGCGAAGCAATCAAAGATGTAGAAAACGCGACAAAAGGTGTCGTAGGCGTGATGAAGCTTCTTGATAATGCATTCAGGTATGCAGATCAAATGGGACAAAGACAGGGATCAGGCAGTGCCTACCTCAATATTTTCCACAGAGATATCAATGATTTCTTAGATACGAAAAAAATCTCTGCTGATGAAGATGTTCGTGTGAAAACACTTTCCATTGGTGTTGTCATCCCAGACAAATTTATCGAGCTTGCAAGAGAAGATAAAACAGCTTACACTTTCTATCCGCACACAGTCTATAAAGAATATGGACAGCACCTTGATGAGATGGACATGGAAGAAATGTATGACGAGCTTGTAGAAAACCCGAAAGTTAAAAAAGAAAAAGTCAATCCGAGAAAGCTTCTTGAAAAATTGGCTGTTCTACGCTCAGAATCAGGCTATCCATATATCATGTTCCAAGATAATGTGAATAGAGAGCATGCACTGAACCATATTTCACGTGTGAAATTCTCAAACCTTTGCTCAGAAGTGCTTCAGGCTTCAGAGGTATCTTCTTACACGGACTATGATCAAGAAGATGAGATCGGTCTGGATATTTCTTGTAACCTTGGTTCATTAAATATCATGAATGTCATGAAAAACAAATCAATTGAAAAAACAGTCAAGCTTGCAACAGACTCATTAACGCTTGTATCTGAAACAACGGATATTCGCAATGCACCGGCTGTTAGAAAAGCAAACAAAGCAATGAAATCAATTGGGCTTGGCGCGATGAACCTTCACGGGTATTTAGCTCAAAACCAAATGGCATATGAAAGTGAAGAAGCAAGAGATTTCGCTAATACGTTCTTTATGATGGTGAACTATTACTCGATTAAACGCTCAAGTGAGCTTGCAAAAGAAAAAGGAGAAACATTCCACCGTTATGAGGGTTCTGGCTATGCAACTGGTGAGTACTTTAATAAATACGTGGAGAATGATTTCACACCAAAAACAGAAAAAGCGGCAGCACTATTTGAAGGCATGCACATTCCAACAAAAGAAGACTGGGAAGCACTTAAAGAATTTGTAGCGGAAAATGGGATGTACCATAGCTATAGATTATGTATTGCACCAACAGGTTCGATTTCTTATGTTCAATCGGCAACAGCATCTGTTATGCCAATTATGGAACGTATCGAGGAAAGAACATACGGCAACAGCAAAACATATTACCCAATGCCAGGTCTTTCAGCGCAAAACTGGTTCTTCTATAAAGAAGCGTACGATATGGACATGTTTAAAGTGGTCGATATGATCGCAACGATTCAGCAGCACGTCGATCAAGGTATCAGCTTTACATTATTCCTGAAAGATACGATGACAACGCGTGACTTAAACCGCATCGATCTGTATGCACACCATAAAGGCATTAAGACACTTTATTATGCAAGAACGAAGGATACAGGGCAGGAAGGCTGTCTTTCTTGTGTTGTTTGATTAAAGGAGAGTTTAACGTGACAAAAATTTATGATGCAGCCAACTGGTCAAAACACGAAGACGATTTTACACAAATGTTTTACAACCAAAATGTGAAGCAGTTCTGGCTTCCTGAAGAGATTTCCTTAAACGGGGATCTCTTGACATGGAAGTATTTAGGTGAAGAAGAGCGGGATACGTACATGAAGGTACTTGCTGGACTGACTTTACTTGATACAGAACAAGGAAATACAGGTATGCCGATTGTGGCAGAACATGTAGACGGCCATCAGCGTAAAGCGGTGTTGAACTTTATGGCGATGATGGAAAATGCGGTACATGCGAAATCATACTCAAATATCTTCATGACACTTGCACCAACTGAAACCATTAGTGAAGTGTTTGAATGGGTCAAGAAAAATAAATTCTTGCAAAAGAAAGCTGATATGATTGTAAGTCTATACCGTTCGATTCAAAAGGATGATCCTATTTCCTTGTTTAAAGCAATGGTTGCTTCTGTTTATTTAGAAAGCTTCCTATTTTATAGCGGCTTTTACTACCCGCTTTATTTCTATGGACAAGGAAAGCTCATGCAAAGTGGTGAAATCATTAACTTGATTTTGCGCGACGAAGCGATTCACGGTGTGTACGTTGGGTTATTAGCGCAAGAAATTTACAACAAACAAACACCTGACGTGCAAAAAGAGCTATATGATTTCTCCATTGATTTGCTGAACGAGCTTTATGAAAATGAGCTTCATTACACTGAGGATATTTATGACCAAGTCAATTTATCGCATGATGTGAAAAAGTTCATTCGTTACAATGCCAATAAAGCGTTAATGAACCTTGGATTTGCCCCTTACTTTGAAGAAGAAGAGATTAACCCGATTGTATTGAACGGACTCAATACAAAAACAAAGTCACATGATTTCTTCTCAATGAAAGGGAACGGCTACAAAAAAGCAACAGTTGAGCCGTTAAAAGATGACGACTTCTTCTTTGGAGATGAATCATAAGTAAAACGCAAAAGTCAAAACGCATCACTCGTTTTGGCTTTTTGCCATTTCTTACAACGTGTTACAAACAACTGGAGGTTACCGAACATGGGAAAAATGGATGAAATCATTTTAGTCGCACCGCGCAAACGTGTTTTCCAAAACGAAACACTTGCGTTTAATGGGGTGAATAGTGAAGAGGAAACAATCAAAACGATCATGAAAGAAATCGAAGAGCACTTCGAGCAGATGCGAAGAGGGGATGCAGAAGAAAATCCTGACTTCAAACAGCCGATTCCTTATGTCGTCATTAAGCGTGAAGACGAAGTGTATGTATATGAAAGACTTCAAGGCGGGGGAGAGACAAGATTACATCATAAGTTATCTCTTGGTTTTGGCGGTCATATGAATTTTATCGAAGGAAAAGATTTTGCAGAGATCCTAAAAGAAAATACGGATCGTGAGCTGGACGAGGAACTTTCGATTCAAGAAAAAGACAAACTTGAGATGAAAACCCTTGGATTAATCAATGATGATGACAACAGTGTCGGCCGTGTGCATATTGGGCTGTTATCAGCCCTTGAATTATCACCTGGTGCTCATGTGGAAGTAAAAGAAACAGATCAAATCTCAGGAAAATGGATGAAAGTAGCTGACTTGAAAAAGCCTGAATACTTCGATCGTCTTGAAACGTGGTCTCAATTTGTCGTGAACATCTTAGCATAAATCAATAAACAACAAACCGGCTCTGCAGATGACTTGAGCCGGTTTGTTTCGTTATAACAGCTTCAGTTTATTGGAAAACGAATGCGTCGTGACCGGCCTGCTTCAATCTGGCTACGAGGTCATCCGCATTTTGCTTTGAACGAAAAGCCCCAGCTTGCACCCGGAACATACTGCCTCGTAGTACGACTAATGCTTCGAATCCTTTGGATCTAAGTGTGGCAGCCAGTTCATCAGCATTGGCTTTCACCTTGAAAGCCCCTGCCTGCACTTTATAAAGATTACCTGCTTTTTTTTTCAACTGAAAGGCCTTCTCTAATCCATTGGCATGAGCGCGAGCGATGCCTTGAAGGAAGGAAGCATTGCGGAGCTTATTTGCATCAGCTGTCGTATCAATGAAACCGTTCTCTGTTAAAATAGCGGACATAGAAGTTTCCCGAAGAACGTGGAAGTTTGCAGTTTTCTTGCCGCGGTCGGCAAAATCAACCGAGCGGACAATTTCATCATGAAGGGCATTGCGATACGTGGTTGTCGGTGCTGAAACGCCAGGATACACATAACTTTCAAAACCTGTGCCCCCGCCAGCATTAATATGAATAGACACGAAATAGTCAGCTCCCCAGCTATTTGCGGCATTCGTACGCTGGGATAAAGTGACGGATTGGTCAATTGAACGACTTAAGCGGACGGAAACCCCATCATATTCACTAATCAAGATATCTCTTAGTAAAAGCGCAATTTGAAGTGTTATATTTTTCTCCAAAAGTCCATTAGCAGCAGCTCCAGAATCTGTTCCTCCGTGGCCAGGATCAATAAAAATTTTCACCATCTATTCATCACCTCGTCTTTATTTTATGAGAAAACAGAAGAATTGCCTGTACAAAATGCGGAAATCATTGGGACCCTTTTCTGCATCATTTGTGATCAAAAAGCTACATTTTTCTAAGAAAAAGCAAATTGTTGGTTTGTCCGCCCAAAATGGATGAATACAATAGAGATAGCACATCATTTCCTGGGAAACCGCAGAAATCCCTACAATAACAGGTATCTCGGGTCATTTTGACAGCAAACTTGGGCTTAAGCGGGCGATTGTCACGATTACAGCTCCACCCGAATAGAATAAAGAGAGAAGAGCGAGAGGTGAATACGTTGGAGCGAGCTGTCACATATAAAAACAACGGCCAAATCAATATTATACTTAACGGACAAAAGCAAGTATTGGTTGATGCAGATTCAGAGGCAGAATACCTAGAAGCCTTGCAGAAAAATGAGGCAAAACACAGCATCTTACGGGAAATAGAGCGTGAAATGAACAGCCTTGTCGGTATGGATGAAATGAAACGAAACATAAAAGAGATTTATGCCTGGATTTTTGTCAATCAAAAAAGACAGGAACAAGGATTAAAGGTAGGAAAACAAGCGCTTCATATGATGTTCAAAGGGAATCCAGGCACAGGGAAAACAACGGTTGCGAGGCTTGTCGGAAAGCTATTCTTTGAAATGAATGTCCTCTCAAAGGGGCACTTAATAGAAGCCGAACGCGGTGATCTCGTCGGAGAGTACATTGGGCATACTGCGCAGAAAACAAGGGATTTAATTAAAAAATCACTAGGCGGCATCTTGTTCATTGACGAAGCCTATTCTCTTGCCCGCGGAGGAGAAAAAGATTTTGGGAAAGAAGCGATTGATACCCTTGTTAAACATATGGAGGATAAACAGCACGAATTTATTCTCATCCTTGCTGGTTACTCTAAGGAAATGGATCATTTTCTGTCTTTAAATCCCGGCCTTCAATCAAGATTTCCAATCAATATCAGCTTTCCTGATTATACAGTCGATCAGCTTATGGATATTGCAAAACGAATGATGGCTGACAGGGAATATGTCTTTACCCAAGAAGCAGAATGGAAGCTGCGAGATTATTTGATGCACATTAAAAGTACCACAAGCCCTGCAAAATTCAGCAATGGCCGGTTTGTGCGAAACACCATTGAGAAGGCCATTCGAACCCAGGCGATGAGGCTGCTTCTTGTTGATCATTACGATAAAAAAGATTTGCTTACCATTAAAAGTCACGACCTTCAAATGAAAGAGGATACGCCTTCTTGAAATGGCGTATCCTTTTTGTGAAGAGACGCTAAAATAAAGCCTCCGAATAGTGGTATACGTGTGATGTGTTTGGTATGATGGTACTACTGAAAACTTAAGTACAGAAAGGAAACAACTGACGTTGAATGAACACGAAATGACTGAAAAAGCGATCCTTGTCGGCTGTCAATTGCCGCATGTAACGGATGAACGCTTTCAATACTCAATGGAAGAATTAGCTTCCTTAACCAAAACAGCTGGCGGTGAAGCTGTCAGCGTGATGACGCAGAAAAGAAATAGACAAGACAGCGCAACATACATCGGAAAAGGGAAAGTAGAAGAGCTTGAAGTACTTTGCGAGGAATTAGCATGTGATGTCATTATTTTTAACGACGAGCTTTCTCCAAGCCAGTTAAAAGCTTTGGCGACTGCCTTAGATGTGAAAATTATTGATCGTACCCAATTGATTTTAGACATCTTTGCTAAAAGAGCCCGTACAAGAGAGGGGAAGCTGCAAATAGAGCTTGCCCAGCTTCAGTATGCCTTGCCGAGACTAAGTGGACAAGGGATCAGCCTCTCAAGACAAGGGGGCGGAATTGGCGCAAGAGGTCCAGGTGAAACAAAACTTGAAACAGATAGACGCCATATTCGAAACCGTATTCACGAAATTAATGGGCAATTATCTACAGTCAAAGAACACCGAACAAGATACCGAGAACGACGGAAGAAAAATGGTGTTTTCCAAATTGCCATTGTCGGGTATACGAATGCCGGAAAATCCACTTTGTTTAACCAGTTAACAGATGCTGATAGTCATGAAGAAGATTTGCTGTTTGCGACACTTGATCCAATGACACGTAAGATGACATTAGAATCTGGCTACAGTGTGCTGATTTCAGATACAGTTGGTTTTATTCAAGACCTTCCAACAACACTCATTGCCGCATTTCGCTCCACACTCGAAGAAGTGAAGGAAGCAGATTATTTGCTTCATGTGATCGATTCTTCTAATGAGGATTACGAAGGACACGAACGGACGGTTCATGAGCTTTTGGAAGAATTAGAAGCAGACCGTATTCCTATGCTGACCGTCTATAACAAGGAAGATCAAATCAGACCGGATTTTATCCCATCTTCAAAGCAGCGCCATATTTTAATCAGTGCTAGACGCGAGGAAGACGTGAAGCGATTAAAGGCAGATATGATGGCTGAGCTGAAAAAAGACTTTTTAAAGCCATATCATGTGAAGATTCCAGCGTATGAAGGGAAGCTCATATCCGCATTAAAGTCAGAAACCCTCGTGGAATCATTAGCATTTCAAAAAGAAGCAGAGCTTTATGACATCACCGGATTTAGTGGTGAGGAGCAGACCATATTAGGTCAAATCAAGAAGTATATGTTGTAGGAAAGGAACTAAATGAAGATGTTTCACACTTTAAAACATGGCACCATTTTAGAAAAAGTAGCAGCAGAAACAGAACAAGAGATTTTACACATGCATCAGCAAATTGATCAAAAGAGCGAACAAAATGAGTGGCGGGTTCTTGAAAGCTACCGAAAGCATAAAGTCAGTGACTCTCACTTTAATCCGACAACTGGATATGGCTATGATGATATGGGGAGAGACACATTGGAAAAGATCTATGCGGATGTATTCGGAGGAGAAAGCGGCCTTGTGCGCCCGCAAATTATTTCCGGAACACATGCGATTTCCATTGCCTTATTCGGTGTGCTAAGACCAGGCGATGAATTGATCTACATGACAGGGAAGCCATACGACACCCTAGAAGAAATTGTCGGGATTCGCGGGAAAGAAGGGACAGGCTCATTAAAAGACTTCAAGATTGACTACAAAGCCATTGATTTGCGCCAAGATGGATCAGTTGATTACGACAAAGTAAAAGAGTCTATTTCCTCTAAAACAAAAGTCATTGGCATCCAGCGTTCAAAAGGCTATGCTTCAAGACCCTCCTTTACAATTGAAGAAATCGGACAAATGATTTCATTTGTGAAAGAGATCAATGAGGAAATCATTGTGTTTGTTGACAACTGTTATGGTGAATTTACTGAATTACAAGAGCCGTGTCATGTTGGAGCAGACCTCATGGCCGGTTCTCTCATTAAAAATCCAGGCGGCGGTCTTGCCAAAACAGGCGGCTACATCGTCGGAAAAGAGAAATGGGTAGAAGCTTGTTCTTATCGAATGACATCTCCAGGCATCGGCAGTGAAGCGGGTGCATCGCTGTATGCGCTCCAGGAAATGTATCAAGGATTTTTCTTAGCACCACATGTCGTTGCGCAGAGCTTAAAGGGTGCAGTGTTTACGGCTCGTTTTCTTGAAAAGCTTGGGTTCCAAACAAACCCTGCGTGGAATGCGAAAAGAACGGACTTGATTCAATCTGTAGAATTTGGAGATCCTAAAAAAATGATTGCGTTCTGCCAGGCCATTCAATATGCATCTCCGATCAACAGTCACGTCACACCGCATGCAAGCTATATGCCGGGCTATGAGGATGATGTCATTATGGCAGCTGGCACTTTTGTGCAAGGAGCTAGTATCGAATTATCAGCCGATGGTCCGATCAGGCCTCCTTATACCGCCTACGTTCAAGGCGGCCTCACGTATGCCCATGTGAAAAATGCGATTTGCAGTGCTGTAGATGCCTTATTAGAACAAGGTTTTATCGAAGTACCTGCTCAATAAAAAAATCCATGTTAATATTCCTAACATTTCGTTGACACATAATATAACATGACATATAATAAATTTAAGCAAAGAGGAGGAGACAGTTGAGATGAGTGATAACATTCGCCGCTCAATGCCTTTATTCCCAATTGGGATTGTCATGCAGCTAACAGAATTATCTGCAAGACAAATTCGCTATTATGAGGAAAATGGTTTAATATTTCCAGCAAGAAGTGATGGGAATCGCCGATTATTTTCTTTCCATGATGTTGATAAATTACTAGAAATTAAAAACCTCATCGAACAAGGTGTAAACATGGCAGGAATTAAAAAACTTTTTGCCAAAGCTGAGGCGGAGAATCCTGCGTCCGAAACAAAGACTGAGGAGAAAACCACAGCGAAGCACAACTTGACAGATGATGAACTCAGGAAGCTACTGAAGAAGGAACTCATTCAGGCTGGACGTTTCCAACAAGGAACGACCTTTAGGCAGGGGGATATGTCAAGGTTCTTCCGTTAACAGATTAGCAAAAGCATTGCTATAAACATTTTACCTTTTGTAGGGGAGGAGTTTTACGAAATGGCAAAGTACACAAGAGAAGATATCGTAAAATTAGTAAATGAGGAAAACGTAAAGTACATCCGTCTGCAATTTACAGACATTCTCGGAACAATTAAAAATGTTGAGATTCCTGTGAGCCAGTTAGAAAAAGCTCTCGATAACAAATGTATGTTTGACGGTTCATCTATTGAAGGGTTCGTACGTATTGAAGAATCAGATATGTACCTATATCCAGATCTAAACACATTTGTTATTTTCCCTTGGACAGCAGAAAAAGGTAAAGTTGCACGCTTTATTTGTGACATTTATAAGCCGGACGGGACACCATTTGATGGAGACCCTCGTAACAACTTAAAGCGTGTCTTGAAGGAAATGGAAGAACTAGGATTTAGTGATTTCAACCTTGGACCTGAGCCAGAATTCTTCTTATTTAAACTAGATGAAAAAGGCGAGCCAACGCTTGAACTAAACGATAAAGGTGGATACTTTGACCTTGCACCAACAGATCTAGGCGAAAACTGCCGCCGTGATATCGTACTAGAGCTTGAAGAAATGGGCTTTGAAATTGAAGCATCTCACCACGAAGTAGCACCTGGACAGCATGAAATTGATTTCAAATATGCAGGCGCGATCCGTTCTTGTGATGACATTCAAACGTTCAAACTCGTTGTCAAAACCATTGCAAGAAAGCACGGTCTTCATGCGACATTTATGCCAAAACCATTGTTCGGTGTAAACGGATCTGGTATGCACTGTAACCTATCATTATTCAAAAATGGCAAAAACGCATTCTTTGATGAAAAAGCAGATTTACAATTAAGCGAGACGGCTAGACACTTTATCGCAGGGATCGTCAAGCATGCAACAAGCTTTACAGCGGTCACAAACCCTACGGTGAACTCTTACAAGCGTCTTGTACCCGGTTATGAAGCACCTTGCTATGTTGCATGGAGTGCACAAAACCGCAGTCCATTGATCCGTATCCCTGCATCACGCGGCATCAGCACACGTGTAGAAGTGCGCAGCGTAGACCCATCTGCAAACCCATACCTTGCACTAAGCGTATTACTTGCAGCAGGTCTAGACGGAATCAAAAACAAACTGGACGCACCAGCGCCAATCGACAGAAACATCTATGTCATGGACAAAGAAGAGCGTCTTGAAAACGGTATCTCTGACCTACCTGCAACACTTGCAGAAGCGCTTGAGCTGCTGAAATCAAACGAAGTCATGATCAGCGCACTAGGCGATCACTTATTCGAGCACTTCATCGAATCAAAAGAAATCGAATGGGATATGTTTAGAACCCAAGTACACCCATGGGAACGCGATCAGTATATGTCCCAGTATTAATAGAGAAACGTTGACTTAATAGGGTTTAAGAAAAGAATTTGGTGGTCAAATTTATAGTGACCATAACCAAAAAAAGGTTTGACCACTTTTTGACCACCAAATTCAATAAAAATTTCAACTCAGAATTGAGTTGATGTAATTCTCGAAACTGTCCACAGATTTATTTTCGAGTTTTTCACTTATATGAGCATATACGTCAGAAGTTATGCTTATATTTTTATGTCTTAATCTTTCTTGGATGAACTTCATGCTTTGGCCAGCTTCTAGCAAAAGAACGGCATGAGTGTGTCTTAGTCCATGGATTGGGATATTTTCTATTTCATCTTTTTTTAATATTCTTTTTAGAGCATTGAAGAGGGAGGACTTTGGTAAAGGATCTCCTTTTTCTCTGCAGAAAACAAGGTCTAGATCATGATCATATATTTCATTAAAGACCATTTTGTTATCGTTGATCCAATTCATATGAGCGTGAAGTTCCTTTGCAAGAGATTCAGTAATCTTAATTGTCCGTTCCGAGTGGTATGTTTTTGTGTTTCCGAATGCTTCTTCACCAGGTTCTCTTTGGAAGTCTGGTGATTTATTTATTGTCATTGGTGTTATGTCTTTTAGCTTAATCTCTTTGAAGTAGGGGGGGAATTTTTTCGAAATTTCTCTTGTAAATATTAAATGTGTTTTTTGCAACTTTTCCTTTTTTATAGACTTCTAACCATTCGATAAAAAAATGTTTTAAAGTTGTTTCTACGCCACCAACTTCAATATCACTTCTAAGCAATTCTTCATGTTTTGAAACAGCAACTTGCGCTTCTTTTTTGTACTAAATCCACCTTTAGAAAGCTCTGTTATTTCTTGTGTTACTGGATCCCTATGTTTAATTCTGTACTGCCATGTTGTTCCTCTTTTAATGCACTCTACATAAAACATACCTTTTATAGATAAGCATTTTTGCATTTTGCGGGATACCGAAAACTTTATAAATGAACACCCCGACTTTACATATGTTGTAAATATCATGTTAAAATTATACAAAGGAAATGATAGCAAGGGGGTAATGGGATGTCGAGTTTGATTTCCTCTGTAGATGTAGCAAACACTCTCAACAAATGGTATTTACATATTAAAAAGAGGGAAGTTTCACAAGCAGTAGAGTTGAGGGATGAGATTCAAGATATGTTAGGCGAAATGGAAGAAAATCAAGATGTTTTACTCTATTTCAATATTCTTGATTACAGATTTAAGGTACTTATGGAAGATTTAGTGGGGCAACCAACAATAACAGAAAGTGAAAGAGTCAAAACAGATGACATGCTAAGGTTTTACTTTTATCTTTTCAAAGGTATGTATGAGAGTGCAAAAAATAACTATTCAGAAGCTCTAGTCCTATTCAGAGTAGCTGAAAGACAATTGGACAAGGTTCATGATGAAATTGAAAAAGCTGAGTTCCATTATAAAATTGGCACACTCTACTATTTCAATAAGGTCACGCTACTTTCTCACCATCATCTACAAACAGCAAAGGACATCTACAAAGGTCATGAAGGCTACAGCATACAGACCATAAACTGTAATATGTTGTTGGCACTGAATTTGATTGATGATGGTAGACTAGACAAAGCTGAAAGAATGCTTTTGGAGTGTGTTGATAGACTGATTGAGAAGAATGATAAGAGATTGTTAGCGTTGGCTTATTATGATTTAGGATTTCTCAAAATTCAGGATGACCACCATATAGAAGCAATTGAATATTTCAACAAAGCAATTTCCGCAGATGATCTAAAACAGTCAGCTCCTGTTTCTTACTTACAATGTGCGTATGAATTTGCAAGATCAAGTTATAAATCAAATCAGTTGGACCAGGCAATAAGTTGGGTTGCTGAGGGGAAAACCTTTTCTAGAGAACAGCAGAATACAAACTTTATTCTGAAATTCAATATCCTTGAGAAATGTTATACAACACCACGGGAAAGCTATGAGGGCATCAAGAAAGGGCTATGTCTTTTGGAAGAAAGAAAAGCATATGTTGATATTGAGGCATTAGCTCCTGATGTTGCCTCCATATACAAAAAGTTAAATCTTTATGAAGAGAGTAACTACTTCTTGGAATTGGCTTTGAAATCTTGTACGCTTATAGGAAAGGAGGTCATATGATCATGAAAAAAATAATGTTGATTATTAGTACTGCTTTGCTTATAGGCACAATTCTTGGAATGCCTGTTTTTCAACATACTCAGGCAGATGCTAAAAGTGATACAGTGTTACTTTCCTCAAGAGGTGCAGGATCATAAATAAGGTGTTAATTGATCGCTACAGAGGTTTAATGGTTGAAAATAGATAAAATGGATTAAAGTATGAGACTCCTTATGGTATTCTAGTAAAAGAATATGCCATTAAAGGAGTCTTTTTCATATGAAGATATTAGACGCTCCTTCCCTGATATCAGCTGTAGAGAAAAGATCGAAGGTATATCAACAGCTTAGGGAAGAAATAACAGATTTGAAAAAAGCATTAAAAAGTGTATCGGGATTAGGTGATGAATTTACTGGAAAAGGTGCAGATAATATCAAAGCTTTTTATAATGATCTTGCGCTATATACGGACACTTATCTTGATTTTATCGATATGCAAAAAGCTTTTTTAGATGGGGTGAAAGGAAAGCTTGATGATGAATCATTAGGCGGGAGTACATTTATTGATGAGCATTTCTTAGACGCTCAATTGAAGCAAGGCATTCAGAACAATAAAGATATGGTCAAGGAACAAAAAGAAGCCCTCACAGCTATTTTTGACGATATCAGTGATTTAATGGATTTACGCACATTTTCCAGCAAAGAGGTAGATGAGCATTTAGATGATGCGAACAAAAAAAGAAAAGATGCAATTGAGGCAGTACATAAATTAGATCATGCACTAAAAACAGAATACGAAAAATCAGAAGCGATTGAGAAACATCTTGCAACTTTTTATACAAAAATGATGGCTGCAACAGGAAAAGGAAAGAATGCTCAGCCAATGTATTATGATGCAAAAGCATTTCATAAGACAGATGTGTACAAGAACCATGATAAAATTGATGCTCAAGTGAAAGCATATTTAAAGGTGAAAAAAGAAGAAAAAGAGAAACGAAGAATCAAAGAATTGAAGGAAAAGCTCAATGATCCTTCGTGTATATCAGAAGAGAAATACTTTGAGATTGTAGACGAAATTGGATATGAGAATCTTTCTTACGATCAAAAAATGTATTACAGCCAGCTTCTCCAAATCAAAGCACAGGAAGAAACATCAAATGTCTTCATTGATGGTGTAAAAGGCGCAGCAGTTGGTATATATGATGTGGCAAAGGATACAGTGACCGGAATATATGATCTTGTCACTGACCCTGGTGGGGCTGTAGAATCAGTTGTGACAGCTGTTTCACATCCAATTGAAACATCGAAAGCAATTGGGAAATCTATTTCAGACTCATTTCAAAAAGAGGTCATTGAAGGTGATGCCTACTCAAGATCACACTGGTTTGCCTATGCCGCAGGCTCTCTAGCAGAAATTGCTTTTGGTTCTAAAGGTGCAGGAGCCATTACAAAAACGGGGACATCTGCAGCAAAAACAACCGTTAAAAAAGGACTTGAACAAGGGGCAAAATCAATAGATAATGCCTCCATTCCGAATCTATTGCCATACTCACCAAAGTTTCAAATAGCTGGTGGGGGGAGACTACCGTATAACGTTTTTGACGGGGAGAATATCAAAAATAAACTTCTTTCCATGGCAAAACGTTTAGATAATAATTCAGGCTATGGAATCTCCAAAACGGGAAGGCGATTACCAGCACCTAAATCACCACCGACCGTCGTCAAATACGGAGATCATTATGTAAGGTGGAAACGCAAAAAAGTATTAAAACCAAATGTCGTTTATTCAACTAAGCAAGGATACACCTACACAACAGATCACTACGGACGCATTGTCAAAGTTGAAGCAAGTGATTTAAAATACGGAGAGGTCAAAAGAAACCAATACGCCCAATCCAATTCAGGCAAGCCAGATCGATTACTAAATGATGATGGAGGTCATTTAATCGCATCTATTTTTAAAGGTTCTGGGGATATTGATAACCTGCTTCCGATGAATTCACAGATCAACAGAAGTGGTGGGAAATGGTACACTATGGAACAGGAATGGTTGGTTGCACTAAAAGAGGTTCCACCTCAACGAGTAGAAGTTATTATTGAGCCTATCTATAAGACTGATTCATTAAGACCCGTTAGTTTTTCAGTTGAGTATAAAATTGGAGAACGGTATATTACAGAATTAATTAAGAATCAACCTGGAGGTTAAGATTTATGGAATCATTAGATCGTTATTACAAAGAAATAGCAGAATCAATTAATGAAATAATACCATGTGATTGGGATAAAGTTTGGATGTACGCAGAAATACTTGATGATTCTGCAGGGATTACTTTTTATTTTACTGAACCTAATAGTGAAGAGTTAATATTTGGACATGATATTTCAAAAAAGTATGAAGTAAGTAAATCTATTTATAATAGTTTACTATTCGAACTAAGTGAAATTTTTGAAGAGTTGAAAAAGGAATATACAAAAAATGGTTTAGGTGCTTGGACAACAGCTACTATCGAGCTGGAGAAATCGGGAAAATTCTCAATTGATTATGGATACGAAGATATTCTCAATATAGGGCTTTATGGTATTCAGAGAATAGAGGTTTGGGAATATGAGACTTTTGGACTTCTACCTGAAAATGAAAAAAATAAAGAAATTGTGTTGAATCATATTAAAAATAAAAAAGAAAACAACTAACGCAGTGCCCTCCAAATTAAAGGAGGGTTTTTGTATACCAATATTTACATCGAACAAAAGTTCTTGAAACACATTCGCAAAGAATGTATGTTCTGTTGCTATTTCATCATTCAAAAAGGAGTGATTGTATCCTGAGAGACAGAGGTCCGATTAAATGGACAGCTATTATGTGACCTGAGCATGTTGCACGACTAAAACACAATTTAGCAGAAACAAAAAAAGATAAAATCAACAATTGCCTATACGGTGGTCTATATGATATTGCCAAAGATACAGTAGTTGGAATCTACGATCTTATGACAGACCCCGGGGGTGCCGTTGAATCGGTCGTAACGGCTGTTTTACATCCAATTGTAACATCCAAAGCGATTGGAAAATCGATTTCAGACTCATTCCAAAAAGAAGTGATTAATGGTGATGCATATTCTCGATCACATTGTTTCGCCTATGCGACTGGCTCTCTAGCAGAAATCGTCTTTGGTTCTAAAGGGGCAGGCACCATTACAAAAACGGGAACAACAGCAGCCAAAACTACAGTGAAGAAAGGTCTTGAACAAGGAGCACAATCAATAGACAGAGTCTCTATTCCTCGCCTGTTGCCATATTCACCAAAGTTCCAAATGGCAGGTGTCCCTAAACTGCCTTACAATGTTTTTGACGGAGAAAATCTCAAAAATAAACTCCTCTCCATGGCAAAGCGTCTAGACAACAATTCAGGATATGGAATCTCTAAGACAGGCAGACGATTACCAGCACCAAAATCACCGCCGACCGTTGTTAAATATGGAGATCATTATGTCAGATGGAAACGCAAAAAAGTATTAAAACCAAATGTTGTCTATTCAACCAAACAAGGCTACACATACACAACCGATCACTATGGACGCATTGTCAAAGTCGAAGCTAATGATTTAAAATACGGAGAGGTTAAAAGAAACCAATACGCCCAATCCAATTCAGGAAAGCCTGATCGATTACTGGATGATGATGGAGGGCATTTAATTGCGTCTATTTTTAAAGGATCTGGGGATATTGATAACCTACTTCCGATGAATTCACAGATTAATCGCAGTGGTGGGAAATGGTATCAGATGGAGCAGGAGTGGTTGGCAGCCTTGAGGAAAGATCCACCTGAGACAGTGTCAGTTTCCATAGGAAGCATTAGATATGAAGGAGATTCTATGCGACCAACTTTATTTAAAATTAAGTATAAAATTGGAGATCGGAGAGTTAAAAAGGTATCGATTGAAAATAAGTCAGGAGGTTAATTCAAATGGAAATGGAACCATCGAATGAAGTTTATCAAGAAATTTTGAATACAATAAATGAAATAATACCTGTTGATTGGGAGAATGTTTTGCTATATGCGGAAATTCTGGATGACTCTCGTGAAGTTTATTTTTTCTTTAATACAAACAAACAACAAGAATATATTTATTCTCATGATATTCCTGATATATTTGAGGTCAGTGAAAATATATATGATGACTTATTAATTAATTTACAGGATTCTTTTAAGAAACTCAGAGATGAATTTAAAATTAACGAGCAAAAAGCTTGGACAAATTTAACGCTAAAAATCAAGAATAGGAATCAATTTGCCATTGATTTTAATTATGATGATGTATTGAACTCTCATTACAATACCTATCAACGAATGGCTATTTGGGAATATGAAAATTTGGGAATTTTCCCTGAAGATGAGGAAGATAAAGAAATTGTGTTGAATTATATTAAAAATAAAGAAGAAAACAACAATTAGTTCTTTACCCTCCAAATTAAGGAGGGTTTTTGTATACCTGTATTTATATTTTTCATAAGAACCTCTCATTTCCCTTTATTTAAACCGATAAACCGTCACTTCACAATCACCCAGTACCTCTTCAATCATGTCTTCGACAATCGTCCAATCGCCGCCCGCCAATCCGCAGCCGATCCCATAAGGAATGGCAATAGAAGTTCGATTTTTCGCTTCATTTGTCTTTGTCCCTGTATTTTTTAGGCTTTGAAAGCAGCTGCGTAATGCTTCGTAATCTGTCTGTTTTACTTTTCTTCCGTACACAGCTTGAGCAAATAAGTTGGCAATTGTTTTTCCGTCGCTTGTTGTGATGAGCTGAACGGAACTTAATAAATCATCTCCTTGTTCTGAACATAAACGTTTATAGTCTTTATACACATTTGGATATTTGCTTTTGATCTGTTTGGCTAATCCAGCCTTTACAGTTCACCTGGTGACAGATGATGTCTTCACTTGCCTCTAAGATGTTGCCATCCACCGTTTTGATCATGTTATTTAATAGCGAAAATGCTTTTGATGAGTTTAGTTTATTTGAAGACACTTCACAATGATCTGATTGTCAAAGGTGGTGCATGTCATCTAAAATATGGAGAGACTAAAAATACGAAATAAAGCAGAAACAGTGAGGAGAGCCTAATGAATCAATTAGAAACGAATCGGTTAATTCTTAGACCATTTTGTGATGAAGATGCAGCAGGAATGCTAGATTACTTGTCTAATCCAAGAGTGAATTGTTTTCTTGATGATCAAATCTCTACATTAGAAGAAGCTGCCGCTAAGGTGCAAAAAAGAAAAGCAGATCACTCTTATATAGCAGTTTGTTTAAAAGAAAGTCAACAGATCATCGGTGAATTATTTCATTTGAAAGAGGAGCCTGACACGTATTCGATAGGCTGGAATTTCAATGCAGCATATGAAGGGAAGGGATATGCGCGTGAGAGTGCTGAAGCTCTCTTGTCATATTTATTTGTGGAAAAGGGGGCGAGGCGGCTTTATGCATACGTAGAGGATGATAATGACCGCTCACAAACATTATGTGAGCGATTAGGGATGCGGAAAGAAGGCCTTTTTCTTGAGTTTATTTCATTTACTACATATGAGGATGGCACACCTAAATATGAAAACACCTATCAATATGCTTTGCTGAAAAAGGAATGGGAGCAGCATCACTCTCAATAGTCTCAGCTACGAAAGGGTTTTGCATCTTGATATCAAGATGACAACGAAGTGACAAAAATGTGAGATGATCCCTCTATTTTGTTCGCTCGATCGATGTAACGGACATCTTTTTTCATTTATCCTTTTCATAAATCGAGTAAAAGGAATGAAATGAGATGCAGGAGTATAATGAACGGTTGTTTAGATCGATCAATCAGCTCAGTATCGATCACGATTATTTGAATCCGTTGCTGATTGGATTAGCTGAATATACAGTGCTGTTAGTAGCGCTCATGCTTCTTGTCATGTGGTTTCAAAATCGAGGCAGAAAAAATAGGATGGTGGTCATATCTGCTGGACTTACTTTCACATTGGCAGAGGTACTTGGGAAAGTCGCTGGATTCTTTTATTCTAATCAGCAGCCCTTTGCAGAATTGAGTCATGTCAATCTTCTGATCCATAAGGAAGTGAACAACTCTTTTCCGAGTGATCACACGATTTTTATTTTTTCTATTTGCCTGATCTTTTGGCTGTTTCATAAACGGCATATTTATTGGCTTTTTATTGCAAGCGCTGTTGGATTTTCAAGAATTTGGGTGGGGGTTCATTATCCATTTGATGTCTTAGCGGGTGCTGTCATAGCATGTTTAACAGCGGTCGCTGTTATTGGTTTGCCGATATTCCAAAAATTTATTGATGCCATCCTGTCATGTTATGAATGGCTTGAACAGAAATGTGTAGGGAAGAGAACTGAATAAAATGTTGCAAAAAACACCCCAATCTGTTATGGAATCAGATCGGGGTGTTGATTATTTTCGCCAAAATGTTGAACAATCCGCTTTGTCTTCGATATTAAATTCGATGATTTTTTTAAGTAGAGGATAATCAATGGGCAAGCTTTCTTTCATGCGAAACATCTTTTTCCCATGATCATAACCAGCTTGTACAATTTCAGCTGAAAAGTGATCAATTCCTTTTCCTGTTGCTTATATATTCTTCAAAAACATGTATGATGTTTTATCCTCCATTTCCATCGACCTCATAAGCCTCAGACGGGATCCGAATCCTAAACATAGGCTAGGGCAACACGTTTCCCTAAGGAATTTCACCTGTCTCAGCCTTTATGCTTTTCGGTGCTTCTGAAACCCTTGCCCTGCGACCTGTCAGCTGCAATTTGTTTTACGGCTTTTTTTCCCTGCTAGAGCTACTGAGACACTGAAGTTCTTGGTCATATTATATAGAGAAACATAACAAAAGAACGATGATCTTTTGCTTTTAATCAGAAAAAAGACGGAATTTTTAGCGCAAACATCATTGACTAGGAGAAAGAAACGCATTTCAAAGGAAACGGTTATTGAAGATTCAAGTGATTCATATTAAAATGATGTCAAATGGGCTAATTAGCAATTGCTAATAGAAGTTCCATATTTAGTGAAATCATGTCATGTAGCTGAAGGTGATTGGGGGTGTAGAATGAGCAAAGTTCCTGTTGCGGAATTGGCATCACTATTAAATGACTGGAACATGGAAATCAAAAAAGATCATGCAGATGAGGCAGAACGATTATTTGCTAAAGCGAAACAAGCAGTAGAGGAAATTGACGATGCTGATATCCACATGTATTATTCTCTGCTTGAGAAGAGGCATCACATTCTCATGTACAATTTGAGAGGGCAAAAGGGGAATGTATCAACGAAAAGTATAGAAGGTCATTTTGGGAAAAAAGATGATGATCTGTCTCATCGCCTTGCCTATTATTTCGATTTTTATGAGGGTGTGTATGAGCAGCACCAAGGAAATTATGAGGTAGCATTGCAAATGTATCAAAGTGCTGAAAAGCTCTTAGATAAAATTCCAAGTGAGATAGAACGTGCTGATTTTGATTTTAAGGTGGCTTGGCTTTACTATCGACTTAGTCATATTATGCTCTCATTAAGCTATATTCGCAGAGCCCTCCACGTCTATAAACGTCACAAGCATTATGAAAGAAGAACGGCACTTTCATACTCTCTCGTTGCAGCTAATCTAACAGAGATCGGCCGGTACGAAGAGGCGCTTGAGAATTATCGTCTGGTGGAAGAGGTTTTGACAAGTGAGCAGGATGACTTTATGCTGGCTCAGCATCACCACAATGTGGCTATTTTATATTCATTTTGGAACAAACCGAAAGAATCAATATGTCATCTTGAAAAAGCGATGTCCCATCAAGAGTATTATGATTCAGATTTCTTTTTCCATTCTACGTATCTGATCAGCCGGGAGCTCTGTGTGATTGGTGAAAAGCAGCGTGCAAGCCAATATATAGAGGCTGCATATGCCAGAATAAAAGATGCTTCTCATGAAGTGTTTCAGCTCAAAATAGGCATCGTACATGATCTTTACTTAACGAATGCGCCACAAAGATTTCAGCAAATTGATGAGAAATTAAGAAAGTTAGAAGAGAAGAATGAATATCATGAAGTAAAAGAGCTTTCGCATTTTGCGGCAAAGTATTGTGAAAAGCAAGCACTTTATGAGCAGTCTGTTTTTTACTTGAATAAAAGTTTAGAATCGGATTTACATATGAAAAGAAAGGGGTTGATTTAAGATGAAAACAGGTTTAAAAGTGTTATTCGTTGTGGGTTTAGCTATCGCTGCATCTGTTCTAACTCAAAACGCTGCGGGTTCATTCGAAGTAGCAGAAAAAATCATTGGTGGTTAATCTCCCAGCCATATCTCGCCCTTGTTGATGATCGTCAGCAAGGGTTTTTTGTTTAAATAGGCTCTTCTTATTAAACGCTGCAAGAACGTTTAATAAGAAGAATTCGCAACAAAGGGGGTGTGCAAATTTGTTACCTGCCCCATTATTCTAAATAAACATAGGGCAGAGCAACAAGTTAAAAAGGTCACCTTTCTTTGCTTAATTTAATTTTTTGCAGGACTTTTCATTCAAATTTTATCAAATTGGTCTATTGTACATAGAAGTGAAAGAAAAAGCGCGAACACCGCTCCATTTGTCATGCATATGATGAGATGAGGTGGATCTTGAAGGTAGGTGATTGTATGTATCCACGGGCATATGGAGGCTTTCACGGAGGCGGTTTTAGCGGAGGGGGAGCACATATCGGACCGGTTGGCACTCATATCGGCTTTGGCGGATTTGGGACATTTTCTGGATATCCGTATGGCTCCATGTTCATCATGGGGTGTCCTCCTGGTTTTTATGTGAGAAGTTATTAGTGGTTCATCACAATGATGAAATAGCCATCTAGAGATTGGCTATTTCAATCGGTGAAAGTGCTTGAATGCAGCAGTGATCACAATGACCCCAAGGATGCAGATAGGCAGCCAAATGATGATAAACGGATCGTAAGCATCAGTGTATGCAGCTAAAGCGGCACCTAGGCAGTAAAAGACAATAGAACCGATTCGCATCAAGCTCGCATGCTGAATAGGGGCTTTTCTTTTTTCCCTGTGTGATAAGCACTGAGCCAAATCTTCAAACAGATTAGCGAGTGTGCTCGTTAGAACAGTTGTTGAAATGCCAGCAACATTTAATTTTCGTGCGGCCGTCGTCTGTATGCCCATGGCCATACTTAAAAGAATAATCAGCATAAAATAAGCACCCTGTGTATAAGGAAAAATGGTCATGAGAGCAAATAGAAGCAAGATCATCACTTCTATAATAAAGATACGTGTAACGGCTTTTGGCCAAAACGTTTTTTCATGCTTCCCGCCCATCACAACGGCAAGTAAAACACCTAGAACGAACCCACTCAGTGCAGTGATGGAATGAAGGGCTGTTAGCTGCAATGAACTTCCTGCTGCAATGCCAAGCAGCACAATATTACCCGTCATATTTGCTGTAAACACATGTCCTAGGCTCAAATAGCCAATCACATCCACAATTCCTGCGGAAAGACATAAGAAGATCAGTGCTATGTTTCGAAATGAATGTGCGGTCAAGATGGTCATCCCTTTCTTACTCTCTAATGAATAAGTGTAACGCTTAATGACCGCGAAAGTCCATCTGATGAGCTGGTAAAATGTCTTGAAGCTGATGTAAGACTTGTCTAAAAGCATCATCATTCACAAGGTGCCTTATGCGGCGAAACGGATCGCCTTTTTCCTTTAGCCGCTCAATGACAGCCGGCATGGTAAACATAGATGGATGAAGCTCTTTCTGATACAGTTCTTCCCATTCAAGTGGTGTCGCAACGAGTCCAAGATCGTTTCCTCTTGGGGAATATGGGGCGATGATTGTTTTTCCAGCATCATGCTGAAGGTAATCTAAATATAAACGATTGCCGCGATTTTTCTTTAAACGTTCCAGAGTAAAGAGATCAGGTGCTTGTTCACATAAAAATTGGCATATAAAAGCTGTGAATTGTCTTGTTTCATCGTATGTGAAGGCGTTTTTCTTTAATGGAATGTAAACTTGAAGTCCTTTTCCGCCGCTTGTTTTGATAAAAGCTGTGAGAAAGAGTTCATCTAAAAGCGCTTTGATTCGCTTAGCTGCTTCTATGGCTAGGTGAAATTCTTTGACAGATGGCGGGTCTAAATCAAAGACGATTTCTGCCGGTCGATCGGTATCTCTTGTTTCAAAAGGAATATGAAATTCCATCGCCAGCTGGTTACCGAGCCAAAGTAACGTGTTAGGATCATTACAGACCGTATAAGGAATATCTTCAACTTGATCTGTCACAACAAAATCAGGCGCATAATCAGGCGTCGACTTTTGATAAAAGAATTCGCCTCCAGTGCCATGAGGGAACCGAATTAAAGTGAGACGTCTTTCACGTAAAAAGGGCAATAGATAGGGAGCCGCTTGTCTTAAATAAAGTAAGTAATCTGCCTTGTTGAGATGAAGGGCCGGCACAATTGGTTTCTCAGGGTGAGTGACGTCAATGACGGCAGGGAGCGGAAACAGCTGCTTGAGCATTTGCTGAAATGTACACGCAGCTGGATCCGCATCTAGTAAAAATGAAGAAAAACGGGGCTCTCTTAACACTGACCCATCAAAGGATATACAAGCAATATTTGCGACAATAGATGGCGGGATTTCATATTCTGATGCTCCTATCAGATCTCCTTTTGTTTGAAATAACTGACGGAGCGTTTGCTCTTCTTCTTTAGAAAAACCATGCTTGAATTGGACAACCTCAATGAGAGCAGTATCTTGATAAATACTGCCTTGGAAATAACCATTTTCTTTATCAAAACGGGTCACAATGACAGATACATACCGCCAGTTTTTGATTTTCAGCCATTCTTTAGAGCGGGTATTGTCCAGCCATTTACTCGTCTTTTTTTTAGCAACTAGTCCTTCCGCTAAATACGTCGTCATCAGCTCTTTCATGTACTCAGGGCTTGGATCTGTATGGATGATTTGAAGGAGGGAAGGATGCTCCAGCTGTACAGATGGCGGAAGCTCTGACTCCTGGAATACTTGCTGTAACCGGTTTTTTCTTTCCACCAGCGGTAAATCAACAAGGGATTTCCCTTTGCATCTCAATAGATCGAACGCAATCAAATGACATGGAAACCGCTCAGCCTGCAAGCGAATGATTTCTTTGTTTTTCATCCTGCCTCTTTGCTGAACCTTCGCAAAATCGCTTTGCTGTTCATTCAGTAAAGAGACCAATTCTCCGTCAAGCGTCAGTGGTAAAAAAGGAGCAAACCGGTCCTTTAATTGTATACACTGGTCAATCACCTCTGGAAATTGTTCGTTTAACCGTTTTCCGGCCCTGCTCTCTAAATGAATCTCGTCTTCTTCCCACACGAGAATGGTTCGAAAGCCATCATATTTTAATTCATACAGCCAGTCTGCACCGGCAGGAATATCATGTGCAGACGTTAATCGCATAGGTTTCATTGGGCTATTCACTTCCTCACATCTTGTGTTCTTAGATTGGGATGAAATTTTCATAAACATACATAAGTCTGAAGAAAACATTACATAGTAAGGAGAAAAGAACGGAGGCGTCACGATGCATACAGTTTGGAAGGGCGGCATTAGCTTCGGATTGGTCAATATTCCAGTCAAGCTGTTTACCGCTACAGAGAACAAAGATATTAAATTAAGACAGCTGCATAAAGAATGCCATACGCCCATTAACTACAAAAAGGTTTGTGCCAATTGTGGGGAAGAGGTATCTCCAGAACAAATAGTGAAAGCATACGAATATGCTAAAAATAAATTTATTGAATTGGACGATGAAGAGCTAGAAAGGCTGCGAAAAGAAAATGAAGAAAAAGCCGTCGAAATCATTGATTTTGTGAAGATAGAAGAAATTGATCCGATCTATTATGAAAGAAGTTATTTTTTATCACCAGATACGGGCGGAGCGAAGGCTTATTCATTACTCAGAAAAGCCTTGGAGGAATCGGGGAAAATTGGGGTGGCCAAGATGATGATCCGCTCGAAGGAGCAATTAGCAATCGTCAGGTGCTATGAACATATTTTGCTGATGGAAACCATTCATTTCCCTGACGAGATTAGACAAGTATCAGACGTACCAAATATTCCGCAAGAGGAAAATATCGTGAAGAAGGAGTTAGATACAGCGCTCCTTTTAATCGAGCAGCTGACCACAACATTCGACCCAGCCGCTTATCAGGATGAATACAGAGAACAGCTGATGAATTTAATAGGGGATAAAATATCTGGAGAACATACGGTTCAGCCAGAAACGACAGGCAAAAAAGACCCATCTTCCAATGTGACCGATTTGATGGCAGCTCTACAGGCTTCTATCGATCGATCTAAACCAGCAAAAACGAAAAAAGCAGCCCCAAAGAAAAGAAAAACACCAGCGAAAAAAGAAAAGAATGCGTAAGAAAAGATCGCTTACGGGCGGTCTTATTGCGGTTTTAACACGTCCTGAATCGTTCCGTCTTTTCGGTGAATGACAACGGACGTTCCTTTTTTAGATGAAATCTCTTTCGCACGGTCAATTGCAGCCTGTTTCGTTTCTTTAACCTCGCTCGCACGTTTCGCTTTTTCTGTCTGAACCGCCCAGCCCTCTTCATGTTTAACGGCATGCTGCGCATGATCCATGAGCTCTGGCCTTGAGGAGCTGCTTTCTTTAGAAGGTGTGACAGAACCATTAGATGAAAAATCTTCTATCTCTTTCTCCGTTGCGTTCTTTTTCCACTCTTTCGCTTGACTGATCGCGATTGGGAGGGCTCTATTTTCGTCATAGCCTTCCTGGATCATTTTGTTCGCAATCTCAAGCGCTTTTTTTCGAATGACTTTTTCTAACGACTGAAATGAAGCAGGATAACCTTCCATTGTCCAAGGCATATTGACGCTCCTTTCTTTTATTTGAACACCTTCCCCATATGCAATGGATCAAACATACAAGAATCTCAAACCAATGGATGGGATGAAATACATCGTTTTGCTGAGGCATTTTCACGTCAACTCCAGCAAAATAGGGGGTAGAAAAGGAGTGATTTTCATGATGATCAAAGGCTTGTATGAAGCCCATTTGCCCGTGAGTGATATGAAGGCATCCATATCATTTTTTGAAAAATTGGAATTAACGCTTGCTTATGAAAATGAAAGAGTGGCATTTTTATGGATTGAGAAAGGAAAGAGCTGGCTTGGAATATGGAAGGCAGATATGTCCACTATCCCATATCATCCAGCGACTCGACATGTAGCCTTCCAAATTAAATCATCCAGCATTGAACAGATCAAAGCTTGGCTGATAGAAAAAGGGATCAGCATTCACCCAATGTTTGGCTTTTCAGAAGAGGAGCAGCCTTTAGTTCTCGATAATCCGCCGCAATTTCATGCAGCGATCTATTTTCTGGACCCTGATGGAAATCTGCTTGAATGCATAGCACCACTTGAAATCGATGCAGCAGATCATCACGACATGATGGCATATGAAGATTGGGATAGAAAGAAAAATCCGTTTATTGATTGACAAAACCCCTCATTGTAACTATAGTGATTACAACGGTGGTGAAAGATTGTGAAACAAATTAGCAGCAGGTATCCGATCGCTGTTCATATTTTGTCATTTATTGCAGGTTTTCCAAAAGAGTGTACAGGTGATTTTATTGCAGAGAGTGTCAATTCAAATCCTGTCATTGTTCGAAAAATGATGGCAATGCTCAAACGAGCGGGGCTTATTGAGATTCGCCGCGGAGTAGGCGGTGCTTATTTAAAAAGGCCGGCAGAGGAAATCACGCTCTTAGATGTGTACCGTGCTGTCGATGTGAGCGAGGATGAAGATTTATTTAACTTCCATCAGCCAGTCATCGCATGTCCGATTGGTCAAGCCATGGATACGAGACTGCGGCACGAACTCAAAGAAGCGCAGTCTGCACTTGAAAATCGCCTAAGACAAGTGACAATCAAGCAATTATTGATGGAGGAAGATTAGAAGAAGCTCATACCCTTTGAGCTTTTTTTACACCTTTTGTTGTAACCGATATGTTTATAACAAATGATCTAATATGTGCCTGAAGCTGTTCTACCCATGAAGCATCACCGTCGAATCACAAAATGAGGAGGTCATACAAATGAAATTATTAGTAACAGGTGCAACAGGACAACTTGGTTCCTTAGTCGTCAAGCATTTACTGACAAAAGTACCGGCTGAACAAATTGCGGTGAGTGTTCGGGACCCGCAAAAAGCAGCACATTTGAAGGAAGCTGGGGTGGATGTACGCCACGGAGACTTTACTCAGCCAGACACCCTTAAGGCAGCCTTTCAAGGCATTGACCGTCTTTTGATGATTTCAACTGCAGAAGGAGACCGCGTGAAGCAGCATACAGCTGCCATCCAAGAGGCGAAAGCAGCAAACGTGTCATTTATTGTTTATACGAGTGTTGTCAATGCAAGAGAGAGTCAGCTTGTCCTTGCCCATGACCATGCAAAAACAGAAGAAGCCATTTTGGCCTCTGGCATCCCTCATGTGCTTTTAAGAAACAATTGGTATGTAGAAAATGAAAAAGACACCATTCTGGCATCAGTCAGCGGCGCACCATTTTTAAGCCCTATTGGTGAAGGGAAAGTTGGCTGGGCGACAAGAAATGACTATGCAGAAGCGGCGGCAAATGCGTTAACACTTCCGGTGCATGACCAGGAAATATATGAATTGTCAGGACCTCTTCGGACGCACACTGAACTTGCACAAATTGTCAGTGAGGTGAGCGGAAAAGAGATCAAAGTAGAAAAAATCGATGTAGACACATTTGGAGAATTTTTAGCTTCTAACGGCGTGCCAAAAGAAGCTGTGCCATTTGTCAAAGCCATTCAAAGCGGCATTCGCGATGGTGCCTTGGCTGTTGAAAGCCATGATTTTGAAACATTATTAGGACGCCCCTTAACACCTATTGAAGAAAGAATTCGTGAATTGATTTCAACATAAACATCTTCACACGCCCTGTAAAAAGGGCGTTTTTTCATGAAGCAATAATGGCAATATGTACAAATTTTAGACAAATCACTTCATTGAAATTTCAGAAATTTGGGATTAAAATGAAATCAAAGTCTATTCTGTAGTCATCAGATGACCAGATATAAATCAAAGTGCAGCAAAAGAAGGGAAGTTCGCCGATGAAAGTCCATTTATTCGTCACCTGTTTAATTGACACAATGCAGCCTAATGTAGGAAAGGCGACAGTCGAGGTGTTAGAACGGCTCGGTGTTGAAGTGGAATTTCCAGAGGCACAAGTGTGCTGCGGACAGCCAGCCTTTAACAGCGGCTATACAAAAGAAACCATCAAAGCAGCGAAAAACATGATCAAAGCCTTTGAATCAGCTGAATATGTCGTGACACCATCAGGTTCTTGTAAGGCGATGTTTTTAGAATATCCTCATCTTTTTAAAGAAGATCCAGTGTGGACAGCTCGGGCTGAGGCACTTGCTGCGAAAACATATGAATTAACGGAATTTATTGTAGATATTTTACACGTAACAGATGTAGGTGCGAGTTTTAAAGGAAAAGCAACCTACCATACCTCCTGCCATATGACGAGACTGCTAAGAATTATGGAAGCGCCTTTCACACTGTTGTCAAATGTCAAAGATTTGACGATGGAACCTTTGCCCCGAGCAGAAAATTGCTGCGGATTTGGAGGTACCTTTTCAGTAAAAATGACACCCATATCTGAGCAGATGGTCGATGAAAAAGTGCAAAGCATAGAGGAAACAGGCGCTGAATATATCATTGGTGCTGACTGTGGATGCCTGCTGAATATTGGCGGAAGATTGAACCGCCTTGAAAAACCAATCCAGGTGATGCATATCGCAGAAGTATTAAATAGCCGCTGACGCGAAGAGGGGAACGGCATATGAGTATGAAAATTGGAGAGAAGGCCTTTAAAGAGCGAATCGGGGAAGGCTTAGAAGACGCTGTCATGAGAGGAGCTGTTTCCTCGGCACAGGAGCGCCTGTATCAAAGGCGGATGACTGCAAGCGAAGAGCTTGGCAATTGGGAAAAGTGGCGTGAACTTGGCGAGGAAATCAGACAACATACACTTGCTCACCTTGATGACTACTTATATCAATTAAGCGAAAGTGTGAGTGAACGCGGAGGTCATGTCTTTTTTGCGAAAACAAAGGAAGAGGCATCAGCGTATATTCAAGGTGTGGCACAAAAAAAAGCGGCCAAAAAGATTGTCAAATCAAAATCAATGGTCACTGAAGAAATTGAAATGAATCAAGCACTTGAAGAGATCGGCTGTGAGGTGATCGAAAGCGATCTTGGCGAATATATTCTGCAAGTAGATGATCATGAACCGCCTTCACATATCGTGGCACCTGCCCTTCATATGACGAAAGAACAAATACGGGACGTGTTTCACGAAAAGCTCGGATATGACATGTCAGAAACCCCTGAAGATATGACGAGCTTTGTGAGAGCAATCTTACGAGAAAAATTCCTCGAAGCAGATATTGGCGTGACCGGCTGTAATTTTGCTGTGGCCAACACAGGTTCCATTTGTCTTGTGACAAATGAAGGGAATGCGGATCTTGTCACGGCCATACCAAAGACGCATATAGCTGTCATGGGGATGGAGCGGCTTGTTCCAACAATGGAGGAGCTGGATGTCCTTGTTGGTCTTTTGTGCAGAAGCGCAGTTGGTCAAAAATTAACAAGTTATATTTCTGTCGTGGGGCCAAAAGGAGAAGAAGAGGTCGATGGGCCAGAAGAATTTCATTTGGTCATTGTTGATAACGGAAGGTCAAATATATTAGGTACAGCCTTTCAGCCTGTTCTGCAATGCATCCGGTGCGCAGCGTGTATCAATGTGTGCCCGGTTTACCGGCATGTTGGCGGACATTCGTACGGATCGATTTATCCGGGTCCGATTGGAGCTGTTCTCTCACCTCTTCTTGGCGGCTATGATGACTATCAAGAGCTCCCCTTTGCGTCAAGCCTTTGCGCAGCTTGCACGGATGCTTGTCCAGTGAAGATTCCACTTCATGAGCTATTAATTAAACATAGACAAGTCATCGTTGAGAAAGAGGGGAGAGCGCCTAAAGCTGAAATGATGGCGATGAAAATGTTCGGAATGGGGGCATCGACTCCCGGGATGTATCAATTCGGAACAAAAGCAGCACCTGTTTTGATGAATCGTATGGCTTCAAACGGACGGATTTCAAAAGGAATGGGTCCTTTAAAGAATTGGACAGATATTCGTGACCTGCCAGCTCCAAGTAAAGAAAGATTTCGGGATTGGTTTAAAAAGAAACAAAAGGAGGAACGGTCATGAAGGGAACCATTTCTCATCGAGATTCGTTTTTAGCTCATATCCAGCAGCAATTAGGCAAAGGCTCCTCTCCATCTACATCTATTCAGCGTCCGGGATGGAAGCATCAAGTACAGTGGGAAACAAACGGACTTCTGTCTAAAGAGGAATTGGTGGAGCAATTGAAGAAGCAATGTCAACAAATTCATACAAGAGTGATAGAAACAACGCCGGAGGAAGTGCCCTCTCTATTACGATTATTGATGACAGAGTATGGAGAGGGTCCCGTGATGACCTCGCGTGATAGACGTTTTGAGCAATATGGATTCAATCCTATGTTTGCTTGCTTGCAAAAAGAAGGAATCTCGGTCACCAGCTGGGATGCAGATGCATCAAGGGATGAAAATATAAGGCAGGCAGAACAAGCGAAATATGCGGTTGTGTTCAGTGATTACACACTTGCAGAATCTGGCACAGTTGTTCTTTCATCTCATCAAGGTCAAGGAAGAGCGCTTCATTTTTTACCGATGATGTATATCGTGTGTATAGAAAAAAGCTCAATTGTTCCGCGGATGATTCAGGCCGTCTCGGCTCTCAATCGCTTGGTAGAGGAGGGAGAGCGGGCGAAAGGAGCCATTCATTTCATATCAGGCCCGAGTAATTCTGCCGATATTGAAATGAATTTAGTGGTTGGGGTTCATGGTCCGGTTCGAGCCGTTTATCTATTAATAGATGATGAATGAGGGCTTTCGTGAAGAGAGCCTTTTTTTATATGAAAACAGCTTTCAAACATTTTAAAAAATCATCTTGCCTCTAGGTGAATGGACATAGTAAGATGACGACATACAAGGTGAGAAGCTCATCTACTGCTGATGTAAAGGAAGCTGCTTATGGAAATAAATACAACTGCTCCAAAGAAGTCAATCGCAGTGCCGCTTGTAATTTCAATTATTGCCATTTCGTTCTCTGCAATTATTGTGAAATGGTCAAGTGCTCCTGCTGCTATTTTAAGTATGTATCGAATGATCTTGGCGGCTGTTTTGATGCTTCCGTTTATCCTGCCGCGGAAAAAAGAGTTTCTCTCGATTAAGCGTAGAGACTGGTTTTTCTTATGTATGTCAGGTTTTTTTTTAGGGCTCCATTTTGTGTTGTGGTTTGGCTCACTGAAGCTGACCACAGTGGCAAGCTCTACGATTATCATCGCTCTTCAGCCGATGGTGTCCCTGTTAGGTGGATTTCTCATTTTCCGTGAACGAACAACGATGTCTGCTATATTCACGATGTGTGCGGCGATTGTTGGTGCACTGATGATTGGGTGGGGAGATATAGGTCATAGCCAAGAGGCAATCGTAGGAGATATTTTATCCTTTTTAAGTGTGATCGCAGTTGTTTGTTATTTATTAATAGGCCAACAGGCTGTGAGAAAAATATCTCATTGGATTTATAGTTTTTGTGTATTTGGTTTTGCCGGCCTTTTTTTAATTCTTTTCAACCTGCTTCAGCACACTTCTTTCACAGGCTATCCGGGAAAAGAATGGGGAATCTTTTTATTGCTCGCCATTATTCCCACCATGTCTCATGTCATTAACAATTGGCTATTAACCTATGTCAATGCGACAACCATTTCAATGAGTATTCTCGGCGAACCCGTTGGGGCCACGATACTTGCTGTATGGCTGCTTGGAGAGAAAGTCACACTGTTTCAAATGTTAGGCGGTCTGCTTGTCCTTTTAGGTGTCTTTTTCTTTTTGATGCAGCAGCGTCAAGGGATCGTGATGAAAACAAAAAAATCCGGTTAATCTCCGGATTTTTTACTCTTTTAAATGATTTTTTTCAATGACTTGGTTTAATCTAGCCTCGACTTTCTTCAACTCCATACGTTTCTTTCTGATCATTCGAAACGCGATGATCATGATTGTCACGATAAATGCGATGAATAGAAGAGAAATCACTTGAAATATGATATCTCCAATATTGAATGCAACATTCTCTCCATTAGACATACGTAAAACCTCCCCCTCTATCTATATATTACCATAATCAATAAAGGATTGAGATTTATTCATAATTTATCTATAATAGGTAAAATATCACTCATTAAAGGAGAACCAATATGAGAACTTTAGTCCTTTTACGAGGTCTCCCAGGTGTAGGTAAGTCAACTTGGATCAAAGAGCAAGGCTTAGAGCCATATACTTTATCAGCTGATCAGATCCGTTTGTTGACCCAGCCGCCGCAGTTATCAGTCAATGGGAAACCGGAGATTACAAGCAAGCATGATCATAAAGTCTGGTCTTTATTATTTGATTTACTCACAGCCCGAATGGAACGTGGAGATTTTACTGTGATTGATGCGACACATGTCATAAGCAAGTCGATTTCTCAATATAAGTCGTTAGCCACTACGTATCGTTACAGGGTGTATGTCGTCGATTTCACGCAAGTACCACTTGAAACAGCCCTTCTGCAAAATCGCTCACGCGAACCGCACAAAGTTGTGAGGGAGTCTGTTTTGTACCAAATGAACGAACGGTTAAAAACAGAAAAGGTACCGTCATGGGTGACTGTTTTGCAGCCAGAGGAATATCCGCATGTGATGACCTATCAGCCTCGATCCTTTGATCAATATGAGGCCATTCATGTCTTCGGTGATATTCACGGTTGTCATACAGCCCTTAACACCTATTTGCAAGGGGACATCAAAGAAAACGAACTTTATATCTTTGCAGGTGATTTGCTTGATAGAGGAATAGAAAACAAGGAAGTTTTAGAATGGATGCTCGCACATAGAGAATGCCGGAATGTCATTGTGATCGAAGGCAATCATGATCAGCATTTATACCGGTTTGCACATGGCGAAAAAGTAAGAAGCAACATGTTTAACCGTCATACTGCGCCTGAAATCGAAGCAGGAGACTTTGATTTAAAAGAAGTAAGAAAGTTTGTCAGAACATTTCATCAGCTTACTTATTTTACGTACCATGGCCAGACATATCTTGTCACCCATGGCGGGCTTGCTCATTTGCCAGAAGAGCTTCTGCATGTCTCGACCCAGCAGCTTATTCACGGAGTAGGGGAATATTCAGATGACATAGACCACTTATTCGTTCAAAACACAGCTGGATTAGATATCATTCAAATTCACGGGCATCGCAATTTATACAGGCTGCCTATTCAAGCAGCAGAAAGGTCTTATAACCTCGAAGGTCAGGTTGAATTTGGCGGACAGCTGCGGGTATTGAAAATCACAGCTGACGGGATTGAGACACATGAAATTGACAATCCTGTATATAGAGCCTCTGAGAAAAAACAATCGGTCTCTGTTCAACCAGATATTTCGCTGGAGGATTTTTTAGCTCACTTAGATCAGCATGAATATGTACAGGAATTAAAGCTGCCGCACCATATTTCATCTTTTAATTTCACGAAAAAGGCTTTTAGTGAACGGCAATGGGACGACGTGAATGTGAAGGCAAGAGGTTTGTTTGTCAATATGGCTTCAAAGCAGATTGTTTCTAGAAGCTATAATAAATTTTTTAACATTGATGAGCGTCCTGAGACAAGAATGCAGCATTTAGTGAATCACATTCAATTCCCTGTCACCGCATATGATAAAGCAAATGGATACTTAGGAACTGTTGGGTATAACGAAATGGAAAATGAATTGGTGTTTACGTCCAAATCGTATACATCACATGTGAAGCAAAATCCGCATGCTTCCTGGGTCGAAGAGCTATTTTATGCAACCTTTGACGATGTGCAGGTCGACTACATCAAATCATACGTACGTGACAACAATGTATCTCTTGTGTTTGAAGTCATTTTGCCAGAGAAAGATCCACATATTATCACATATGATCAAGATCAACTTATTTTACTTGATATTGTGAAGCGGCAGCTGAGCTATAAAAAAGCACCATTCGCTGAAGTGAAAAGATTAAGTGAACAGCTTGGAATGTCATGCAAGCAAAAAGTGGCTGCGTTCCAGGATTGGACGTCTTTTTATAAATGGTATCAGGCAGTATCTCATGACGACTCGATTAAAGAAGAGGGATATGTCATTGAGGATGATAGAGGCTTTATGACTAAGCTCAAGCTTCCTTATTATCAATTCTGGAAGCAGATGCGTGCTATTAAGCAGCGTGTCGCCGAGAAACGTTCCACACAAAAATATATGCAGGCTTTGCAAACGGCGGAGCAAGCAAGATTTTATACGTGGCTGCTTGAGCAGGATCCAGAGAATGTGAGAAACCACTCAATTATTGAGCTGCGATCACAATTTGAGCAAACTGAAGCTGCCCAATTGAATCATGACGAAATAAATGCATAGTGTAAAAAAGAGTCTTTCTAAACAAAAGCTGAGATAGTTGCTAGAGGGGCTAAAATAATCTTTGTTTTAGTCCTTTCTCTTATTATGTGCAGAAAATATGCAGAAAAAAAGATCATTAAAAGTGTTGATATTTTGATAAAAAAAGAGTTTTCATATTCTTCAAAGCGATATGGATCAGGGAAGGTTGAAATGGCTTAAAGAGGATAAGCGGCGAGCAAGTAGTCTCAATATATAGGTCTATTTCTAGCCCCTCCAAGTCTCTTTATATGGACATATGTTGCTGACTATGAACTCATCAGTTAAGAGAAGGGCAACAAAGTTTGAACCAATTGCCTGTGAAATAGCCCCCAGAGTGGATAGAATTTGTGCTTTTTCTTCCTTGTTTTTTAATTCATAAACGCCACCAATTGCTTCTAAACCAGCACCTAATGCTTGAATCGAATTACCAACAGCAAACAGTTGCTCTCCAATGATATAATCTCCAGTAGCAGCGATAGAGGCACCAATCGATTGAAAGGAATCACCAAGTATCTCTAGACGAAGATTATCTGAATTTTCACCCTCAACATCTTGTAAATAAGCAGCTAATGAGCTTGCTGATGCACCAGCACCATCAATTAAGTTTCCAGTAAAAGCATAAGAATTCTCCTCAGGCGCTATTGCTATAACAAAAGATCCGACTGCTTGCAGACCTTCACCGATTGCTACAAGTTTATTATTGATTTCATTCATTCCTGCTAAAGATCTGATTTCTGCAATTGCAGAAATGATTGTACCAAGCGCATCAATCCAAGCTCCTGTTAAAACCTTGTACTCATCATCATTACACATGTTCCACCTCAAATTGTTGTAGATTAACTGGCAACAATCACCCTTTTTGAATGCCCTTGTTTAATAATATAGTCTGAACAAAGGAAAGGAGTGAAGGTCAAAATGCTTTCCATTAAAGAAACCATTGAATGAAACAAAAAAGCTTATCATGATGTTGTAATGGGTACATGAGGATACGCCGTCCACGCAAGTAAAGGGAGGTATATATTGATGCCTATGATGATCACATTCATTCTCCAATCGATCAGGAATGAATGTGTAGTGCTGAGGACACCCGTATGTCACAAAACTGCCAATATTTATAAGTCCTTTGGATGCAATGTAACTAGGTATCATTTCTCAATTATTATTATTTTCAGAAAATGTGGTGACGGGGTAAAATAAGTGTGTTTAAGTATAAATAGAAGAAATTAAAATATTAATATAATATACCCCATGCGGAATGAACATTCATTCCTAAAGCGAGAGGAGGGGGATAAAATGCCAGCAGCTCCTGATAAACAAGAGCAGATCATGAAGGCTTCACTGGACTTATTTATTGAACGAGGCTTTGATGGCACCACGATGCCGATGATTTCAAAAAGAGCCAACGTCGGAGCAGGTACCATTTATCGGTATTTCGATAGCAAAGAAGCACTCGTCAATATTTTGTACCAGCGCAGCCTCACTGCATTTATCGAAAAAATGAACAAAAACAGTCCAGATCCAAAGACAAGTATTAGGGCTTACTTCAAGCATGTATTTTATTGCTTGGTTTTGTTTACAAAGGAGAATCCAAGCGGTCTTTATTTTTTAGAAATTGATAAACGGTCACATTACTTAGATGAGACGAGCAAAGAGAAAATGCAGCATTTATTAAATGAACTATTTCACATCTTTGAAGAAGGGAAGAAGGATGGGATTCACCCAAATCTCTCTGGTAGAACCATTTTATCGATTGTATTTGGTGCCTTTGTACAGCTTCATAAACAGATCCTTGCAGAAGAAATAGAGCCAACGATTGAATTTTTAGAGGAAATTGAGCAATGTTTATGGCGCGCCATTAGCGTTGCATCATAATGAAATAAAGGGAGTGGGAACATGCAACAAACATCAATCATTCCAAAACCAAAAACATACGGACCGTTAAAAAATATTCCCCTGCTGAAAAAGGGAGAGCTTTCTCAAACTTTTTGGCGGCTGGCAGATGAGCTTGGACCGATCTTTCAATTTGAATTTTCAGAAACAACTAGTGTTTTTGTTTCCAGTCATGAGCTTGCTCAAGAAGTATGTGATGAGAGCCGTTTTGATAAATACATTGGGATTAGTCTCGATAAAGCAAGAGCATTTGCAGGGGATGGGTTATTTACGAGCTGGACAGAAGAACCGAACTGGAGAAAAGCTCATCAAATCTTGATGCCGGCGTTTAGCCAGCAGGCCATAAAGGGCTATCACGAGATGATGCTCGATATTGCAACGCAGCTTGTGCAAAAATGGCAAAGATCAGGCCTTGATGAAGAAATTGAAGTAGCAGAGGATATGACAAAGCTTACGTTAGATACGATCGGGCTTTGCGGTTTTGATTTTCGATTTAACAGCTTTTATAAAGAAAATCAGCATCCATTCATCGAAAGCATGCTGAAAGGCTTAAATGAAGCGATGGACCAATCGAAGAGATGGCCGATTGCAGATAAGTTAATGATCAAAAGAAGAAAAGAATTTGAGCATAATGTCGACTTCATGAAACAGTTAGTAGATGACATTATTAAAGAACGTAAAAAACAAGATGAAACGGGCGATGATTTGCTGTCCCTTATGCTGCATGCAACGGATCCTGAAACAGGTGAGCGTCTGTCAGATGAAAATATCCGTTATCAGATTATTACCTTCTTAATAGCGGGGCATGAAACGACAAGCGGTCTGCTATCATTTGCGATTTATTTCTTACTAAAGAATCCAGATAAATTAAAGAAAGCCGTTCAAGAAGCAGATGATGTGCTGCAAGGCGGGCTGCCGACATTTAAGCAGGTACAAAAGCTAAGCTACACCCGTATGGTGTTAAATGAGGCACTTCGACTTTGGCCGACTGCCCCTTCTTTCTCACTTTACGCTAAAGAAGACACAGTGATCGGAGGGGAATATCCGATTGAGAAAAACCAAAGTGTGACTGTGCTGCTTCCTAAATTACACCGTGATCAAGCGGTTTGGGGAGAGGATGCAGAAGAATTTAAACCAGAGCGGTTTATGAATCCTGAAAAAATCCCGCAGCATGCCTATAAGCCTTTTGGGAACGGCCAGCGTGCATGTATTGGTATGCAATTCGCACTTCATGAAGCCACTATGGTTCTGGCTATGGTTCTGCACAATCTGGAATTGATTGATCACACATCATATGAACTTGATTTAAAAGAATCTCTGACGATTAAGCCAAACGATTTTAAAATCAAAGTGCGGCCAAGGAAGCAGCAATTCTTTATGGCACCTCCGAAAGAGGAAGCGAAAAAAAGCACTGCATCTGATGAGTCAAAAGTGGCCAGTCACGGTACACCTCTGCTTGTCTTGTATGGATCAAATCTTGGCACAGCGCAGCAAATGGCAAACGAATTTGCTGAAGACGGAAAAGCAAAAGGGTTTGACGTAACCACTGCACCACTTGATGACTATACACGCCAATTACCAGTTTCAGGCGCTGTATTGATCGTGACGGCTTCCTACAACGGACATGCGCCTGAACATGCGAAACAATTTGTGGATTGGGTGACGCAGGATGAGGAGCAGGATTTATCAAACGTGACATTTGCAGTCTTTGGATGTGGAGATCGAAATTGGGCGAGTACGTATCAGCGTATTCCGCGTCTCATTGATGAGGCACTTGAAAGAAAAGGAGCGAAGCGTGTTGCTGATTTAGGCGAAGGCGATGCAGGCGGTGACATGGATGAAGATAAAGAAATATTCCAGAAGACTGTTTTCGAAGAGCTTGCAAAAGAATTTAATATCACTTTCCAAGAGAAAAATCAGGAAAAGCCAAATTTATCAGTTGCTTATACGAATGAGTTAGTGGAACGTCCTGTGGCGAAAACATATGGTGCCTTTTCAGCTGTTGTCTTGAGAAATACAGAATTACAATCTGAAAAAAGCCCGCGGCAAACAAGGCATATTGAACTGAAATTGCCTGAAGGGAAACAATACAAAGAAGGGGATCATATCGGGATTGTACCGAAAAATAGTGATGCACTCGTTCAGCGGGTGACCAATCGCTTTAAATTAGATCCTCAGCAGCATATTAAGCTTTCTTCTGAAAAAGAGGCAAGTCATTTACCATTAGATCAGCCGGTTCAAATCAGAGAACTACTCGCGTCACATGTTGAGCTTCAAGAGCCTGCGACACGTACGCAGCTAAGAGAGCTCGCAAAATATACAGTATGTCCGCCTCACCGAATAGAACTTGAACAAATGGCTGGTGAATCCTATCAAGAATCCATATTAAAGAAGCGAGTGACCATGCTGGATTTATTAGATCAATATGAAGCGTGTGAGCTGCCCTTTGTACACTTTTTGGCGCTTTTACCTGGTTTGAAGCCGCGTTATTACTCGATTTCTAGCTCACCAAAGATAGATGAAGAAAGGGTCAGTATCACAGTAGCAGTTGTGAAAGGCGAAGCGTGGAGTGGCCGCGGAGAATACGCCGGGGTCGCATCAAACTATTTATGTGATCTGCAAGAAGGAGAAGAAGTGGCCTGCTTCCTGCATGAAGCGCAGGAAGGATTCCAGCTGCCGCCTTCACCTGAAGTACCGATGATCATGATCGGACCAGGAACAGGAATTGCCCCATTTAGAGGGTTTGTTCAGGCAAGAGAAGTGTGGCAGCATGAAGGAAAACAACTTGGTGAAGCCCATCTTTACTTTGGCTGCCGTCACCCTCATGAAGATGATCTGTATTTTGACGAAATGCAGCTGGCAGAGCAAAAAGGAGTTGTCACCATCCACAGGGCTTACTCTCGTTACGATGAGCAAAAAGTGTATGTCCAGCACTTGATGAAAGAGGATGGCGACATGCTTATTGAATTACTTGATCAAGGTGCGTATCTGTATATTTGCGGGGATGGAAAAGTCATGGCACCAGATGTAGAGGCGACACTTGTCGATCTGTATCAAGCCGTGAAACAGTGCTCGAAAGAAACAGCTGAAAATTGGCTGACATCACTTTCGAATGACAATAGATATGTAAAAGATGTATGGAGCTAACAAACAGCGAAAACCGCCAATTTGGCGGTTTTTTTCAGTTTACATAGAAAGAGGTAGATAGAATGAATGTTGGGAAGATACAAAACACCTAATTTAAAAATGAAATATTTTGTAAAAAATAAGAATATTCTCTCATTTACTCCAATATGAAACAATCGTATGATTTTTGATATAGGACATAAAGGAGGAATATGATGAAAAAGGTGAAAATGTTAATCCCTTCTCTACTTGTTTTTGGTGCTTTAAGTGTGCCTAGTTTTGCCCATGCTTCCTCGGATTCAGTACTAACGTCTGATTATGATATGGTGACTTCTGATGGTAAGGTAATCTCTTCAAGTGATTTCCACAATGATACGAAAGCCCCCTCATCCTTTGACAAAGTGGATGATCTTTCTTCTACTGTTGGCGAAAAAGTAAAACCACTAACAAAATATTTAAAAGACTTTCAAATAAAAGTAGTCATTGGAGACGATGGTAGAACAAAAGTAGCAAACACAAGAGTTGCGCCATACAATTCGATTGCTTATATTACATTTGGCGGGTCCAGCTGTACTGGTACACTCATTGCCCCCAACAAAATTTTGACAAACGGACACTGCGTGTACAATACAGCATCGAGAAGCTATAGTGCAAAAGGGTCTGTGTATCCAGGCATGAATGATAGTACGGCCGTGAACGGCTCAGCAAACATGATTGAATTCTATGTGCCAAGCGGATATATCAATACAGGTGCGAGCCAATATGACTTTGCCGTCATTAAAACAGATACGAACATCGGAAATACGGTCGGTTACCGCTCCATCCGTCAGGTGACAAATCTGACTGGAACAACGATTAAAATTTCTGGATATCCAGGAGATAAAATGAGGTCGACTGGCAAGGTGTCACAGTGGGAGATGTCAGGTCCTGTGACGAGAGAAGATATGAATCTAGCATACTATACGATTGATACGTTTAGCGGAAATTCAGGTTCTGCGATGCTGGATCAGAACCAACAAATCGTCGGGGTTCATAACGCAGGCTATTCAAATGGAACGATCAATGGTGGTCCAAAAGCTACAGCAGCCTTTGTTGAATTTGTCAACTATGCGAAAGCGCAATAAAAAATAGAGCATAAAGCTTGTTTCCTTCAAAGGGGACGAGCCTTTTTGTTTTGAACAGAATTTGCTGGTTTTCTATTTTTCTAATCTGAGAGATTCATCAAGTGGCTCATACTCATCATTTTTTTCACATGTCATCCGTTAACCACTCATACATTAAAAATGACTCATTTCCTTAAAGTCAAGATCATGCCTGAAGAAGTATGAGGAGGTCACAAGCTTTTGAAGATGAGGAGAGGCTGGTTCACTGCTGTCGTCCTATGCTTTGTGATATGGATGGGTGCGTTATTAAGTGGATTTGGAGAGGATCAGGCGGCAAAAGGGGCAGATCGTTATGATCATGTCATTCAATTTCCAAAGGAACGGTATCCTGAAACAGGCAGTCATATTCAAGAAGCCATTCGAAAAGGGCATCCAGATGTGTGTACCATTGACCGAAACGGGGCAGATGTCCGCAGGCAAGAATCGTTAAAAGGAATTCCCGCAAAGCCTGGCTTTGACCGGGATGAATGGCCGATGGCGGTTTGTCTTGAGGGAGGAAAGGGTGCAAGTGTTCAATATGTCAGTCCATCAGATAATAGGGGAGCAGGCTCATGGGTCGGACACCAAATAAGCGGCTATCCTGATGGGAAAAGAATTTTATTTATTGTGAAATAAAACTGGGGAAGAGGGGACTGACCCCCGTTTTTGAGACAGGGATCAAAACACCTTTATACAGCCAATTGCCGATAGTTTATCGGTGATTGGCTGTTTAGTTTCGTTTGAATACGAATGTTGTTATAATAATAAATGTATTCTTTGACAGTGCGTTCTACGATGGTGGTCGTCGTTCGATCAATGCTGTTAAGATAGAACGTTTCAGACTTTAGTGAGGAATGA